>CALDPK010000036.1 GCA_937911855.1 uncultured Trueperaceae bacterium | reverse complement strand
CTCGCTTTCGCCCGTAAGCGCGCAGGATCCCAGCGAGTGGAGTGGATTGACGGAAACAGCTCGAGCATTCCGCACGAAAGTTTCGATTTGGTGCTGATGACGGGTAACGTCGGCCAGCACATTCCGGATTCCGATTGGCCCCGGACGCTTCAGGATATTCGCCTGCGGATGCAGGTGGGTGGCACGCTCGCTTTCGAGAGCCGAAACCCGGCTGCACGTGCTTGGAAAAACTGGCAATCGGGCGAGCGAACGAGCCGGGAGACCATTCACGGCGTGCTGGTTGAATGGATGGACGTCGAAGCTGCTGACGACCGCACTGTGAACTTTGCCGCCCATAACCTGTTCGTGCACACAGGCGACACGGTCACGGTGCGCGAGACCCTCATTTTCCGCTCGCACGAAGAAATCACGCGTGACCTGCAGGCAACAGGCTTTGGGATTGAAGCGGTCTACGGCAGCTGGACGCGCACACAGTTTGACGGCGCCGCACCCGTCATGATTTTTGTCGCCCGGGCGCGCTGACCCGGCCGCGCCCAGATCCTATTTGGGCCACTCATTCCGCCAGGGGAGCCACATGGCTTCCTCGGATGGCAGAGGATGGCCGTTGATTTTCAGCGCGAGCAATAACTGACCGCGGTGATGCGAGTCATGCACGATCATGTGCAGCAGCAATGCGTCCGCGCTGAGATGCGGCGCTTCGCCAGTGTCGCCTTCAGGCACTGACTGGGCTGCTTCGAGGGCAGCGTCGCGGCCTGCGAGGAAGTGCGCCCGGTAGCGTTCAAGGTCGCTTTCCGGGACGACGTTTTCATCAACGATGCTGTACAGGCGGGGGGTCGCGCGCTGCTGATCCGGAGCCAGCTTGTCGACCCAGTACTCAACGGTTCCCGCCAGCTCAGCCAGGTGTCCGGCAACCGTCATGCCGCCACCTGGTGTCCGTGCGTCCAGCATCTCCTGGCTGAGGTGCTCAAGCAGGTTCTCGTTCACCTGGTTATTGGCTTGCCAACACTCAAGTACGGCCTTCGATATTGCCATTTCACGCCTCCGGTTCAGCGCAGATTACACCGAACCGTGCTTTCTCGGCCGCACGCTCCCGTCACGTGGATACGACCGCACACAGTCGGTTGGAACGGCATTCGCGAGTCTCGATTGGGTGGCCTCGACTGACCGGCCAGCTGGCCGGCCCTTATTGGAGGAACTTGTTGCATGAAGCGCATCCCCGGTACTGAACTTGACATTTTCCCGCTGAATCTTGGCGCCAACTCTTTCGGATGGACTGCTGACGAAGGAACCAGTTTCGCCATCCTTGATGCGTTCGTCGCAGCCGGCGGCAACTTCCTGGACACGGCTGATTCTTACAGATAAGCAGCTGTGAAAGCCCACTGTTTTATCGGTGGGATGAAACAGCGGCTGGCTGAAGCGTCCCCTTTGGTTATACTGGTGTTGTTGACGCGGTCTTATCAACATAGGCATACTTGCGTGCATCTGCTGCGCTATCACTTCGTGTTCTGCCCGAAGAGACGCCGGAGTGTGCTCGTTGGGCGGGTTCGGGAGCGGCTGGTTGAACTCCTGAACAGCAAGGCTGCTGAACTGGGGTGGGAGGTGGTTGCTCTGCGAGTGATGCCTGATCATGTTCACCTGTTCATCGGCATTGATCCTGACTCGGCTCCGACGCAGGTGATGCACCGCCTTAAAGGATTCACGGCGCGTGTTTTGCGTCGCGAGTTTCCGGTGTTACTGAAACTCCCGTCGCTATGGACGCGGAGTTATTTCGTGTCGACAGCCGGCAACGTGAGTGCCAAGACCATCGAGCGGTACATCGCGGAGCAGGGGACCGTGTGAAAGAGCGCCGCGCGTACCGGTTCCGCATGGAACCCACCAGCGCCCAGCGGGATGCACTGGAGTTCATGGGGGGCGCGAGGCGCTTCGTGTACAACTGGGCTCTCGAACGTCGCGGCACTTACTATGAGGAGCACGGTCGGGGAATCAGCAGGAAGCAGCTTTCGGGTGAACTCACTGCCTTGAAGAATCAGCCGGACACCATCTGGTTGAAAGATGCTGACTCACAGGCGTTGCAGCAGGCGCTCAGGGATCTGGATGGGGCGTTTGAGGCGTTCTTCGCTAAGCGTGCTCATTATCCGCGGTTTCGCTCCAGGAAGCATGACCCGGCTACTTTCCGCATCCCGCAGCGAGTGAAGCTCGAGGCAGGCAGCGTTTACGTTCCAAAGGTCGGCTGGGTACGCGTCAGACAGTCACGCACTGCAGATGGAATCATCAAGAGTGCAACGTTCAAACAATCAGCTGCAAGTAAGTGGTTCGTGACCCTCACAGTTGAGTTCGAGATGCCTGACGTGCCGCTACCAGCAGCTGACCCAACCCGTGTTGTCGGTGTGGATGCTGGCCTGGAGAGCCTCATCGCCCTGGATGACGGTCATAAAGTGACGGCACCAAAGTATCTTCGGCGTGCTGCGAAGCGCCTGGCGCGCGCGCAGCGCGCCCTCTCCCGGAAGAAGAAAGGCAGCAGCAACCGGAGTAAAGCGCGTGTGCGCGTCGCCCGCCTGCACGAGAAAGTCAAGAACCAGCGGGTTGATCACCTGCACAAACTCACCACCGAACTAGTCATGAAAGCTGATGCGATTTGCATCGAAGACCTGTCACTCAAGGGCCTCGCGAGAACCAAGCTGGCCAAGAGCTTCAGTGATGCAGCGCTCGGTGAGCTGCGAAGGCAACTCGAGTACAAGGGCAGGTGGAACCGCAAGCACCTGGTGGTAATTGACCGGTTCTACCCGAGCAGTAAGGCTTGCAGTGCTTGCGGCTTCATCAATCAGAACCTGAAGCTCTCTGACAGGAACTGGTTGTGCGCTTGCGGATTGACGCACGACCGGGACGTTAACGCAGCCAGGAACATCCGCGCAGAAGGATTGCGAATGCTTGTCGCGGCGGGGCACGCCGAGACATTAAACGCTTGTGGAGGGGTTGTTAGACCACCCGCACTCGGGCGGCTGACCCCAGCGAAGCAAGAATCCCACCGGCTTTAGCCGTGGGAGTGTCAAGTAGCCTGGGTAGGCGAGGGCGGCGAATCCGAGCAGATCATCGGTAACTGGCTGGCCGCGCGCGGTAACCGCAGTTAGATCGTCCTGGCCACCAAGTTCGAGGCTCACCCCAAACGCCGCGGTCTGTCCGATGCCAACGCGAAGGCAGCGCTGGCTGATTCACTGGAGCGCCTGCAGACGGATTACATCGACCTTTACTACCTGCATAATGACGACGCCGCTGTGTCCATCAAGGATCAGGTGCAGACTGCTCACGACCTGGTCCAGTCCGGCCAGGTGCGCCACATCGGTCTGTCCAATCATTCGCCGGAGCGGATGCGGGAATGGTTTGAGACGGCCCAGCGCGCTGGCCTCACTATGCCTGTCGCTATCCAGCCGGGCTACAACCTGGTGAGGCGCCGGCAGTTCGAGCAGGACTACGCTCCGCTTGCCGCAGAGTTTGATGCTGCCGTGTTCCCGTATTCGGCGCTGGCTTCGGGCTTCCTGACCGGCAAGTACCGGACCCAGGAGGATGCTGACGCCCAGGCTCGTGGTGGGGCAGTTGCGGCTTACCTCAATGACGAGGGTTTCGCCGTCGTCGATGCACTAGCTGAGATTGCCGGGGCGCGTGGTGTTGAACCGGCTACTGTCGCACTCGCGTGGTTGCGGGCGCGCGGAATCCTGGCGCCCATCGCGTCAGTCAGCGTTCCCGAACAGCTGCCGAGCTTGATGGCAGCAGCGACGCTGGAGCTGAGTGCAGCGGAAGTCGCCCGGTTGAACGAGGTATCGCAGCCCTTCGCCTGAACGCCGGCTGATTGGTCAGCGCTGGGGCGTGCGGCGCCATTCATCGTCCGCCCGGCCCAGGAAAGGCAGTTGCAGCAGGAACACGATCACCCCGGCAACGAGCTGACCAGCGGCCCAGCAGATCGCGATCGCCGCAGTGAAGAGCAGCAGCATCACCAGATCCCGCGGTTTGCGGCCTGGCCGGTCCACGTACATTCCCAGGAGCAGCAGCTGGATACCGATCAACATGGGAAAGATGCCCTCGAGTCGCGCCCGGGAGAAATGCGGCATCCAGTTGATCATGTTCTGCACCACCGGCCAGGCGATCAGTCCGATGCCTGCGGCGCGAATTATCAGTGATCCCCAGCTCATGCGTGTCCTTCCTGGCGGACGTGTCCGTTCACCACCCCAGCGGCCGGTCTGCCGGGATCCAGGGCATGTCTCCTTGGTGCATTCTGACTCAATCTGGCGTGCTACGGTGCGAAAAATCATTGAACGGTTGTCAGGTGGCCATATGAATCGCGTACGCAATCCAATGTTCATCTCGGCGGTGCTCTTTACGCTTGGTACAGTCAGCTTTACTTTCGATCAGTCTGGCGTGCAGTGGATGTGGGCGGAGGTGCCAGTCGTCGGTGTCGTCCTTGGGGCTGTCGCGCTGTTCTTCTGGTCCGCATTCGCGGTTCAGCTGCCCACTTGACGCGCTGTGCAAAAGAACAACGAACCTGGATATAGCAGACCGCATTTGAACTTCTGCAGTTGAGCCCATGTTCATCCGCAGGCGCGCTGATTAACAGCTCATTAGCCGCTTCCCAGCGCATCTTCATGCCTGATTTAAGCAGGCCTGTACAAAGTAGAATTTTTGTATCACAATCCAACGCCGGCACAACGTACAGGGTCATTTGTCCCTACACAAATTTATATCGGGGTTGCCCGTGCTAGCATCGAAGGCAACGCCAACTTGGGAGGAGGTGCAGCCCCATGTGGAAGAAACCCTCATTCAAGGAAGTATCAGCTTGCGCTGAAGTGACCGCGTACGCTCAGGCCCGCTAAACCCTACTCGCACGCCGGGGACGGCTGCTTTAACTGCAGTCGCTCCCCGGAATATTTCCTGCTCCCATCTATCTTTCCTGGTCTTTCTATTGCAAGGAGGCATTCACATCAAGCTACGAATTCTGGGCACGGCCGCCGGAGGCGGATTCCCACAGTGGAACTGCCGCTGCCGCTACTGCGAGGCAAGCCGCCGCGGCCTGCTGCCCGCACGCCTGCAGGCATCCGCAGCCTTCTCACCCGACGGCGAAGACTGGTACATCATCAACGCCACGCCCGACATCACCACCCAGCTCAGGAACCACGTCGAGCTTCACCCGTCAATTGGCCAGCGGCACACCCCCATAAAGGGCGTGATCCTTACGGACGCCGAACTGGACCACACCCTGGGCCTGCTGCACCTGCGTGAAGGAGCCGGCTGGACCATCCACGGCACCCAACCCGTCCTGGACATGCTCAACACTGACCTGCGCGTCGCACCCGCACTGGCACAGTACGGCAACCCCACTCTCGCTCCAGTCGACCCGCACGCACCGATGCTGCTGGGTACAGGCGAACGGAAAGCAGCCGTGCACTGGCTGGAAACAGGTCAGGATCCACCCCGCTATGCGGAACAGCGCGGAGTCACACCCTGGGCCGTCAGCGCGCTCATATTCGAGGACCTGCAGACCGGACGCAAGATCGCCTACGCTCCCGGCGTAGCGCAACTTGACGGACCACTGCGCGAACAGCTCGCCGACGTCGACGCACTGCTCATCGACGGCACCTTCTGGTCAGACGACGAGTTCCCGCGGGTCGGCGGAATACCCCGCACCGCAGCCGACATGGGTCACGCTCCCATTGGCGGACCGGGAGGCACCGCAGAACTCCTGGGCGCCCTGCCAGCCGCTGTGAAACTGTACGTCCACATCAACAACACGAACCCCGTACTCGACCCCTCATCCGAGGCAAGACAATTCATCCGTGCACACGGCCTCGAACTGGCCGAAGACGGACAAGAGGTAACAGTCTGATGGCAACGACAAACGCAACCGCCCCCGCCGCCGAGCAGAAACTGCTCAGCGACGCCGAGATGACCGCCGCCCTGCGCGAAGTACTCGAGAAAGGCTATCACCACCTGCACCCCTGGAACCTGGCGATGCACCGCGGTGAACTCACCCGCGAGCAACTCAGCATGTGGGTCGCCAACCGCTACTGCTACCAGGAACACATCCCCGTCAAGGACTCACTGCTGCTCGCCAAACTGCCGCTGGAATACCGCCGCGTCTGGATCTCCCGCGTCCACACCCACGACGGCTCCCGCCCCGGCGAAGGCGGCCTCGAGAAATGGCTGGTACTCGGCGAAGCAGTAGGCCTCAAACGCGAAGAACTCCTCGACGGACGCCACGTCCTGCCCGGCGTACGCTTCGTCGTCGACGCCTACGTCAACTTCATCCGCGACCACACCTGGCTCGAGGGCGTAGCATCATCACTCACCGAGATGTTCGCACCACTCATCATGATCGACCGCACCGAAGCGTTCGAAGACCACTACGACTGGGTCGCCCCGGTCGGACTGCAGTACTTCCGCAGCCGCGTCGAACAGGCACCCGAAGAAGCCAAACACGCCCTGGAAGTCGTCCTCAAGCACGCCAACACACCCGAACTGCAGCAGAAGATGATCGAAGCACTTCGGTTCAAGGTCTCCATGCTCTGGGCGCTGCTGGACGCGATCATGGTGCGCTACCCACTCCAGCCGGCCGCACAGCCGGAACGCGCCTGATGAACGAATCACCGCCCGTACCGGAACGCCCGGAACTGGCGAGACGGGCCCGCATGCGCTTCGACAAGACCCGTGAAAGTCACGTACTGCTCATGCCCGAGCGCGTCGTGATGCTGAGTGAAAGCGCCGCCGAAATCCTGGGCCTCTGCAACGGAGAGCGCAGCGTCACCGACCTGGTAGCCGAACTGAAATCACGCTACCCCGACGCGCCGCTCGACGAGCTCGAGGCCGACGTAACTGAATTCCTGAGAGAGGCCGTGGAACGAAAATGGTTGGAACGAACATCATGAAGGCACAACCGCCCGTAGGACTGCTGCTCGAGGTGACCCACCGTTGCCCGCTGAGCTGCATCTACTGCTCGAACCCGCTGGAGATGACCCGCCGCGAAGAAGAACTCGACACCGCCACCTGGCTCAGGGTGCTCGATGAAGCCGCCGACATCGGCATCCTCCAGGTGCACTTCTCCGGCGGAGAACCACTGTTGCGCCCCGACCTGCTGGAACCCGTGATGCAGACCATCCGCGACGAGCAGGGCCTGACCTACGGCATCTCGGCGGCGCTCTCGGGCATCGCCGCGATCGCCGGCGCCGACCTG
>CALDPK010000035.1 GCA_937911855.1 uncultured Trueperaceae bacterium | reverse complement strand
GCAAGGCTTGGCGCGGCCGCTTCCTTGAGACCGGAGATCCCGTCGAAGCTCTGGCGCAGCTGGAGCTGTGCCTTGACCACAGTCGTCCGGCGCTTCAGAAGCTGCCAAAGCCTGTAGGCACCAGCACTTACCGGCTGCCACGGGCGCAGCTCAGGTCCTTCTTAAGGGAGCGCCGCAGCGATGGCGTTGTTGATTGCGTTGGCCGAGGAGGACACGTTCCGGCCGTTGACGAACACGGAGGGGGTGCCGGTAGCGCCGGCCTGCGCGGCCATCTGCCCGTCGGCCTGGACGACTGCCAGCGTGGCGGGATCCTCGGTGCAGCTCACGAGTTCGTCGCGGTCGATTCCGGGTGCGTATTCACCGGCAAGCTCAAGTGCGTTGGCTGCACTCGTGATCTGCTGCTGTGAGCGCATGAACACTGGGTAGAGCTCCCAGAATGCATCGTTGTCCTGGCGGTAGACGCATTCCGCGACCGTCGCAGCGCCAGTCGAGCCCGGGATGACCGGGAAGTCGACGTAGTAGAAAGCGACTTCCGGATGATCACCGTATTCGTTCTTGACTACCGGGAAAATCTGCTCGGTGAAGGTGGCGCACGAGGGGCAGAGGAAGTCTTCGAACAGGACCACGTGTACGGAAGCGTTCTCGCTGCCGAGCCTGGGCTGGCTGGACAGGTCGATCTCAGCGGGGCCGGCACTGCTGACGCGGTTGAAGATGATTACGGCAAGAATCGCAAGTGCGATTATGCCGACTGTTACCTGAGTGAGTCGCTGCGTATTCATAGCAATAATCTACATGCTTGACTGCAGTGGCGTTGCAATACGGAGTGACATGACTGCGAAGGTGGCATTGTAGGTCAGCGCGGCGGAGGCAGCAGGCGCCTCTGGTACACTTCGGGTGAACGTCCGGTTCTTTTCAGAACTGGTCATAACATGGCTCAGGAGGAGTAAATCATGGCATTCACACTTGAACCACTTCCATATCAGAGCGACGCACTTGAACCGCACATTGACAAGGAAACCATGGAGATTCACCATGGCAGGCACCACAAGGCTTACACAGACAACCTGAACGCTGCCGTCGAAGGCACCGAACTCGAAGGCAAATCGATCGAGGAGATCCTTTCGCGCGGCGCAGACAGCCTGCCTGCCGCAGTCCGCAACAACGGCGGTGGCTTCCACAACCACAACCTGTTCTGGAACTCGCTGTCCGGCAGCGGCGGTGGTCAGCCCTCCGGTGAGCTCGCAGCAGCCATCGACTCCAAATTCGGTTCATTCGACTCGTTCAAGGAGAAACTGAACGAAGCGGGCGCCAAGCAGTTCGGCTCCGGCTGGGCTTGGCTGGTCGTCAAGGGTAACGGCGAACTCGATGTTTACGGCCTGCCCAACCAGGATTCGCCGCTCATGCAGGGTGACACGCCGCTGTTCGGCATCGACGTCTGGGAGCACGCTCACTACCTCAAGTACCAGAACAAGC
>CALDPK010000034.1 GCA_937911855.1 uncultured Trueperaceae bacterium | reverse complement strand
GACTCACCGATCTGCTGGGCCACCTCGGCGCGCACGGCGATGCCCTCGCCGTCGACCGTGATGGTCATCTCCAGCGCGGTGTTGATGGGGGGCACGGCGTCGGACGGGAACTCGACGTCGACCACCGGGCCGGCGATGGCGACGACGCGGCGCTTCAGCCCGGTCTCACCGATGGCCTTCATTGCTCCCAGCACAGCGCCGGCGCCACCCATGTCCGAGATCATCGTCTCCATGCCCGCACGGGGTTTCAGCGAGATGCCACCCGTGTCGAAAGTGAGGCCTTTGCCGACCAGGACGACCGGTGCTTCGGCGCTGCCCTCCGGATTGTGCTCCATGACGATGAAGGCCGGCTCGCGCGCGGTGCCCATCGACACGCCCAGGAAAGCTCCCATACCCTGTTCCTCGGCCCAGCTGCGGTCACCTACGGTGATCTCGAAACCGTACGTGTCCGCCAGTTCGCGGGCCGCTGCCGCCATGTACTCAGGCGTCACGATGTTCGACGGGCCGTTCACCAGGTCGCGGGCAAGGAATACGCCCTGGGCGACGGCGTTGGCTTCGTCAACTGCGGCCTGCATCGCGGCGACCTTGCTCTCGTCCAGCTCGACCAGCTGGATGCTCTCCGGCTGTTCCTTCGCCTCGTTCCTGAGCCGGGGCGCCTCATAGCGGTACAGGGCCAGGAGTGTGCCTTCTGCCGTAGCGTACGCTGCCTCGGCAGGGTCCAGGCCGCCGGTGCCGGCGCCGTGGACGATGGTGGCGATGGTTTTAGAGCCCAGCTCGCGGGCCTTCACAGCAGCCTTGCCGGCGGCGCAGCGGGCAGCTTCTGCGTTGAAATCCTCGCGCTTGCCCAGGCCGACCACGATCACCCGGCCGGCGGGAACTGCTCCGCGCGGGTACAGGACGGTGACTTCGCCTGCCTTGCCGGTGACATCGCCCTGGCTGATCAGGTCGCTGATGGCGTCCGAGAGTGCGGCATCTACGGCACCGGTACCGCCTCCGGGTTTCTCCACTCCGCTGAACAGGTTGACTACGAGCGTATCCGCCTCGACTGCCTGCAGTTCTCCACTTGTTACTTCGATTCTCACAGGTGAGCCTCCTGCCATAAGCATAAGCCCGCGTGCCAGGCCGGCTCAGCCGCGTTCAAGCACGTAACCGCCAGCCTGGAACCGGGTTGCCACGTATCCGTGTCTGAGGTAGTGTCTCATCGCCTGGCGCACTGCGGCCCGCCAGCGCACGGCCTGTTCAGGGTCGGCTTCAAGCAGCTGGCCCACGTCCTGAGGTACGGCCACGCGCACGGCCGGCGCCTCGAGCGTAAGGTCAGACTCGCCCGGACCGGCAGGCGTGGTGGCAAGTGCGGCGGGCAACTCCGCGGCGTTCCCGCTCCAGCGCCGTGGCTGGCGGTCAAGGTGCCACTCCGCGAGCAGGCGGTCGCTGGCCAGCTGGCCGTTCTGGGCGTCGGACATCTCGCCGTAGTAGCTCTCCTCGTAAACGCGGACGGCTGCGCCTAGTTTCTCGAGGTTCAGGTGGGCGTTCCGGGCCCTGAGCGGATCGAAGGTCCACGTCATCAGCTTCAGGCCCTGCTCGCGGCACAGTTCTGCCTGCTTGCGTTTCAAGGCCGCGCCGATTCCCCGGCCGCTCCATTCCGGCAGCACGGCCAGCACGTGGGAATGATGCAGCAGTTCATCTCCGCGCCGTCCCAGGAAGCCGAAGGCGAAGCCGACCAGTCCGCTGGCTGAGGACGCTCCGACCACCAGGCCACCCATTGCGGAGATCGCCTTGAGCAGGTGCCCCGGCACGATGCCTTCGCCCCACACCCGCTGCTCGATGCGCGAGCACTCGAGCAGGTCGGCCATGTCGGTCAGTTTCCGGTAGGTAACCGTCTCCATTAAGGCGAATATATCGCCCTAAGAGTGCTGCCTTACTGTCTTGGTGTCAGGGGCAGCGTACAAATCGGTATGCAACTGGAGTGCGCCCCGCGCCTCCGAAAGGGGATTTCAATGCGTAAATTTGTTCTTGGCACGATCTTTGCTGCCCTTGTTGGGTTCGCAGCAGCCCAGACTCCCACGTCCTTCCCGCAGACCGCCAGCTACGGCGTCTTCCCGATCGACGGCAGCGGGGTCAGCGGTTACGTGCAGATGACTGAAGAGATGGATCACACCCGCGTGACCGTCACCCTGTCGAACATCACCCGCGGCAGCCAGTACCTGCCGGTGCTGTTCGAAGGTACCTGTGGTCCGGACCGCGAGATGGTCCTGGCGCTGGCCCCGGTCGGCTCGTTCGTGAATGACCCGTTCGTCAGCATCGACGAGATCGAGCTGACTGTCAGTCACATCGAGCAGACCCAGTACTTCATGTACATCTTCTCGGGCAGCGAACTGCCGCCGCTGAACGAGCGTGGCTTCGTCGAGATCGACCGCGCAGTCGCCTGTGGCCAGATCGGCCTGGGCGCCAACCGCTGACGGGCAATCGCTCAGGAGAGTGAGCGTGTCCAAGGGGGCCTTCAAAATGGCCCCCTTTTTTTGTTGCCGGCTGCCCGGACTGCCTGGGGTCCGGCCAGCCGGTGCTACAGTCAGGTTGTGAAGCACGCATCATTTCAAGGTGACCGGCATGGCTGAAGGACTGAACATCAACCTGTGGGAACTGCACCCGCTGTACATGCTGGGAGCGGGCGCGGCAGCAGGGCTGCTGGTCGCATTCATCGCCCGGCTGTTCAGAAGGAAATAATCCGGCTTTCAGGCATGCGTATCCGGTAAACTGTTCGAATCCCAAGGTCGCGCATCCGTGGCCACAAAAATGAGGGGGAACAGTTCAGTGAAGATCCGTATCCTGCATCCGGCAGCGGCGGCCCTGCTCACGCTCGGCCTGTCCGCAGCCTTCGCCCAGCCGCTCAACGCACCCACCATCTACAATTTCAGCACTCCCGTCCTTCAGCCCGGCGAGCCCGTTCACGGCATGCTGACCGAGGCTGACGGCCAGAACTTCAAGGACGGATCGCGCGTCCACGTCTTCTTCTTCACCGGCGAACAGGGCGAAACTGTCTCTCTGACGCTGGGCAGCAACGAGTTCGACACCTGGCTGACGGTTTACGCTCCGGACGGAAGCCTCCTCGATTACAACGACGATTCCTGGACCGGCTCCTTCCCCACGGCGTGGCAGTCAGCGCTTGACCTCACACTGCCTGAGGCCGGCCGTTACACCGCCGTCGTCACCGCCTACTCGGCCGACGGACTGGGTGATTACGAGCTGCTGCTCACCAGCGCCGGCACCGGCAGTGAGTACGGTGGCCTCGGCCGGGCCAAGGAAGCGGAAACGCTGACCGTCGGCAGCTCGCTGACGGTGCACCTGGACCCGTCACTGCCGATTACCGGCGAGGGTTACGACGGTCCCGGCCGGCTGTACGACCTGCACGTGGACCAGGACCTTCTCGTCATGATCCGCGCGTACGGTGAAGGTGTGGACGCAGTGCTGATGCTCTACGACGCTGAGGGCAACTTCATCGACTTCAACGACACGATCTCCTACGACCCGTCAAATCCCGAGAACTACTGGCCTGCGCGCCTGACCCTGCCCCTGACCGCCGGCGATTACCAGCTGCTGGTCGGTGGCTATTCGAGTTATGATATCGGGGACGTTAATCTGGCCATCACGGGATACGTGCCGCTGCCCTGACTCACAGGACCGCGTGGTTTCTCATGGTCCATTTGCTATGCTTCGACTGTCCGGGGGGACAGCGGGTCTTGCGAGACTTTGCTTTGGAGGAAGGGAACAGATAAGGTGCTCCGGCTGGGAGCCAAATGGCGCGCCTTTTCGAGCGAACGGTAACTCTGGTGTTCGGTGTCTGCATTAACGTGCGGACACCGAACGTCATTTTGGCCCCGCGCTGTCAGTCGCTTATCAGCAGTTTGTCGCTGAAATGGGTCTGCTTGCCGTTCTTCGGCAGCTGCTTTGAGCCGGCGAGCTGCCTGCGCTGCAGGTCTTCCGCCTCACTGACCTTCATGGCAGCCCCGAACAGGTAACCCTGGCCGAAGTCGATGCCGATGTCCGTAAGGAACCTGAGCTGCGCCTCGGTTTCGATGCCTTCGGCGATTACCGTCTTGCTCAGCTTGTGGGCCATCGCGCATATCGCCTGCACGATGACGCTGCTGCGTTCGCGGTTCATGCCGCCGCGCGGCAGGCCTCCGGCGATGCCTGCGACGAAGTTGCCGGGGATCTTGAGCGACGCTATCGGCAGCCGCTCCAGGTAGGCGAGCGAGCTGTAACCGGTGCCGAAATCATCCAGGGTCGCGCGGATCTCCAGGCGCCTGAGCCGCTGCAGCGTCCGGAACACGACGTCATGATCGTGAAGCAGAAGCCCCTCGGTGATCTCAAGTTCCAGGCTGTTCGGCAGCATCCCGGCGTCCCGGACGGCCTGTTTCACCTGCGAGGTGAAATCCGGATGGGTGAACTGCAGGGGCGAGACGTTCACGGCCAGCCGCACGGCCGGCAATCCGGCCCGGCGCCAGGTGGCGGCCTGCTGGCACACCTCGCGCAGCAGCCAGTGTCCCAGCGGGACGATCAGGCCGGTCTCCTCGGCCATGGGGATGAACTCTTCGGGTGCGACGGGTCCGAGCTCGGCGCTGGTCCAGCGCAGGAGCGCCTCGAAGCCGGTGACGCGGCCACTGCGCAGATCCACCTGCGGCTGGTAATGCACGGCGAACTCGTTGGCGCCCATCGCGTCACGCAGGCAGCGTTCGATCTCCAGCTGGCGGTTACGCTGCTGCCGCATGTCGTCCGTCGAGAAGCTGAAGTAGTTCTTGCCGCCGGACTTCACCTGGTACATGGCGCTGTCGGCGAACTTGATGAGGGCGTCGACGCTGTCGCCGTCCGTCGGGTAGACGCTGATGCCGATGCTCGCACCAACGCCGGTCACCGTGCCGCCGATGTCGATCTGCGTTCCCAGCGAAGAGAGCAGCTTGCGGGCCCGGGCAGACAGCGTGTCCACGTGATCCACGTCGGGTATGGCCAGCACGAACTCGTCGCCACCCAGGCGGGCCGTCAGTTCCCCGGCGGCGGCGCTGTCGGCGATGCGGCGGGCGATCTCGCGCAGCACCACGTCACCGGCGTCATGACCGAAGGTGTCGTTGATTATCTTGAAGCGGTCCAGATCTACGAAGAGCCCGGCCAGCTGCCGGTCGTTGCGTTTGGCGTCAGCCAGCATCGCCTCGAGCTCCTCGGTCACGGCGGCACGATTGCGCAGGCCCGTCAGTGAGTCGAAGCGCGCCTCACTTGAAGCCCGCAGGTGACGGTCATGCCGGGATTTCAGGGCCTGTATCGCCCCAAGCACCGGTCCGAACGAGGCGAGGACGCCGAGCAGCAGCAACTGATCGAGAGTCGGCCTGTGGAGCCCGGGCACCATCGGCAGCCACAGGACATGCGTGAGCATCGCCACTCCGGCGATCAGGCCGGGAAGCACTCCCCAGAACCAGCCGATGAGCGCCAGTGGGATAGCTGACAGGTACAGGGCACGCGTGCCCCACGGCTCTGCCAGCCCGACGATCACGACGGCGACAAGGAGTACGGCACCGATGAGCAGAACCCACCGGCCGATTCGCCTGATACGCATGCCTGAATTGTATACATGTAACGTAACGGCACTCTGACACAACTGTCACGTCATGCTGATTCTGTCAGTCTCGTGGATCGAGCGCGTCGCGGATTCCGTCGCCCAGCAGGTTGAAACCGAGCACGGTGAGCGAAATGGCGAGGCCGGGGAATATAAGCAGCCAGTCGGCGTCAGGCAGGAACCTGCGGCCGCGGTTCAGCATCTCGCCCCAGTCAGCTGCCGGCGGCTGGATGCCCAGGCCCAGGAAGCTGAGGCCCGCCAGGCTGAGGATCGCGAAGCCCACGCCCAGGCTGGCCTGCACGGTCAACGGCCCCAGCGCCGAAGGCAGGATGTGCACGAACATCTTGCGTGGCGTCCGCACTCCCACCGCCGAAGCGGCCTGCACGAACTCCTCTTCGCGGGTGCCCAGCACGACGCTGCGCACGATGCGCGCATACTCGGGGATGCTGACTATCGATACAGCTATGACCGCGTTCGTCAGACCCGGTCCCAGGGCACCGACGATCGCCAGGGCCAGCAGGATGGACGGGAAGGCGAGCAGCACGTCCATGACCCGCATCAGCACGTTATCGACCCAGCCCCGGTAAAAGCCCGCGAGCAGGCCCAGGAGCGTGCCGATCACGCCGGCCACCAGCACCGGTATCGTGCCGGTCAGCAGCGAAACGCGTGCACCATGAACGACCCGGCTGAAAACTGAACGCCCGTACTCATCGGTCCCGAACCAGTGTTCGGCCGAGGGGGGTTGCAGCCGCTCCCGCAGGTTCTGGGCTGCGGGCGGTGCGGGACTGATCAGCGGCGCGAACACCGCCACCAGTACGAGGATGATGATTATCGCCAGCCCCACCACCGCCATCCTGTTGCGCAGGAAGCGCCGCAGCGGAGGTGCGGACAGCAGGCCTGAGCGGCGTTTGGGGACGGTTACGTTAGCGGTCTGGTCAGCCATAACGGATCCTCGGGTTCAGCAGCGCGTAGGAAAGGTCGACCAGCAGGTTCATCAGGATGAACACCACCGCGATGAACAGAACCGTTCCCTGCACGAGCGGTCCGTCCTGTGCGCGGATGGAATCCACAACCAGCCGGCCCAGGCCGGGCCAGGCGAACACGGTTTCCGTAAGGACCGCCCCGCCGAGCAGGCCGCCGAACTGCAGGCCGATGACGGTTATGACCGGCAGCATGGCGTTGCGGAGAGCGTGGCGGATGTTGATGTTGCGGTCGCTGACGCCCTTGGCGCGGGCCGTGCGGACGTAGTCGGCACGCAGCACTTCGATCATGCTGCTGCGCGTCACGCGCGCGATTATCGCCGAGGACGAGAAGCCGATGGCGAGCGCTGGCAGCACCAGGTGCCGCCACGTGCCGTATCCGGACGCAGGCAGCCAGCCGAGTTCCAGCGAGAAGTAAAGCATCAGGATGAGGCCGGACCAGAAGACCGGGATGGACACCCCGGCGAGGGCGACGACGATCGCCAGGTAGTCGATGATCGTCCGCCGGTAGACGGCTGCCAGTACGCCCAGTGTCAGGCCGATCACCAATGCGATCGCCAGTCCGGCGCCGGCCAGCTGCAAGGTTGCGGGCAGCCGCACCGCGATCTCCCGCAGTACCGGCTGCCCGGTCCTTACCGAATTTCCAAGGTCACCCTGGAGGACGCCACCCAGGAAACTGAAGTACTGACTCACCGGGTCGCGGTCGAACCCGTACTGCCCGCGCAGTTCCTCGAGGGCGGCCCGGCTCATGCCCTGTGCTTCTTCGCCCAGCAGGGCGATGAGAGGATCGCCGGGGGCGATCCTCAGCATCAGGAACACGAGTATGGTCACGCCCAGCAGGACGGGCAGAAGTCCGATCAGCCGACCGGTGACGTACCTCAGCAACGGGCTTCAGGCCCTCAGCGGTTCAGCGTTGCGTCGCGAAGGTCGAAGGTGATGACAGAGAAGTTGACGTTCTCACCCTGCAGCGCTTCGGTCTTGGCGAAAGTGGACAGCGGGTAGTTGACGGTCACGAAGGGCAGGTCCTGAAGGATCTGTTCCTGCACGGCGCGGTAAGCGTCGGCGCGGACAGCTTCGTCCGGGTTGTTGCGGCCGGTCTCGAGCAGTTCGGTGACTTCGTCGTCGACGTAGCGTGCGGTGTTGCTGCCGCCACCAATCTCGCTGGGGTGGAGGAAGCCGTACAGCGCGTAGTCAGCGTCCAGGGTCACGGTGCCCCAGCCGGAAACGTACAGCTCGAGGTCATCTTCCAGCACGGCTTCTGCGTAGGCCGCGTACGGCTGGGTGCGGATCTCCAGGTCGATGCCGATGTTGGCAAGCTCGGCCTGCAGGATCTGCGCGATGGTCTCGAGGGTCGGGTCGGTGTAGACGTCGATGCGCAGGCTCAGGTCAGTCACGCCAGCTTCCTCGAGGAGTTCGACAGCGCGCTCGGGGTCGTAGGGGTAAGGCTCTTCGAGGTCTTCGGCTGCGTAGGCGACGGTCGGCGGGATGGCCGCAACCGCGGGCAGGCCGTTGACGATGTCACCGATCAATTCCTTGTCGATCACGTGGGCGATGGCCTGACGGACGCGGACGTCCTGAAGCTTCTCGCTCTCGAGGTTGAAGCCCACGTAGTTGCTGCCCCAGCCCAGGAAGCTGACGGCTTCAAGGCCCGGTGCGCTGGCGATCGAATCGAAGCTGTCAGCGGGGATGCCGTAGTAAGCGTCGACGCCGCCGCTGCGCAGCTCCACGAGGATGGTGGCCACATCGGGGATGATGCGCGTTACGACACGCTCGATGGCGGGCTCTCCGCCCCAGTAGTCGGGGTTGGCTTCCAGCACGATCTGGGCGTCCTGCTCCCAGGAGACGAAGCGGAACGGTCCGGTACCGACCGGGTTGCGCTCCAGGTCCTCACCGAGGCCGGCCTGCACGATCGCGGCGACCGGGTGGGCCAGGTGCGCGAGCAGCGGTGCGAATGGCGTTTCTGTTTCGATCTGCACGGTGTACTCGCCTACGGCGCGCACGTCATCGATGCGGCTCAGCACGAAGCGGCCGGGGTTGGTCGCTTCGGGATCAAGGAAGTGCTCGAGTGAAGCGACAACTGCGTCCGCATCAAGCACGGTGCCGTCATGGAAGGTGACGCCCTGGCGGATGTTCAGCTCGAGGACGTTGTCTTCAACGAAGTCCCAGGACTCGGCAAGGCGAGGCTGGATGACGCCGTCGCTGCCGAAGTAGACGAGGTTCTCGTACACCTGATTGGTGATCGAGAATGACAGGCCGTTGAAAGTACGGTTCGGGTCCAGCGTAAGCGGGTTGGAGTTCTGGGCCATCGTCAGGGTCTGGGCAAGACCGACGGGTGCAATGAGCAGCGCGGCTGCTGCCGCAATGTTTCTCAGGAATTTCGTTTCAAGCATTGTTGCCTCCCGGAATGACCAGAACCAGGCGTTTCGGTTCTGGCAGTAAAGGAAACTATAGCCATGTTCAGCGGGGTACAAATGTCGCCCGGCCACTGCACAGCGATACAGCATACTTATGGTTGCAGACAGCCCAATCACGGATTTCTGAACTGGACTCAAGTCCCTGTTCTGTACCTGGCAGCCGCTGGTATGCTGAACCCATAGGAATCGCCGGACCACCGGCTCTCAGTCAGGGTCCCGCGGGAAATATGGAGGTTGTCATGTACGAACGCATCCTGTTACCCACTGACGGCAGCTCGGGCAGTAACCAGGCAATCACTCAGGGACTGACCCTGGCGCGCCAGCTGGGCGCCCGCGTCTCGTTCCTGTACGTTCTGGAAAGCCCAATGGCGCTGTACCAGACGCCGGAATCCATCAGCTACCTGCCCCAGCTCTACGATGACCTCCGTGACGCCGGCAACGCCGCCCTGCAGCGCGCCGCCGCCATGGCCGAGGAAGCCGGCGTGAATTACAACACCCACCTGGTCGAAGACCGCAACCCGGCGGACGCCATCAACGCAGCCGAGAGCGAGTACGACCTGGTCGTGATGGCCACCCACGGCCGCAGTGGCTTCAACCGCTGGATGTTCGGCTCGGTCGCCGAGGGAGCGCTGCGCCGCGCCACCATCCCCTACCTGCTGATCCGCCTGGCCGACGAAGACGAGCAGCCCGAGAACGCTGACCCTGAATACCAAAGCACTATCCGTACTGAAGATTAACGGAAGCTGAACCAAACGTGGACCAGTCCACATTCAGAGTACGTATGAGGGGGGCTATAGTGAACGGCATGAAAAAGAATCGGGTTTTTTCCATTGGAGCTTTATTGGTGCTCGCTGTGGTGCTGGCAGCCTGTCGGGTCACCGTGGAGCCGCAGATCAGCAACCGCGAGGTAGTGACGAGCTGGCAAATCCCCGCAAGTGGGAAACACGTCGTATGCGAAAACATGGATACTGACTACGAGTTCCGCTTCGACGGACCGAGCAGTGTTGCCTCCGCTGACGTGACGATCCAGGGCGTATACATTCCGGCACCCCAGACTGTCACCGTGAACAGATCCCGTATGGAATCCAGCGCAGAACATGATTACGTGTTCGACGTTCGCCTGAGGTCCAACACCAACCCGTACCCGATGTCCATGGACAGTGACCTTGAGCCGGCAGCGATCGTTATCCGCCCGACTCCTCCCGATGCAGAACCCGCAGAAGGCGGTCAGCAGAGGGTGAGCGCAGTCATCAAGGATTCCTCGGGCCGGACACTGGGAGTATTGAACAGCACGTTTGACGTCTGGACCGGCTGCCGTTAAGTACTGAATTCCCTTCCTCCCCCATCACAGTCACTTAAGGAGAATCTGCTTCAATGAAAAAAATCTGGTCAATCGCATCAATCCTCGCAGTCACACTGGTGCTCAGCGCCTGCACCCTCACCATCACCGGTGAAGCTGATCCTGTACCTACGCAGACCCAGCCGCCCCGTACCGCACCTGTCCGCACCACACCGACACCGGTAACTCCTGCCCGTGTGGTCCCGAACTTCCCGCTTAACCAGGTCATCCAGTACCAGTGCACCGATGCCCGTCTGCTGGTTGAATACACCAGCAACGACTCAGCACGCGTCAACTTCAACGGCTGGAACAACCTGACCCGTTCCGTCATCGTCGACGGCTGGTTCACCTACACCAATGCCGATTACACCTGGCACGCCTTCGGCAACCAGGGTTACCTGAAGCGCGGCGATGAAATCGTCCGCCGCAACTGCACTTACTGAGCCCAACGCAAAACGCGATTCGAAAGGCCCCGGTAACTACGACCGGGGCCTTCTCCATTTCCGTCAGTCAGCGCAAAGCGAGCTCAGGCCTGCATCGCATCCAGCAGCTGCTCACAGGCATTGGCGCATTCCCGGCAAGCCTCGGCACAGATCGCGCAGTGCTCCATATGACCGGCGTGCCGCGCGCATTCCCGGCTGCAGGCTTCGCAGATTCTGGCGCAGGTTCGCAGCAGCTCGGATACTTCCGCTTCGTCTATCCCTTCGATCCGGCGGCTCAGTATCTGGGCAGTCGCCGTGCAGATGGACGCGCAATCCTGGTTGAGCGTGATGCAGGTGCGCATCTCGGCAACTGATTCCTCATGCAGGCAAGAGTCCGCGCACATGACGCAGATGCTGGCGCATTCCTGCAAGGCTGCAACCGTTCCCGCCAGGAGAGCCGTGTCGATGTCAGCCTCCAGCGGGTGTTTCTGAAGCATGTCCCCTATCCGTCTTTTCATGCATGGACTGTAGACGGGATTGCCTCAGCGCATAGGGACATGCATTCCAGTTGCGTTCAGCGGAAGAAGTAGTCGTACATGAGCTCAAGGTTCCGGACCGGACCGTAGATTTCCGGGCCGTGGGGCAGCTCGCTGGTGCTGAGAGCGCCGGTCGCGCCGAACACCGCCACAAGCAGGACCGATTCCAACAGCAGGTTCCGCCGCAGGCCGGACGAACCGCCACCCGCCTCGAGCCGCGGCATGAAGACGAAACGGTTCAGCGCCGCTACGCCGATGGTCAGGATCACCAGGATTACCTTCACCAGCCATGCTACTGAATAGGGCGAACCGACGAACTGATCCGGATCGCTCGTATGGAACAGCGTTGACACCACACCAGTCGCGGCGACCACCAGCACGCTGAGCAGGCCTGTGGTGGACACAACCCGCATGACCCGCCGCAGCCGTGCTTCGGCACCCGGCTGCCACAGCTCGCGCGCGAAGGCCATCGCCAGGATCACCCCCGTCCACACGCCGGCTGCGATGAAGTGCACGAAGTCCACAACGAACTCGAAACTGCCGCCCATTGCAGCTGCGTGACTCGTATAGCTGAAGGAGGCCAGAAGACCCAGCCAGCCGACCGCAAGCGGAATCGCCTGCCACGCCCTGACCGGCAGCAGGCTCAGGATGATCAGCGCGACGGTCAGGCCGGCGCGCCAGATGACGGCGTCGCCGTGCCGGGTGTTGTTCACGTAGTTCCAGTACAGGTCCGAATCGACGAAGCCGACCACGGACTGCAGCGTGAACCAGACTTCAGCGGCCGACCCGGCGAGGAGACCGATGCCGGCCACGACCGCCATTATCCGGGCCAGTCCCGGCGACGCACGCAGCCAGTGGCGGAGCAGGATCACGGCCATGAACAGGGCGGCACCCAGCAGCAGGATTCCCTTGATCCACGGCATCATGACGGCCGCCCGTCAGGCCACAAAACACGTCCAGGACGTAACATACCCGTCAATCTAACACTCGCTCTCATGATGGGCGCTTAAGGTGGATACGTATGTCAATGCACCAGGAACCACGCGCACACGCAGCAATCCGACGATACGTCAAAGAACCGGTGAACAGTTTCTCGCACCTGGTCGGCGTGTTCCTGAGCATCGCGGCCATGGTCGTGCTCATCGTCATGAGCGGCCCGGATCCATGGCGCATCGTCAGTTTCACCATCTACGGGGCCAGCGGCATCGTTCTCTTCACCGCCAGTACACTGCTGCACACGATAATCGCTTCGGAACGCGTCGAGTACGTCCTGCGGCGCTTCGATCACTCTGCGATCTTCATATACATTGCCGGCTGTTACACGCCAATAGCGCTCGTCAGCCTGCGACCGGAACATCCGGTTTGGGCCTGGGTGCTGTTCGGCAGCGTCTGGGCGCTCGCCGTGGCCGGCACGATCTTCAAGGTGTTCTGGTTCACCGCGCCACGCTGGCTGTCCACTGCCCTCTACTTGGGCATGGGCTGGATCGCCGTCCTGGCCATCAGCCCGATGCTTTCGGTGCTGGGGCTGGGGGCCATTCTGTGGCTGGCAGCCGGGGGCCTGTTCTACACGGTGGGCGCGATCATCTACGCGCTCCGCTGGCCGGATTTCAGACCAGGCATATTCGGCTATCACGAGCTGTGGCATTTCTTCGTGCTGGCCGGCAGTATCTGCCATTTCATGATGATGTTCCTGCACGTCCTGCCCGGCTGAGCTACGCTGCAGAACATGAATTCAGACACAGACCTGCGCGTCAACTGGCAGGCGTACGAGAGCTGGCTTGAGGAGCTTGCGCAACGCAAGCAGATTCCCGGCGTGGCCGTACGCGTCTTCACCGGCAATGAGATCCTGTTCGAACGGGGCTTCGGCTTCCGCAACCGCGAGCACGGCCTGCCCGTCACGGCCGACACCATATTCGGAATCGCCAGCGTCACGAAATCGTTCACGGCCCTGGCGGTACTGCGGGCCGCGACCCAGGGCGACCTGAGCCTTGACGACCCGGTAACGCGCTGGCTGCCTGAACTGACCCTCTGGGAGGGACGCGCCGCACCGACGGTCCGCCAGCTGCTCACCCAGACGAGCGGCCTGCCGGCATTGCCCACGCTCGTTCACGCCATGGCTGAAAGCACCCGCGGCGACCCCACCGAAGTGTGGGACCCGCCGCCCGCCGATCTGCAGCCAGCCGGCACGACCGAAGAGATCATCGATTACCTGAACAGGGAAGCGCGTGTCGAGGAACCCGGTGGCTTGTTCTGCTACCAGAACGACGCCTGGGGACTGCTGGCAGCCATGGTCGCCCGCGCCAGCGGCCAGCCGTTCGAAGCTTACGTGGTGCAGTTCATCACCGGTCCACTGGGACTCAGGCGCACCACCTTCGACTTACAGCGGGTACTGGCCGATGACGATGCCACCACGCTGTACGCGCACGATCCGGCAGGCAACGTGGTCGAGTCACCCAAGTGGCAGGACTCCGCACCACTAGCCGGCGCCGGCTTCCTGCGCTCGACCGCTAGTGACCTCACCCGCTACGTGCGCTTCCTGATGACTGGCGCGGGCGCGCAGGTGGGGGTCAGCGACGCGCTGCTGCAGGAGATGCAGAGCCCGCGCGTCTGGTGCGGACCTGATTCCAGCTACGGTTACGGCCTCACGGTGACTCCGGGCTGGCAGGGCGGCCTGACGATAATCGGACACAGCGGCGGGCTGAAAGGCGTGTCGAGCCACATCGGTTTCGTTCCGGAACTGCGCGTGGGCGCCGTGGTGCTCACCAACCTGGAAGACCAGCCGGCTGACCTGATCTGGCAGGGCGCCATCAACACCCTGCTCGACCTGCCCGTCGACCGGCCCCGCTACCAGCCCGCCATCCAGCAGGTCGCTGCCGACGACATCGACGCGCTGCTGGGCGATTACCGTTCAGGTGAGCCCTGGGGCCGGCTGCTGATCGAACGCGGGGACACCGGCGGTCTGCAGGTGCGCAGGGGCGAGAAGGCCGAACTGCATGAGGCCTTCGTGGTGTCCCGCTCCGAGCTGGGCATCCGGGGTGAGGATCAGAACACGTACGTGCCCGTCCTGCGCAATGATTCTGACGAGATTTACGGCGTCCACCTGGGCCGCCGGATCCTTTACCGCCGCTGACGTTTCTTGGGCAGGCCCGCGACCACCTGGTTGCGGCCTGCCCGTTTGGCCGCATACAGTCGCTGGTCCGCCATCCTGAGCAGCAATATCGGATCGTGGTCCACTTCGCTCAGGCTGGCCGCGCCGATGCTGATGCTGACGTTCAGACCCTGGGCGATGCTGGCCCAGTTGTGGTCCACGAAGGTGTGCCTGAGCTGATTGGCCAGGTGCTGCAGGTCGTACGGTTCGACTTCGGTCGTCAGCAGGATGGCGAACTCTTCCCCGCCGATGCGGGCGCACATGTCGGAGCGCCTGGTTCCCGCCTGCAGGATCCGGGCTGTCTCCCGCAGGACCTCATCACCCACCGGATGGCCGAAGCTGTCGTTGATCGATTTGAACTCGTCCAGGTCGATCATCATGAGCGATATGCCCGTGCCTGACTCCAGGCTGCGTTCCGCTTCGCGGGCCAGCCGCTCGTCAAAGTAGCGGCGGTTGGCCAGCTCGGTGAGAGCGTCCCTGTAGCTGCTCCACTCGAGTTCCACGGCCCGCGCCGTGAGCCGCTCATGCATCTCGGTCAGCTCGGCGTACGACTCCGCCAGGTGCTGGCGCCGCTGCCGTTCCTGGTCCGCCTGGAAGCGGGCGCTCTCGACTTCGAGGCGCCACTTGTGGACTTCCAGCTGGCTGGCGGCTTTCTTGCGGCTCTGCGCCAGGGTCTGCTCGTGGTACTTCTCCAGGTGCAGGTACGCGTTCCTGAAATCGCCCATGTCGCGGTGGATGCCGGCCAGCAAGCCATGGCAGGCGGTCACGTCGCGGTGATAGCCCTTCTCGCGGGCCACTGCGAGTGCTTCGGTGAGGAGTTCAAGCGCCTCCTTGTTCTCGCCCTGCCGGATGAGTATCCACGCCAGCGCCCGCTTGTACTCGATGGTGTAGTTGGGATCGCCCAGCTCGGAAAGCATGAGCGCGGCCTTGCGGGCCATCGTCATGGCTTCGTCCAGCTGACCGGCGGCGCCCAGGGCGAAGGCGAGGTTGCCGGTCGAGGTCGTCCTGAGCAGCAGGCTTGTGGCGGCCTTGAGAGCTTCCCGGCCTGCCGCAACGGCTTCCTCGTGACGGCCCATGAAGCGCAGCACGACGCTGAGGTTCGACCAGGTGCTGCCGATCCGGTCTGACTGGCCGGTCCTCACGTAATAGTCCAGGCTGCGGCGGTACTGTTCCTCAGCCTGTTCGAAATCGTCGATGCGGAGGTGCAGTGCGCCGCGGACCAGGCCGCAGCGGGCAAGTGACGCTTCGTCGCCCAGCCTGGTGAAGTGGTCGTTGGCGCAGTCCAGGTGCTCGAAGCCGGCGATTATGGCGTCCACCACATCGTGCACGATCGCCATGTACAGGTGGGCGTCACCGAGGATGGCGTCGCGCTCGTCGTTGTCGGGCAGTTCGGCCGCACCCTGCAAAGCCTCGTCGAGCACCTCGATGGCACCTGCGAACTCGCCGTTGACGCGCCGGGCGTTGCCCAGCACGCACAGCGCCCGGAACAGGAGCGGTCCCGGTGTTTCCAGCGCACGGGCCATGGTGACAGCCTCCGCAGCCGCTTTCAGGTAGGCGCCGGCTTCCTCGAACTCGAGTGAGCTGGCCTCCAGCAGCTGGGCGTTCACGGTTGCACGCGGGTCATCAGCCTGCTGAATCCCCTCAAGGCGTGCTGTCACTTGGGCTCCGTTTGCATAGTCCGTGTACATTTTGCCATGTCCTGCCGGGTCGCACATGTGAATGGGCCCGGGTAGCATCAGGCCATGGACGAATCCGTGCCTTTGCCGCATTACCGCCTGCCGGTCACACCGGCCGATTTCCCGGGGCTGGCCGCCTTCTGGGACTTCCAGCAGTCCCCCGGCGAGCGGCGCGCAACCCTGGGCGAGCCGTACCTGCTCCGCGAACCGGCCGGACCGGTGGCGCAGGTTACGACTGATTCGAATCCGTGGGGCGATGCGGCGGCACGCATCGAAGAAGGTCAGTACTTTTCAATCCCTCGCGCTGACTGTCCGCTGCTGGACGTGCACGGTCCCGGCCAGGCGGTGACGGTCGTCGCCTGGATCCGCCGCGAGCGCAAGTCGTACCGGCAGTGCGAGTTCATTGCCGGCCAGTGGAACGAGACGAACCTGGGACGTCAGTACGGGCTGTTCATCGACATCCCGGCTTACGGGCAGGACCACAAGGTGTCCGCGCACGTGTCAGCCAGTGGCGGACCGACACCGGGCTACCGTTACTGCATGGACGTGGCTTACAGCAGGACGCCAGTGGCGTGGGACGAGTGGCACTGCGTGGGCATGAGCTACGACGGCCAGCAGGCAGCTGCCTGGCTTGACGGTGTGCTCGAGCTGCAGCCAACCGTGAACCCTTACCTGCTGCCGGGCGGCCTGAACGACGGCGGGCCCGCTGGCTCAGATTTCACCGTGGGCGGGGTCCACCGCGGTGGTGAGATGGGGAATTTCTTCACGGGACTGATCGGCGGCCTGGGCGTATGGCGCCGGGCGCTGTCACCTGCCGAGATGTGGGCGCTCGCCCATCCGCACCGCAACGGTCAGGTCTGATCGAGTTCTTTAAGCAGCGCGACAGCTGCCGCCACGTCCCACAGGCCCAGGCCGTGCGACTTGAAGAAGGTGATGTCGGACTCGCCGCGGACGGGTGGATCGGCCACGACGTCGGCCAGGCGGCGGACGTCAGCCCAGTCCAGCAGTCCCGTTTCCACCGCGGGCACCAGGTCGCCTGACTCGACTTTCGCCTGCTCCAGATCGTCCGTCACCACGAGCTGCGCGGCAGCCAGGACGTCAGTGTGGATCTCCTGCTGGCCGATCCGGTTGGAACCGGCGGCGTTCACGTGAACGCCCGGGCGCAGGTGCCGCGCCTCGAGCACAGGTTCCCTTGAGGTGGTCAGCACGTTTATCACGTCAGCGTTCTCGGTCGCTTCGTCCACCGAATCGACTGCCAGCACAGGCTTGCCGAGCCGGCCCGTCATCTCGGCTGCGAACTTCAGGCGGTTCTCCTCGGTGGGACTCCACACCTGGATCCGTTCGATGGGCAGTTCATGGCAGACTGCTTCCACCTGCGTGCGCATCTGGTAGCCACTGCCGATTACGCCCAGCACGCGCGAATCCGGCCGCGCCAGCGCCTTGCTGGCCACGCCGGTAGCCGAGCCGGTTCGCAGCTGCCCCAGCCGGTCGGCTTCGATGAAGACGCCCTGGCCGCCGTCCACCGGGAACAGCAGCACGTAGAACTCCGGGCCGTTCGGGGTGACGCTGTATATCTTCTGGCCGTACACGCCGCGCGCTGCCCAGCTGGCCGCCAGCATGTGCAGGAGCGAGCTGCCGACGCGCAGCCGCCTGCGCGGCATGTTCTCCGCCCGGTCATGCGCCTGGTCGATGAGGGCAGCGCGGACCTCGCGGATGACTGCCGGCACCTTCAGGTTCTCGGTCACCGTCTGTTCAGTTATTACTCTGAGCCCGTCCATGCCTGACATGATGACGCACAAAGCCCGCTGCCATGCTGGTCCAACTCCACTTCACCGGGGCGACCGGTCAGTTCGGGTTGGGCGGAGCGCTGCGCGGCACGGCGCGGGTGAACATTTCAACGCGCTGCTCCGAGGTTGCGTCACCGGACACGGCGTTGCGGCGCAGGCTCACGATGACGTCAGCTCCATTGAGCAGCGTCGCGGAGTTGACCACGCCCGGCTCGTAGTTGAAGCTCGTCGCGTTGTCGTAGACGGCCTGGATGGTCGAGACGAAGACGTTGGAACCGAGGTCGGACCGCGCCGGATCGAAGTTGTCGGCCAGCAGGCCGATGCTGCCACCGGCCCAGCTGTTGATGCTGTGGGCGGGCACCGCGTCCTTGGGCCATTCGATGCCATCGACGCGGATCTCTGCCAGGGCCAACCCGGTGTTACCGGCGGCGGGCAGTGGCGGGACGAACTGGCTGCGGTCGACCGCCACGTAGATGAAGCCGCAGTAATCGCTCGCGGTGGACCTGCAGTACGTGGTGTTCGCCGGCACGAGCATCGCCAGTGCCCTGGGGCCGGTTTCGAACGTGCCACGGCCACTGACCGTCACGTCCACCCCCGGTGGGTAGATGTAGCTGGCCGAGCGCAGGATCTCACTCATGCGGAACAAGGCCAGTCGCGCGTCGCCTGCGGCCGTGATCAGCTGGTCCTGCTGGTTGGAGATGCGGCCGGTGGAGATGAGCGTGAAACTCGCCACTGCCAGGAGGATCACCAGGATCGCCATGCCGATCAGCAGCTCGATGAGCGTTACCCCCGCCTGTCGTCTTCGCGTCACCTGGAGCTCCGCGGTTCGAAGGGCCGGCCTATCTGGGTGACCAGACGCTCCACCCGTTCATCATCAGTTGTGGCGTTGATTACTACCTGGCGCAGTTCCGGATTCGCCGGGCAAGTGATCTGGGTGCCGTCGACCGTCAGGCAGGTAACCGCGACCTGGAAACTGTAGCGGTCCGCCCGGGGGTCTTCCGGTGCGGGCGGCAGGCTGCCGGTCACCCAGTTGTCAAGAACGCTCCAGTGGCGCTTGATCGCCTCGAGGTAGCTGGTTGAGATCTGGATCGCTTCGGTCGCCTGGTTGCTGCTGCGGCGCAGGGTGAGGTTGCCGGTCATGAGTCCGCCCACCGCGACCAGGATGACTCCCAGGATGGCGATGGCGATGATGACTTCCACCAGCGAGAAGCCGGCTGAACCGTTTCTCTTCATCGCAGGATCGCTCCCGTCGGCAGCAGCCATACGTTGCCGGTATGGTTGGCGTCACTCAGCTGGAACTGAGTCTGCCCCATCGGCAGGCCCCGGCCACTCAACTCGACCGTAGTGGTGCCTTCGACTGCGGTTCCATTGGGCAGGCGTGCGCTGCCCAGCTGTACGTCACCGTCGAACCAGCGCACGGTGTCGCCAGTGGCTACGAATCTTACGGTAAGGCTGCTGCGCGTGGCGCTGTCGCGGGCCTGCAGCAATGATTCACTGAAGGTCCGCACACCTTCGTTGAAACGGAGCTGCTGAATGTAGCCGGTCAGGTTGGGAGCAGCTATGGCGATCAGGATGCCCAGGATGCCTATCACGATGAGCACCTCGATCATCGTGAGGCCCACCGACCCGCGGTTATTCCGTGTCACGGCTGTAACCCGCGCGATATGCGACATTCTGCGGCATGCGTTCGCGCACGAAGCTGTCGATGATGGTCTCACTGCCATCCAGGAACACAATTATCTGGGTCGTACCGACCGTGCGGATGTGGCTGATGCTTGATGCGTTCCACTGGCTGACCGGCACGTCGGCCATCCTGCTCCCGGTCGACTGCTGCATGATCTGAGCTTCCTCACCGTCCACCAACACGGTGAAATTATTCGGCTGTGAAGTCCGCTGTTCGGTCGTGAGAGTGGGATTCGGCTGCGCGGGGCGGTGATCATCACGGGGCCAGGCAATCAATGCCACAAAACCGGCCATCACGAGGACCGCAACGACTACCAGTACGCGTGTCACGGATTTACCCTCTCGCCTGCGCTGTCAGCGATGCGCCAATCCAGCGTGATGCCAATGCGTCCTTCGATGATGTTGTAGCCATAACCGCCGTTTCTGAGGCGATGGTCGTAGTTGACCGTCAAGGCGCAGTCTTCGGATCCGTACACGAAGTAAGGGCTGTCGCGGTTGCTGCAGGCGTCGGCGCGTCGGCTGTTCAGAAACTCTCCCGCATCCGGGAAGTTGTTCTCTTCCAAGCCACGTCCTGGGGCAAGTATTCCGAGGTCACGCGCGACCAGGCCGCCGGTGATGCTCATCGCCTGCATGCTGGTCCGACCAGCAATTCGCTGGTTCGCGTACAGGAAAGCATCAATCCGATTGACCTGGGTTTCGAATTCACGGTCGGCTTCGTGAACCATGCGCAGTGTATTGCCATTCCAGCGGTAGTAGACTGTTTCGCCATTTGCGTCTACAGTCTGAGTCCGTTCGTTTCCCTGACCGATCTGCTCCAGGTCCTGTTTCGTTGTTCCTTCGGGCAAGGGATGACCGCGTTCACTCATGCGGGCGACTAAGTTGTCGAACTGCCCGTCTGGCAACGAACTGAAGTTGATTCTCCTGTCCACGATCCGTCTGGCTTCCGGAAAATCAAGTCCACCAGCCATGAGGCCCAGAATCATGTCGGCGACATACTGGCCGTTACTGAACTGCCCACCGTCGTAATCCCAGCGCCAGTTATTGTAGGAAAACTCTTCCTTGCCAAGAATCGCGCTGTATTGAGCATCGGAGATCCAGCTGGAGAACCCTGAAGCACTCAGCCGGCCTGGTCTGATGGTGACGTTGTACGCATCTTCCCAACGAACATTAGAAATGACCCGGTTGTCCGCGTTCACACACTGACCGTCGCAGCGCAATTCATCACCT
>CALDPK010000033.1 GCA_937911855.1 uncultured Trueperaceae bacterium | reverse complement strand
CGGTCAGCGCGTGGTCCAGCGCCAGCAGGCCGCCTGGCTCAAGCATGCTGAAAGCCCCTGACAGCGCCGCATCCTGGTCATCCAGCGTGAACAGGTGCATCAACACGTTGAAAGGTGCCAGCACCAGCCGAAACGACCCCGGAGCAAGGTCCAGTTCAGGAAGGCGGCGCATGTCGCCCTGCAGCAGCCTGGCCCCGGCGTTGCGTTCGCGGGCGCGTTCCAGCATCGCCTCCGACAGTTCCACACCAGTCAGGTCACTTCCGGCGCGGGCCAGCATGCCAGTCAGCCGGCCGGTGCCGCTGCCCAGCTCAAGTACCGGTCCGCCTTCGTCAGCGGCGAGCTGCAGGTAGAAAGGGATGTCGTCCCGGTACGCTTCGTACTGCAGGTCGTAAATGTCGGCAGCTTCGTACAGGTCGTTCACTGGCGCGTTCGCATCCGTTCCAGCACTTCGCTGACCAGCCGGCTGGCGGCGCCGGGGGCCGGCATGGTCTCAAGCAGCCGGGCCGAACGGCGCTCCAGGTCCTGCCGGTCGGCAAGCATGGCCAGGACGTGCTGCGCTACGCCATCCGGCGTGAGCATGCCCTTCACCTCGGTCATCAGGTCCTCGCCGGAGAACTGGTTGGGCAGCGACACCGGGTAGTTGAGCCGTTCCACGAACGTCCTGACCGCCCGGCGTTTGAGCGGCGTACCGATCACTGGGATGAGCGACAGCCAGTGGCCCGGCCCTTCCAGGGCGATGATCTCGGGTTTGTTGAGCGGCAGGATCACGACTGCCGGCGTGCCGGCGATGCCCAGTTCCAGGGTGTTGGTGCCGGGGATGGTGAGCGCCAGGTCAGCTGCCTTCATCCAGGCGTACCGGTCGGTATCGGGGACCAGCCTGATGCGCAGGCCGGCGGGCGTCACCAGCTCGTCGCCTTCGCGGGTCGAACCGTAACCACCCACCACCTCTGGTCCTGTGGCCGCGATCGCCTCAGCCACCGCTTCGTCACTCAGCAGGCGGCTCACCGGCCAGGTGACCTGCAGGCCGGGATGTACTGCAGCGACCAGGTCAAGAGCAGCCACCATGAGCGGCAGCACCGCCCTGGTGTAGCGCTCCCGGCTGCCAGCCAGGAGCACCAGGTTCGGCCAGCCGCTGACGGGTGCAGCTTCGGTGCCGGCCAGCGCGTCGGCGACCAGGTTGCCTATCACCTCGAGTCTGGCCGCCGGTGCGCCAAGCAGGCGGGCCTTGCGGCGGGCGGACTCGTCGTGAACGTAAAGTTTGCTCAGCGACCGGTGCCAGTAAGGCACGAATGAGTACCGGTAGACGGGTGCATCGAGTTTGCGGCCCAGGCCCACGGCCAGTCGCGTGTTGCCACCCAGGCCGATGACTGCGCCGGCCCTGCCTGACAGCGGGCCGTCGCGGGACGTGCCGGCCAGTACGCGCATCGCTTCAGAAGGGGAGGTCACGTGTCCGGCTCCGAAGGTGGCGGCCATGCGGGTCTCGTTGCCGCTGGCGAACTGGCAGGGGATAAGGCTGATGACTGTCTCGACTTCCGGCGCCTGGCGCTGCAGCTCGGTCAGGACGGGCCGCACCCAGGTCTGCAGTTCGCCCGGGCCGTTACTTACCAGTACGACTTTCTCAGCCACGCGAGGCTCCGCCCTTGCCGCGCATGGCGGAGATGCCGCGCCGGCTGGTCGCCATGAACTCCTGCATGGCTGCAACGTCGGGGGTGCTTGAGGCAAGTTCGCTGAACAGTTCCCGGTCGCCGCGGCGCAGTGCCCGGTAGGCGCGTTCGATGCCTAAGTAGCGCTCACCCAGGATGCCGCTGCGTTTCAGGCCCACCCGGTTCAGGCCGTAGTGTTCGCCGAACACCCCGTGGACCAGGGTGAAGGGCAGCGCGTCGCGGTTCAGACCCGACATGGCGCCGATCATCGCGAGTTCACCCACGCGGACGAACTGGTGCAGGCTGGCGCCGGCCCCCAGCACCGCGCGGTCACCTACGCTGCTGTGGCCGCCCAGCTGGCTGCCGGAAGTGAGGATCACTGACCGTCCCACCTGCGCGTTGTGGCTCACGTGCACGTACGTCATGATCTGGGTGCCGTCGCCGACGCGCGTGGCTTCGCCCGCACCGGTTGCGCGATGAACAGTGGCAAAATCCCGGATCTGCACACCGTCACCGATGATCACGAACGATTCTTCGCCGCCGAACGCCGTGTCCATCGGCAGGCTGCCCAGCACGGCGTAAGGTCCGAGCACGCAGTCGGCGCCCACCACCGTGCCCTGCTGCAGTACGGTTCCTGCCAGCAAGCGCGTGCGCGGGCCGACCTTCACCCCGGCTTCCACCACGGTGTTCGGGCCGAGCTCGGCGCCTTCGCCGATGACGGCTGAAGGATCGACCACTGCACTGGGATGGGCACGGAACGCGGGCAAGAATCAGTTCCTGGCGTAGATGAAGCTCAGCTGGGCTTCTGCAGCCACTTCATCGCCTACGAGCGCGGTGGCCTGAACCTTGACGAGGCCGCGCCGGTTGAGGAGTATCTCGCCGGTCAGGCGCAGCTGGTCGCCTGGCACAACCTTGCGCCGGAAGCGTGCCGAGTCGATGCCGGTCAGGTAACCGGTGCCCGATTGCGGACCGTCAGTGGCACCCAGCGCCACGCCGGCTGCCTGCGCCAGCGCTTCGATGATGAGCACGCCCGGCATGACGGGTTCATCCGGGAAATGGCCGGCGAAGAACGGCTCGTTGTAGGAGACGTTCTTGATGCATTCGAAACGTCCGTCTGAGTTTTCCAGCAGTCTGTCTACGAGCAGGAACGGGTAGCGGTGCGGCAGGATTGCCCGGATGTCAGCTTCCATACGCTGATTCTACTTCACGCCTGCGGAAACTCCCGCTCAGCGAAAGGCGCTTTCAAGCTCGTCCAGCTGGGCCTCGCGCATGTGCTGCAGGAGGCGGGTAGCGAGTTCCAGGGAACGCAGGTCGTCCTCGGCGGTTCCGACCGGCGGTTCGGCGCGGCTGATCCGCGCCAGGAAGTGGGTGAGCTCGCGCCGCAGGGGATTGTCTTCCTCGACCTGGTGCCGTTCCACCTGCACGCTGCTGCCGTCAAGTCCGGGTGCGGGCCGGTGGATGGCGACTTCGGTATGCGGATCACGGCTGAAATCAAGCGTGACCATCTTGTCCCGTTCCATCACCGTCATGCTGCGCTCCACGCTGTAGGCGGCGCGGCTGGCCAGCAGCCTGACTATGCAGCCATTGGCGAACACCAGCTGTGCCGCGGCCACATCCTCGAAGCCGTTGCCGGCCAGCGAATGGCCTGCCACTGACACCTGGGTGATCTCGGACGGGACCAGTTTCAGGACGATGTCGATGTCGTGGATCATCAGGTCCAGCACCACACCGGTGTCGGTGATGCGGGTGTGCGGAGTCAGGCGCCGCGCTTCGATCAGGTACGGATCGGTCACGGTGTTGTTCAGGCGGGTGACTGCGTCGTAAAAACGCGTGATATGGCCGACCTGCAGTACCAGGTCACGTTCACGGCTGAGCGCGACCAGTTCACTGGCCTGCTTCATCGTCGGAGCCAGGGGCTTCTCGACCAGGGCGTGGATCCCGGAGGTGAGCAGCTGCCTGGCGATGCCGTAATGCTGGCTGGTGGGCGCGGCGATGCTGACGGCCTCGACCTGTTCGTTCTTCAGCAGACCGGAGATGTCGGCGTAGGTGCGGCAGCCGAACGTGTCTTCGGCATGGCGGCGTTTGACCGGGTCGGGATCGACTGCCGCGACCAGCCTGGCCTGCGGCATCGATGCGTAGTTGTTGGCGTGGTACTGGCCCATGACGCCGTAGCCGACCACTGCTACCTTGGTGCGATTCAAGTCGCCGTCTCCATGCCGGCCTGCTGCCGGACTTCCTGCACCAGTTTGGCATGAAGTCCGTGCGAGCCACAAGCAGACCTGATGCGGCCGGCTATGGGCCGGCCCAGCACGAACAGGTCACCCAGCACATCCAGTGCCTTGTGCCGGACCGGCTCGTCGTTGCCGCGCATCGCGCCCAGTGTCCCGTCACCGCTGAACACCAGGCAGTTGCCCGTATCCGCGCCTCTGGCCAGTCCGCGTTCGTTCAGCAGCTGAAGTTCCTCTTTGAAGCCGAAGGTGCGCGCGTCAGCCAGTTCATGGAAGTCCGCAGGTCCTCCCCGCCACCGCTGGTCGCCGATCAGTGGATGGCTGAACGAGACGCTCACCTCGAGCCGGGGCTCACCCGGCTCGATCGACGCCTCGCCCTTGTCATGGCGGACGGTTATGGCCCGGTCGGGGCGGAACGGCGCGGGCGCCGGCGGCGGCTTGCCCAGCTCAGCCAGGAGGGCGAGCCAGTCCCGGGCCGATCCGTCCAGCACCGGCAGTTCCTCGGCGCTCACCTCGACTGTAAGGCCGTGCCACCAGCCGGTGATGTGCAGGGCAGCCAGCAGGTGCTCGACCATGGTCACGCGCGCGCCGCCGGCAGCCAGGCTGGTGGCACGGTTGGTTTCGCCCAGGTTGGCGGCGAGCGCCTCTATGCGCGTACCGGACCTCAGGAAGGTCACCGGCCCGTCCTCACGCCAGATGCGGACGGTGCATTCCCGGCCGCTGTGGATTCCCTTGCCGTTTACTTCGATCATCCGCGAACCTGCCGGCGCACGAACTCCCAGATCTGCTCGAGCCGGCCGATCAGGTACTGGCGGCGGGCGAAGGCGCGGTAAGGCATCGCTGGCGTGCCGAACCAGACCTCGCCTGCCGGGACGTTCTTGCTGACCCCGCTCAGACCGCCGACCGTGGCGCCGTCACCGATGTTTATGTGATCGGAAAGTGCGGCGTTGCCCGCAAGGGTCACCCTGTCGCCCAGCACGGTGCTGCCGCCGATCGCGGACTGGCCGGCGATGAGGCAGTCACTGCCGATCCGGACGTTGTGGGCGATCTGGACCAGGTTGTCGATCTTGGTGCGGGGGCCGATGAAGGTCGCTCCCATGGTTCCGCGGTCCACGGTGCTGTTGGCGCCTATCTCCACGTCGTCACTGATGACTACCTGGCCCAGGTGCTCTATCTTCACCATGCCGTCCGGGCCGCCTGCGAAGCCGAAACCGTCTGCCCCCAGCACGGCACCGCTGTGCAGGATGACGCGGTCACCGACCGTCACGTCGTGATAGATGTGCACGCCCGGCTGAACCGTGCAGCCTGCGCCGATGACGCTGCGCTCACCGATGGTGCTGCCAGCCCCGATGACGCTGCCGGGGCCGATCCGCGCCTCCGCGCCGATGACCGCACCCGGTCCCACGCTGGCTTCAGCTGACACCTGCGCCAGTTCATGCACGGTGGCTGTCGGATGAATGCTCGGGGTCACTTCCGCGCGTGGCTTGATCTGGCTGCTCAGTTGGGCCAGGGCGTGACGGGCGTTGGCCACTACGATCCGGGGCCGGCCGGCTGCGGCTGCGTCCAGGCTGCTGTCAATGACCAGCAGGCCGGCTGTGGCTGCAGCTTCGAGGCTTTCGCGCCGCCACAGCACTGCCACTGAGCCTTCGTCTGCCCGGTCGGGTTCACGCAGTTCGAACGACGCAGCTGCTGTCCCGTCCACGTCCGCCGGCTGGCCGCCGGTGACGGCCAGTATCTGCTCCAGGCTGAGCGTTTTGGCAGACGTTCCGGACAATTCGGTCAGCGCCTGAGGAAGCTGTCCGAGATGAGGGCGTCCTGGAGCAGGGGGATCATGTCGAGGGCTTCGCCCGTCCCCAGTGCCACGCAGTCCACCGCGTTCTCGGCCACAGCTACCGGTATGCCTGTCGTCTGGCGCAGCAGTTCGTCGAAGTTGTGCAGCAGCGCGCCGCCGCCGGTCATGATTATCCCGCGGTCGATGACGTCTGCCACAAGTTCGGGCGGTGCCTGCTCCAGGACGCGCCGGACGGCGTCAGCTATCTTCTGTACCGGTTCCTTGAGGGCGGTGACGACGTCCTCGGTAGTGACGGTGATGGTCTTGGGCAGACCGTTGATAAGGTCCCGGCCGCGCACCATGGTGGAGCGCACTTCATCTGTGGAAGTTACGATCGCCGAGCCGACCTGGATCTTGATCTCCTCGGCCGTGCGGTCACCGATGAGCAGGTTCTCCTTGTGGCGGATGTGCCGGATGATCGATTCGTCGAACTCGTTGCCGGCTATGCGCACCGACTCGCTGACCACGATGCCGCCGAGGCTGATGATGGCCACGTCGGTGGTGCCGCCGCCGATGTCGACGATCATCGAGCCCGTCGGTTCCGCGATCCGCACGCCGGCGCCGATGGCTGCTGCCAGCGGTTCCTCGATGAGGTAAGCGCGGCGGGCACCGACCTCGCGGGCTGCCTGCAGCATGGCCCGTCGCTCGACTTCGGTGACGCCTGAGGGCACGCACACCATGATGTGGGGCTTGAACCAGCGGCCGGGTCCGGTGACCACCTTGCTCATGAACGCCTTGAGCATCTTCTCGGTCAGGTCGTAATCGGCGATGACGCCGTCACGCATCGGCCGGTTGGCGATGATGTTGCCCGGCGTGCGGCCCAGCATGCGATAGGCTTCGTCGCCGACTGCCTTGACGTCACCGCTGTCGCGTGAGGTGGCGATGACGGAAGGCTCGCGCAGCATGATGCCTTTGCCTTTTACGTAAATCAGGACCGTGGCAGTGCCAAGGTCCACTCCGATGTAGTGCTGCCAGGGTCTGAACATTCAGCTCTCCGCACCCAGGCGCGGAGCCTGAGAGGTTCTGTGGTCTTCGGGAAGGATTGCGGCCATCAAATCGTGCTGAGTATAACGCAGCGAGCATGAGTCTTCTGGCGGGTATGTACCATCTTTCACAGGTAAATGGCTTCCGCCGGCCGGCCGTCACCAGCACGGCGGGCTATCCAGGCCGCGCTGGGCGCCGCCGCTTCCACCAGCGCCAGTCCGTCCGCTGCTGCGCGCCCGGCGAGTTCCCCGCTGGCGACTTTGAGCGGCTCCAGCACGGTTCTCACCGAGTCAACGCTGCGCTCGTACAGTCCGGCGTAAACGTTGCCGCGTCGCGCGTCGAGCGTCAGCCACGCCGTCTGCCCGGGTGTCAGTTGAGCCCAGGCAGCCGCCTGCAGGCTGTCCACACCCGAGAGGGGGCAGTCCAGGCCACCGGCCAGTCCCTGGGCGCTGGCGATTCCCACCCGCAGTCCCGTGTACGAACCCGGGCCGATGCCGACACCGACGGCGCCCACGGCCGCCAGTTCGATTCCGCTTTCTTCCAGCAGTGCGTTCAATGTGGGCAGCAGCAAGGCGGCGTGACGGCGTTCGGCCAGCAGTTCACGTTCCGCGATGACGCGCTGCTCAGCCTCTGACCACAGGGCCAGGCTGAGCCAGGCGGTGGCGGTGTCGATGCCGAGCCGGACGGATGTGCTCACTTGAGCCCTTCGATCTGCACCTGGCGCTGGCCGTCAGCAATGACCTCGAGTTTCACGAGGACCGCTTCCGGGTAGTGCCCGCTCAGGCCCTCACCCCATTCGACAGCCACCAGGCGGGCGTGATCCAGGTACTCGTCAAGCCCGGTGTCCAGCAGGTCCGCTGCACTGCTCAGCCGCCACGCGTCTATGTGCACCAGCGTGCCCTGGGGAGTCGGGTACTCGTGGATGAGCGTGTAGGTGGGGCTGCTCACGCTGGCCGTGCTGCCGAGTTCCTTCGCCAGTGCAGCGACAAGGGTGGTCTTGCCGGCACCCATGCCCCCCTGCAGGAGGAGGAGCGAACCGGTGCCCATGCGCTCAAGTAACGTACGGGCCAGCTCCCGGGTGTCGTCAAGCGACCGAAGGATCATCAAGCAGTCCGTGGATGCGGGCAAGCTGCCTGCGGATGCGGTGCAGTACCAGGCTGAAGGTGGCCGGGATACCGACTATGGCCAGGAGCCGGTAACCAGGTGCCGGCCAGGCGAGGGCCAGGATGCGGTTGGGCAGCTCAAGGGTCAGGACTTCCATGCCGCCTGCTTCAAGCGAGTCGCCCAGCTCCCGCAGGTCACGCTCCAGATCCGTGAGCGCCTGGCTCAGGCCGGCGGAACCCTGACTGAACCGGCCGCCCACCGGCTCGCTGCCCTTGAACAGCAGCAGTTCATCCACGCCGCGTTCTTCGGCAAGTTCCCTGATCAGTTCGTCCAGGAGCTCACTGCCGCTGCTGACGTACTCGGGTGCCGCGGCGCTGGCCTGCTCGTGTTCGGGCTCGGCTTCCGGCTGCTGCGCAGGCCGGCTGCTGCTGCCGCCACCCAGCAGGTCATCCAGGATGCTGGCGCTTACCAGCTTGTCGGCGATGTTTCGTGTGGCCTCGAACTCACCCACCAGCTTCACGAGCAGTTCTTCGGCTTCCGTCAGCGAGCTTTCCAGCTGAAGCCTCAAGCTGAGGGAGAGCTGCGGGAAGCGGTCGGCATGCTTCGTCAGGTGCTGCAGTATCCGCCTGACCGCTGCCACATCCTCGCTGTTCAGGCGTTCCACCTGCCGGAAAGTGTCCAGGGCAGCCCTGGCGCGTTCGGGCATGCTGTCGAGCCGAGAGGACAGGCTTGAGCGGATGTCCTCGAGCCTGAGCCAGAGGCCGTTCAGGTCAGGCATGGTGCCGCCTTTGGCCAGCTGCGCCTTGGCGTGTTCCAGGGTCGCCTGCAGGGCGTCCAGCTCCGGCAGGTTGCCGGCCGGGAAGCGGCTGAGCTCCTGTTCCAGCCTGAAGATGTCGTTGACCTGATCGAACCGGCCGTCGAGTTCCAGCGCGGCGAGTTCCCTGGCGTCCGCCATCTCCACGCCGTCGTGCAGGGTGCGGTTCATGACTTCAAGCTGTTCGCGGGCCAGCTCGTACAGGTTGCGGACGTGGCGCACGTCAGCGGGATCGGGCAGGGTGGTGGCCAGAATGCCGTTGGCAACCTGCAGTGCCTGCCTGAGCTGGCCCGCTCCGACCGGTGTACCCAGCGCAGCCTCGTCCGCAGCCATCCCGGCCAGCTCCCTGGTCAGGGCGCTCCGCTCCTGAGTGAACGCTTCCTTCAGTGAGACCTCGAGGGCGGTGATGTCTTCTGCAACCGATTCACCATCGACGATGCGTTCACGCAGCCCCGCCAGTCTGGCGGCCAGTTCCGGCTTCAGCGCCAGCAGGTTGGCGTGCTGCATCGTGATCTGGTCCAGTCGGTGTGATTCGTTCTCGAGGTCCAGGCGGCGCAGTTTCTCGGTGACTTCATCCGGCAGCAGTTCGGCTGTCACGAGCGGATCGGGCGTCTCGTCCGTGTCCACGGTCGTGTAGACGCTCGACTCGAGCAGCTTGCGCAGGTCCACGCTGAGCAGCCGGGCCTGTTCTATCTCGGCGGGTACCAGCGTGCGCATCTCCTGGGCGCGCTGGATGTGCGTCATCAGGTTCTCCAGGCGGCGTACCCGTGGCCCACCGAGGCTGCGCAGCCGTTCGTGGGCCTCGTCCAGTTCATCGAGTTCGCGTGCCTGCAGGACGAGCTGATCCTCGAGCTTCTGCCGCAGCAGCCCCAGCTGTTCGCGGGCTTCGTTGAGGAGGGCGGTGACCTGCCCGCCTCCGGCTATCTCGTCGTCCGCGAGCTGCAGCTGGGCGCGAAGTTTCTGCACCTCGGGCCATTCGAAGTACAGGTTGAACGGCTTCAGTGCCTCTTTCAGTTCGCTCAGGTCACTGCGGACCTTCTCGCCGAACGCCGGTGTCTGCTGGAGCAGTTTGCCTTCCGGGTCGTTGATGCGCTCGAGCAGGTTGGCCATGGCCTCTTCAGCTTTCAACGGGGGCAGCATCGCCTGCAACTGCCTGTGCACCTGGCCGCGCAGGAGCGATTCGAGTTCCTGCAGCGTTACGTTGTCGGGCGTGCGGTCAAGCGACTGCAGTCCGTCCTTCAGCGAACGCGACACGACGCGGGGCGGGAGCACCTTCTCGAGCTCCTGCACAAATGCCTGATATGCTGCGTTCGTCACTTTCCGGCCCCCCTCCACGGCTTTCCCTGAAGCTAGAACTCTTCGTCCCAGTCAACCAGGGTTCTGGTTTCTGTCTTGCCGGAATCCTGGGTGCCGCTGCGCCGTGGCTCGTTGCCGCCGAACAGGCCGAACTGCTTGCAGATTCCGTAGAAACCCATGGCCAGAAGGACCGTGGCGACGATCACCGCGAGCAGAAGCAGTACCTGCTGGACCGGTCCTTCCAGATTCACCCAGGCTGCTGCCTGCTGCAGCACGGGCACGCCGGCCAGGTGGCCGATGAGGTCGGCAAGCGCTGCCAGTCCCGCGATGATGACGGGCAGCAGCAACACGAACAGACCGCTTCCGATGAGCGTCCAGTTGCGGTTGCCCCCGCCGAAGGCGAGGCGCAGGAACGTGAGCGGCAGGATGGTCAGCAGCGCCGCCACGACCAGCAGGATCATGCGCGGCCAGCCAGTGGTCCACTCTGCCGTGGTCGCCTGCAGCTGGTCGGCGGTTCCCGGTCCGGCCGCGCCTGTCGAGCCGATGCCCGCGAGCAGGCCCGTAAGCGCCTGCACGTCTGCAGCGCGGAGGCTGGGTGACGCCTTGAGGCTGGCGAGCAGGTTGAGGACTGATCCGTTCAGGCCGGGGTTCATGCGGGTGACGAGCGGCTGCAGTCCGGTCTGGTACTGACTTTCAAGCTGCGCCAGGTGCTGACTTGCTGCGGCCTGGTTGCCGTCGAAGGCTGCTGCGGAGACGCGGCTCACCAGCTCGAGGCTGTCACCGATGGCCTGGGCGACGCTGCTGTAGCCGCGTGCGTGCAGACCTTCGGCCAGGTTCTCGCCAGCCTGGCCACGGATGCCGCGCCGGCCAAGATCGTTTACGAGGGCAGTTACTGCCTGTTGTTCCTGCTCGGCGAGCAGCTGGGAGCGGAGCGTAGCCAGGTCAGCGGCGGGCGCGAGAGCAGGTTCCGTTTCTGAAACATCTGCAACCTCAGCCGCGGCGTCTGCACTTACCGGTTCTTCCGGGCTGGCCAGTTCGGGCTCAGCGGACAGCGGTGGCTGTTCAGCAGCCGGCTCGGGGACGGGTTCAGCGGCCGGTTCAGCCGGTGCGGGTTCTTCTACGGCCGCCTGTTCGGGCGTCTGTTCCGTCACCGCAGCCGGCGTGCCGAGCCCGGCGAGTACTTCGGCCAGTGCAGCTGACCTTTCCGCCACCTGCACTGAATCAGAGGTGACCACGGCCTCGATGAGTCCGGCGAAATCGCCGTTCAATGAGGCAGGTGTGCGCGGGGCATCCTGCAGGCTGAGCGACATCCCGTAAACACCGGCCAGCGTGATGTAGGCCGATTCCTGGCTCTCAGGGAACTGCGACTGGACGACCTGGATCCTGCCCGCCATGCTGCGGGCCAGACCCGCCTGGTAGGCGAGCAGCAGCTCTTCCAGGCTGTCAGCTGCTTCGATCTGGTCGATGGTGTCCACATCGAGGCCGAGTTCGCTGGCCAGCTGGCTGAAGCCGGGCCGGGCCGACTCGACCGATCCGCTGTCAAGCGAGCTCTCCATGAGCGCACGCTGGAAGCCGCCGCGCAGCACCGCGGTCTGGACAGCCAGGTCCGTCCGGCTCTGGTTGACGATGGCAGTCCGGGCGTTGGCGAAAGCAGCGTCAAGTGCCGCGACGAGGGTCCTGCTGGCCGTGTCGCGCTCCACCAGCCGCATGGTGCTGGCCGCTGATTCCAGGGCGTCGATGCTGGCAGTGTTGTCCGTGCCCAGCTGGTCGACGCTGCGCTGAAGGTTCTCGAGAGCCACGATGTGGCGTTGCAGGGTTTCCTCGTTCTGGGCGGAAGCCAGGAACGGGAAGACCGACCACAGCAGTACGGTGGTCAGCAGTCGCAGATGGCGGCTCATTTTTCCTCCTTGGACAGGACAATGTCGTTGAAAGCGGTGACCACTGCACCCACGTTGAGCTGCGGCCTGCCGACAAGCAGCAGTGCGTCGCTTCCCCACGGGAAGAGCAGGAGGCTGGAGTCCTCGAGTGCCAGGAAGAACATCTTCAGGGACCCGCTCCGCGTGAGCAGTGAGAGGGCCAGCATGCCGAACCGTGAAAGGGTCCGGATGTCGCCGGCTCCCCGGGAGAACTCGGTCTGGCCGGAACTGCGGACGGCCGCCACCATGGTCACGTTGTCGATGGCAGCCAGCGCAAGAACCGCAGACTGAAGCCGTTCGGCACTGTTCACCTGCTGCCTGATCAGTTCGGTGCGCACCCCGGTGATGACCTGGGCCGTACGGGCGCGGGCTACTTCGGCCGATGCCGGCCGGGCCGTGGCGCTGCGCGCTGCCGGAACGGCAGGCTGCGGCATGGCTTCAGCAGCCATCGCGTCGATGTCGGACGTTATGGCTTCCAGGTTGCGCAGCAGGCCACTGCGGGGCAGGATGGCCTGCAGTTCGTCCAGTACCGGGCCGGCAAGCAGTTCCTTCATCTGCACGGGCCTTACCCGTGCCGGTGTCAGGCCCGCGTCAGCCAGGCTTTTGTCCAGCAGCCGTGAAGCTGCGGCACCCGAAACCAGGGCTGAGAGGCCCTGAAGGGTTGTCTGGTAAACCGGATTGGGTGGTGCATCAGGCACAATTACTCACTTTAGGCCGCGCAGGCCGTGCGGGGCTGTGAAATTTCAGCTTATCGGCCTGTTTGCGGTACTGCCCACGGCAGTGGTTATGCCACCCAGGATCCGGAAGGTTTCCGGGTAACGCATCCTGGCCGGCCCGACCAGGATCAGCTCGGCCTGAATCCTACCAAGCGGCAGTGCCGCCCGGACGCGGGCCGTGCTTTCAGCCAGGATCAGGTCCAGGCCGCTGCCCGGACCTGTGGCAGGCGCGGGCGACTCGAACTCCCGCACCGCCATCTTCAGGAAAGCGGGATCCTGCGCCTCGGGTTCGTCAAGCAGGTTGCTCAGCCCGTGAGCGAACACCTGTTCCGGATTCAGTTCAGCCCAGGCGTCAGCAAGCACCGTGAGCAGGCGCTTCAGGTCGCCTTCAGCTGACCGGGCCAGCTCATTGGTGGCCTCGCGCAGCCTGCTCACCGGCAGCGCCAGCCTGCTCAGGCTGGCTTCCGCTTCGTTCAGGACCTGCTGGCCCGGCATGGGGTTAAGCGTCAGAAGCTGCTGACGAACCATGCCGTTCTCCAGGATCACGACGGCCAGCAGCCGCTCGCTGGACAGCGGACTGAGGTGGACCTGCAGCGCGTGCAGCGAATCATCGGGTGCCAGCCGCACGACGACTGCGTAGCCCGACAGGTCGGCAGCGAGCTGCGCCACCCGCTGCAGCAGCTGATCGCCGTGGATGCGGTCGAGGCTGGCCGTGATGAACTTCTTCAGCGGTGGGGTCAGGGTGGGTGGCGGGATGAAGCTCTTGGCGTACCAGTCCAGGCCGGACAGGGAGGGCAGGCGGCCCGAGGACGCATGCTGCTGCAGCAGCAGCCCGTGCTCCTCGAGGGCAGCGAATTCGTTGCGGACGGTGGCGCTGCTGACCTGGAGCTTCTCAGCGATCCGGGCGGACGGGACCGGTCTGGCCGTGGCGATATACGCCTGGGCGACCAGACTGAGTATGTTCCTGCGCCTGTCACTCAGCATGATTGATGATACCGGATGCCTCAGTCGGCCGCCAGCTGGATGATCATCAGGAACTCTGCCTCACGGACCGGCTGGATGCTCAGCCGGTTGCCGCGCTGCAGCAGCGACATGTCCTGCAGGTCCGGTATCTCGCGCAGTTCCTTCAGCGTGACCATGCGCTCCAGTTTCCGCACTGCCCTGATGTCCACCAGGAACCAGCGTGGCGCGTCCAGGCTGGCCTTGGCATCGAAGTAGCGGCTGTCGGGGTCGAACTGGGTGGGGTCCGGATAGCTTTCGCTGACCACTTCGGCTATGCCGACGACACCGGGTGCACCGGTCTGTGAGTGGTAGAAGAGCACCGGGTCACCGGGCTGCATGCGGTCACGCATCAGGTTGCGCGCCTGGTAGTTGCGGATTCCGTCCCACATCGTGGTGCTGTCTTCCGAAGTGACCAGGTCGTCCCATGAGAACGAGCCGGGTTCACTCTTGAATAACCAGTAATTCACTTGACTGACCTTTCTGCTGCCTGTTACTGCGCGTCACCCTGTTCAGGGGGGATGACTATCGTGACGGTACTCGAGCGGTCCTCGGGAATCTGAATGGTCACGGGTTCGGAGAGACGGCCCTGGAAGCGCCCTTCGAAAACCCAGGTTCCCTCGGCGTCCAGCGCCACCCGTCTGGGTGCTGTACCCAGCGCGGTGTTCGGCGCGAACTGCGATCCCCCGGGACTCTGCAGCACGAACAGGTTGACTGGTGGCAGGTCGTCCGGTTCGACGAGCACGTCGATGACGTAGGCCACGCCGGGGTTGGCACTGGCGGGCACGCGGTCCAGGTCGCGCTGCCGCAGCACGACGAGCAGGGTGACCAGCACGACCGTGAGGATCGCGAGGACGGTGATCATGATTATGCGCCGGTTATTGCGTTGCACGGGCTGTTCCTCGGCCCAATCCTCTTCCTGCGCGGCAGGCACGGGCCGGCCGTAGCTGGTGCTGCCTGACTGGCCTGTCACGCCCACCGAGCGTGCCGTGCGGGTGCCAGCTGAATCGCTGTCCAGGCTCTTCAGGTAGGACGAGCTGCCTCCAGCCGGCAGCGACTGCGGGGGCGGCGGACGCCTGTCCGTGACTGGTTCTTCAGCCGGTTCAGGTCCGGTTTCTTCGGCGGGCGGCGGGGCTGGCTGCCCGGCAGGTGCTTCCTCTTCCATGGCTGCGCTCTGGGCTGCTGCACGCTCCCGTGCCGATAGACGCTCGCTCGCATACGTTGAGCTGGGGGTGAACACGCCGGTGTCGGGCTCTTCGATCTCAGGTTCTTCTGCACCCTGGTGCTCATCGGCACTGAAGTCGAGTTCCAGTGTCTCCACTTCGGGAACCTGGCTGGCGCTGCCCGTGAACGCCGGATACTGCTCGTCCTGGCCGCTGAAATCATCCCAGGTGCGGTCAAGGAAATCAGCTTCGGGTTCAGCGGTTTCGGCTGCCGGCGGGGGAGTCTGCTCGGCTGCCGGTTCGGCCTGCGGTGCCTCGCCGCGCAGCAGCAGGTCGGTGAGCCTGCCGAACAGTTCGGAAGGCTGCAGGCCGGAACCGGCTTCGATATCGTCAAGGAGTTTATCGACTCCCGAGTTGCCCCGGTGACCCATCTGCCTGATGCTTCCGGCCCAGGCCACGACGTCGCCCTCAGGGGTTGCCGGCTCAGCAGTCCACGGCACGCCGAAGCCCTCGATCACGATGGAATCGCCCGCCAGCAGGAAGCGTTCAGGAGACAGGTCACCGTGTGAGACCCCGGCGGCGGCAGCGTCGTTCAGCGCCCGGGCTGAATCGAGCAGCTGCAGGTTATCCAGCGGCTCACCCGCCACCGGCACCAGCGCGCTGCTCCACGACACCACCATGATCCCGCCCGAATCATCGTCGCGCCAGGCGAGAAGGCGGGGCAGGAATTCGCTGTCGAGTCGGGCGAGCTGTGGGCTGGCGGCACCTGAAAAACGGTAGATCAGTACTGGCAGGCCAGTCACGGGGTCGACGCCCAGATAACTGGTGACGTCACCTTGTTCCTGATAGATAGTCTGTGCCTGGTAACGGGTCCGGTCGCTCATGCCCGTCCTTGCCAGTCCCTTGCCGCTGCCTGCGGGCCCAGTGGGGTCGGGTTCTCAGTCATTGCCCGCGATTATAGCTTGCGCGCAGCCACGGTAATGGTGCCGCTTGTGCCGCACCTGAGCTGCTGATACGCTGCTGGTACATGGAAGCAGACCTCAAGAAGCAGATCATGGCGGCGCTGGCCGGCATTCGGGACCCGGGACTGGGCGAGGACCTGGTGAGTCTCGACATGGTCGCAGGCGTCACCGCCGATGCGGGCCAGGCAACCGTAACCATCGTGCTCACCGCACCCGGCTACCCTGGTCGCGCCCAGCTCGAGGCGGACATCCGGGCAGCCCTCTCGGGCATACCGGGCGTCAGGTCGGTGGAAGTCACGTTCGACACGCTCATCAGAAGTGGCCAGCAGGAAACGCTGCCGGGCGTGAAACACGTCGTTACGGTCGGCTCCGGCAAGGGCGGGGTCGGCAAGTCGACAGTGGCGGCGAACCTCGCGGCTGCGCTCGCCCTTGAAGGCGCGAGTGTGGGACTGCTCGACGCAGACATATACGGACCCAGCCAGGCCAAGATGTTCGGGGTCGAAGGCAAACGCCTCATGGCCGACGAGGAGAAACGAATCCTGCCGCTCAGCAGCCACGGCGTGCGGGTCATCTCGATCGCCAACCTGGTCGAGGACGGGCAGGCGCTCACCTGGCGTGGCCCCATCCTGCACGGAACGCTGACGCAGATGATCAACCAGACGCTCTGGGGCGAACTTGACTACCTGCTGGTGGACATGCCGCCGGGCACAGGTGACGTGCAGCTGTCGCTGTCACAGCTCGTCCCGGTGACGGGCGCCGTGCTCGTCACCACCCCGCAGGAAGTCGCGATGCTGGACGTCCGCCGGGCGTACAGCATGCTCCGCAAAACCCACGTGCCCGTCCTGGGCATCATCGAGAACATGAGCTGGTACGAGCTGCCGGACGGCACGCGTGACCAGATCTTCGGTGCAGGCGGCGCAGAAAGGTTCGCCGAGGCCGAGAAGATCCCGCTGCTCGGTCAGATCCCCGTGCGTACAGCCCTGCGTGAAGCTGGCGATTCAGGTGCGCCCCTGGTCATCCAGGAACCGCACGGTGCCAGCAGCCTGCTGTTCCGCCGGACAGCCCGGCAGCTTGCCGCAAGGATCAGCGATCAGTCGCGCATGACGCTGCCTGTAATGGGTGGCTGAGCGGGCGCTGCTGCTATAAGCTGGCTGGAAGTTGGAGGTTTCAGCCGCATGACAGACAGCGTTAAGAGTGATACGGGCAGCAGGGCCGCCCTGGCAAGTGCCTACAGTCCCAAAGAGGTCGAGGGCAGGTGGGCCAGGAGGTGGGCTGAGGAACCGTTCAGGGCCGACGCCACGTCGGAACGGCCGCCGTTCACGATCGTCATGCCACCTCCGAACGTGACGGGCAGCCTCCACCTGGGCCATGCGTTCGACAACACCCTGATCGACACGCTTATCCGCTTCAAGCGTCTCCGCGGTTTCGAAGTCCTGTACCAGCCGGGCACCGATCATGCCGGTATCGCCACGCAGATCGTGGTTGAACGGGAACTCAGGAAAGAAGGCCTCAGCCGCTTCGACCTGGGACGCGAGAAGTTCCTTGAACGCGTCTGGCAGTGGAAGGAAGAATCCGGCGGCGAGATACTCAGCCAGCTGAACCACCTGGGAGTCAGTGCCGACTGGTCCCGCTCGCGCTTCACCATGGACGAGGACTTGAGCAGCGCAGTGCGCCGTCAGTTCGTGCAGCTTTACCACGAAGGCAAGATCTTCCGCAGTGAACGCATCGTCAACTGGGACCCCGTCAGCCAGACCACGCTCTCGGAGCTTGAGGTCAAGCGCGAGGAGCGGCAGACCAGCATCTGGACCCTCGCCTACGAGCTGGAAGACGGCAGCGGCCAGATCCACATCGCCACGGTGAGGCCGGAAACGATCTTCGCCGACACGGCGATAGCGGTGCACCCCGAAGATGGGCGGTTCAGTCACCTGCTGGGCAAACGCGTACGGATCCCGCTGACCGACCGGTTCATCCCGGTCATCCAGGACGAGGCAGTCGAGATGGACTTCGGTACCGGCGCGCTCAAGATCACCCCGGCCCACGATCCCACCGACTTCGAGATCGGCGAACGGCACGGACTGGACAGGCCCAGCGTCATCGACCTGAACGCCCGCATGAGCGGTGAGCTGGTACCTGAACAGTTCCGCGGCCTGGACCGCTTCGAAGCACGGCCGCTGGTCGTCGAAGCCCTGGAACAGGCCGGAGCGCTGAAGGACATCAGGGCGCATACGGTCTCGCTGGGCCTGAGTGAACGCACCGGTGAGCCTGTCGAACCGATCGTGTCGCTGCAGTGGTTCTACGACACGGACGAGGCAGCAGCGAAAGCCCTGGCCGCCCTGGAAGCCGGCGAGATGAAGGTGCACCCCGAGCGCTACCGGAAGGTGAACCTGGACTGGCTGGGCAAGCTGAGGCCCTGGAACATCTCGCGGCAGCTGTGGTGGGGCCACCGGATTCCCGCCTGGTACGACAAAAACGGCAACATCCACGTCCCGCCTGTCGACGAGCCGGATAAGGACCTGGCCCAGGACCCGGCGCTGGCCCACCTGGAGCTGACGCAGGACCAGGACGTGTTCGACACATGGTTCTCGAGCAACCTGTGGCCGTTCTCGACCCTGGGCTGGCCCGACACTGAAGATCCGTTCTTTGAGAAGTTCTACCCGACTTCGACGCTGGTGACCGGTTACGACATCCTGTTCTTCTGGGTGGCCCGGATGCAGATCGCCGGTTTCGAGTTCACGGGGCAGGCGCCGTTCAGTGACATCCTGCTGCACGGACTCATCCTCGACAGTGAAGGCCGCAAGATGTCGAAGAGCCGCGGCAACGGCGTGGATCCGCTTGAGGCGATCGGCCAGTACGGCGCCGACGCGCTGCGTTTCGCGCTTTGCCACATGTCGACCGGCGGTCAGGACATCAACTGGGACGACCGGCGCGTCGAGATGGGCCGCAACTTCGCGAACAAACTGTGGAACGCGACCCGCTTCGTGCTGATGAACCTTGAAGATACGACGGACACGGGCCTGCCTGATCGGGCTGACCTGTCGCTGGCTGACCGCTGGATCCTGAGCCGGCTGGGCAAGGCAGCTGACGAGATCAGCTCCCACCTGGACGCGTTCGACATCGGGCAGGCTGCCCGTGCCGCCTATGACTTCGTGTGGAGCGAGTTCTGCGACTGGTACCTGGAGGCAGTCAAACCTGCGCTACGTGCGGGTGACGCTGCTGCCCCGGCGGTGCTGCGCTACGTCACCGCTGGCGTGCTGAAGATCCTGCATCCGTTCATGCCGTTCATCACGAGCGAACTGTGGGAAGCCGTCGGCGCGCGTGATTCCCAGCTGGGCGAAGCCAGCTGGCCGGAAGTCCCGGCGGAGCTGAACGACGCAGCTGCTGAACGCGAATTCGCCGCCCTGCAGGCCGCCACCGCAGCGATCCGGAACCTGCGGGCTGAAGCCGGCCTTGATCCGCGGCAGGCGGTGGCCGTGCACGTGAGGGGAACCGGTGCCGGCAGCCTGCTCGACGCAGGCGAAGTGCTTGCGTCGCTGGCACGTGCCGAGGTTTCCGGCAGCGAACCGGAAGGTCCGGCGCTGACCCAGCCGGTCGCTGGCGTGGAACTCAGCCTGCCGCTCGCGGGACTCGTCGATCTGGATGAGTGGCGCGCCCGTCAGGAGAAGAAACTCAAGGCGCTCCAGGGCGACGTGCAGAAGGCTGAACGCAAACTGTCGAACGAAGGTTTCCTGGCCAAGGCCGCGCCTGAAGTGGTCGAGGCTGAACGTGCGAAGCTCGCGGAGAACAGAAGCCTGCTGGAGCGGCTCGGTCAGAGCCTGGCCAGCCTCGAGGGGGCCTGAAAGTCTAGGTACGCAGGTCCAGGCCGTTGTAACGGTTGGCGGCGCTTTCCAGTCCGTGCTCAAGCGCGTGCTGGACTGCGTCCGCTGCCGTATTGATCACGGCCTCGAGCAACTCGTGCTCGTCTTCGCGGAACCGGCTCAGCACCCAGTTGGCGGTTTCCCAGCCTGCCGGCGTGCCTGATATGCCCAGCTTCAGACGCCAGAACTCCTTGCCCAGTCGAGCGATCGTGTCCTGGACGCCGCGTTGCCCGCCCGAGCTGCCACCTGAGCGGAAGCGCAGCCGGCCCAGTTCCAGGTCCAGGTCATCGTGCACGACCAGCAGTCCCTGCGGTCTGACGCCAGAGCGGGTAAGTGCTGCCTGGATCGCGGCGCCTGACAGGTTCATGAACGTCTGTGGCTTGATGAGTTCAGCGCCGAACGCTTTCACCGTTTCAGACTGACCGCTGCGCCTGAACCTGCCGCCGTCGCGGCGGGCCAGTTCGTCAAGCACCATGAACCCGAGATTGTGCCTGGTGCGCGCGTAGCGCACTCCGGGATTGCCGAGTCCGGCTATCAGTTGTGGCCTGTCACTGTTCATGTCTGCCTGCCGTTGCGGTACTTAAAAAGGGGTGCCGCCGTAACGGCAGCACCCCGGGAAAAGCATCGTCCTTGAAGACGGGTAAGCGGAAGCTTACTCCTGCTCGCCTTCGGTTTCCTCTGCATCTTCACCGATGCGCTCGGGTTCGACACCGGTTTCGCCTTCGGCTTCAGTTTCGTCTTCTTCTGCCACGCGGGGAGCAACGACGGCGCAGATGGTCAGCTCGGGGCTGTCCACCAGTTCGGCCTGCTCCGGCAGCAGTGACTCGAGGTCACTGATGTGCAGTGCGTCACCGATCATCAGTTCGCTGACGTCGAGAATGATCTCGTTCGGAATGTAACGCGGTTCGACGTTGATCACGACTTCACGGCGCTGGACGTCCAGGTTGCCGCCGTCCTTCACGCCCTGCGGGGTGCCTTCGAGGATGATGTTCACACCGACCTGAACCTTCTGACCCGCGGTAACGGCGTAGAAGTCCACGTGCTGCGGAATGCGGCGGCGCTTGTTCATCTGGACGGCCTTGACGAGCACGGAGTGCGTCTCGCCGCTGACGTCCAGGTCGATCAGCGTACCGCTGCCCGCTTCGCGGAAGATCCTGTCGAACTCCCGGATGTTCACGCTCACGGGAATGTTCAGTTCCTTGTTGTAAACCACCGCAGGGATGCGACCGGCAAGGCGCAGTGCCGAGGCCTTGTCGCCGTCCCGTTTTTCGGCTGCCAGATTCATGTTTCCTCCAACGGATGCCCAGCACCCGAATCTTGCTCGTCGACCTTGCAGCCAGGAACTTTGATTCCCGGGGGGCTTTGATCGAAGGCTGCATATGATCGTGATCCAGGCTTGACACCTGAATCGTCACCAGTTAGCCAGCATACCGCCAACTGTGGCCCCTTTGCAAGCTGACTCTTTACCTGAATGTCGGAGCTGCAGGGGCGGCCCGTCAGGTGTTGAACAGCGAACTCACTGATTCGTTGTTGTGAACGTTGCTGATTGCCTGCGCCAGGAGACCTGACACGGACAGTACTTCCACGCGGCTGTCTTTGGCGTCGAAAGGAACGGTGTCGGTGACGACGATCTTGCGTACGGCCGGGATGGTGAGCCGTTCCAGCGCCGGGTGGGTGAACACCCCGTGCGTGGCCGCGACGGTGATGTCTTCCAGCGCTCCCAGGCGCAGCACGCTGTCGATGCCGCGGCGCATCGTGCCGGCTGTGGTGATCATGTCGTCGATGAAGATGGGCCGTTTGCCCTCGACTTCACCGATGACGTGAGTGACTTCCGTTTCGGTGGGGCTGGTGCGGCGCTTATACAGCATCGCCAGCGGCAGGTTCAGGTAGTTGGCGAGGCGGCGGGCTTCGATGGCCCGGCCCACGTCGGGTGAGACGACGACACTGTCGGTCAGGTCGCCACTGGCCAGGTGGTCGGCCAGTATGTCCAGGGCGGTCAGGTGGTCCACGGGCACGTCGAAGAAGCCCTGGATCTGACCTGCGTGCAGGTCGACCGTGATTACGCGATCCACGCCGGCGGTTTCCAGCAGGTTCGCTACCAGCTTCGCGGTGATGGGTTCACGGGCCTGGACTTTCTTGTCCTGGCGGGCGTAGCCGAAGTAGGGGATCACCGCGTTGATGCGCCAGGCAGATGCCCGCCTGAGTGCGTCGGCCATCACCAGCAGTTCCATCAGGTTGTGGTTGACGGGCGAGCAGGTGGACTGGATCACGAAGCAGTCAGCACCACGCACCGATTCATCGATGGCGATCCGTGTTTCCCCGTCAGGGAACTGCGAGACCGTGCCGTGGGTTATTTCCTTGCCGAGTTTGTCCGCCACGTCCAGGGCCAGCCTGGGGGTGCCGGTGCCGCTGAACAGCTTTATCTCTTCGCCGATCATCTGGCGCACGTCCTGGAGAGTGAGAAGTCGTATGGCAGCTGCTGAACAGACATCGGTACCTCTTTTGCTGGTTGTGACGTGCGGGTGGACGGCTCAATCATTCCATCAGGACCGGATCAGACCCCGGTTCAGGAGAAGTATACCCCTGCTGCCGCCGGGACGGTCTGTGTATCGAACGGACAGGTAGAAGGGCTGCGCGGCAAGATGCCGGGCAGCCCTGAGAAGCAGATTGTCTTCAGGTCAGCGGGCGTATTCCACTGCCCGGGACTCCCGGACGACGGTCACCTGAACCTGGCCGGGGTACTCCATGTCCTGTTCGATGCGGTTGGCGATGTCGCGCGCCAGCAGGAGTGCCGAATCGTCGTCCACCTTGTCGGGCTCGACGATGATGCGGATCTCGCGGCCGGCCTGGATCGCGTAGCTCTTCTCCACGCCGGGGAAGCTGGTGGCGATGCTCTCGAGTCCTTCGAGCCGCTTGAGGTAGCTTTCCAGGCTTTCGCGGCGTGCGCCGGGCCTGGCGGCTGAGATCGCGTCGGCTGCGTGCACGAGCACGGGGTAGAGGGTCTCGGCCCTGTCCACGTCGTGGTGGTTGAGGATCGCGTCCACGACCTCGGGTGGCTCGCCGAAACGGCGCGCCAGGTTGGCGCCGATCTCAGTGTGCGTGCCCTCGATCTCGCGGTCGATCGACTTGCCCACGTCGTGCAGCAGGCCGGCGCGCCGGGCCATGGCTTCGTCGATGCCGAGTTCCGCTGCGATGATTCCGCACAGGTGGGCGACCTGCACGCTGTGGCGCAGGACGTTCTGGCCGTAAGACGTGCGGAAGTGCATGCGGCCCAGAAGCTGCAGCATCCCGGGTTTGATGCCGACGACGTTGGCTTCAAGCGCTGCTTCGTCGCCGCGGTCACGGATGTAGGTCTGCATGTCCTGCTGCGCCTTGGCGACGACTTCCTCGATGCGGGCAGGGTGGATCCGGCCGTCACTGACCAGTTCGGACAGGGCGAGTTTGGCCACCTCGCGCCTGAGCGGGTTGAAGCTGGACAGGAGTACCGCTTCGGGGGTGTCGTCGATGATCAGGTCCACGCCCGTCATGCTCTCGAACGCCCTGATGTTGCGGCCTTCGCGTCCGATGATCCGGCCCTTCATGTTGTCGCTTGGGATCGGTACCACTGATACGGAGATGGCTGCGGAAACTTCGGAGGCGCTGCGCTGGATGGCCTGGGCGATGATGTCGAAGCTGCGGCGGCGGGCTTCGCTTTCGGCCCGTTCCAGGCTGGCGCGCACGTGGACGGCCTTCTCGCGCTCGAGCTCCCTGTCAAGCTGCTCCAGGATCATGGCGGTGGCCTGCTCGCGGGTGAGCTGGGCGACGTCATGCAGTTCGCGGCGCACCTGCTGCCGTTCCTCTTCCAGAGCCAGTTCGCGCAGCCGCAGTTCCTCGGTCTGCTCGTCCAGCCTGCTCTCGGCTTCGTCCAGGCGGGTCGCACGGGCGTCCTGTTGCTCGCCGCGGCGGTTGAGCCGTTCCTCGTTCTGTTCCAGCTTCTCGCGGTCACGGCGGACCTCTTCGCGCATCTCACGCAGGTCATTGCGCTCCCGAACGATGTCCTCACGCCCACGCGCGATCTCCATCTCGACCTGCTGGCGCAGACGGCTGAGTTCCTGTTCGAGCGACTGCCTGTTGCGCTGTTCTTCCTCAGCTGCGCGGACGCGTTCCCGTTCAAGGAGCAGGCGGGCTTCTTTCTCGGCGGTCTCGACTGTCCGGCTGGCGGCTTCTTCGGCTTTGGCGAGCTTCTCGTCCGCTGCCCGGGTTGCTTCAGCCTGTATCTCTTCGTCGCGCCGGCTGCTGGACTGACGTCCCAGGTACCAGGCGACACCGGCTGCAATGATGACGAGCAGCAGCCACAGCGGCCAGCTCATTCAGAGCCTGCTTTCCGGGCTGGGGGTCGTCGTCCGGGCCTGTCTCCCGGTGATGCTTCGGTCTGTGTAAAGTTCATGGCTGCCTCCGTTCCCCGGAGATCTGGAATCCTGCCAGGGAACTGTTTCTGTTGTCAGCAGGCGGGCTCAGTGGCGGAGTTGCGACCAGGCGAGATGCAGAGCGGCGATCAGAATGCGTTCACGCCGCCAGGCTGCGTCTGAAGGAGGCAATTCAAGGCGCCTGACGACCGGTTCTTTTTCGGAGGTCAAGGCGATGAAAACCTCGCTGACGTCAGCCGGCTCGACTGGACGTCCGGACTGGCCGGTTAGCGCCGTGGCCAGACCGAAATCCGCAGTGAAGGTTTCCCGGGCTGCATCGGCCATGAGGCCGGCGAGAATTGCTCCCGATTGCCCCTGTTCGGCTGGCCGAGGCATACCGAGTATTCCCATCGCCTGCGACGCCCATGCTAACACGCCGCCGCGGTACACCGTTTCTGAGCCCTGCGCGGCTGTGAGGGTATCCATGAGCAGACCGCCGGTAGGTCCCTCGGCAGTCGCCAGGCTGCTGTAACGCCGGCCGAGCGCGGCCATTATCAGGTCCGGCAGTTCGTCATCGTCGAAACCCCACACGTGGCTGCCCAGCAGTTCCGCCACCCGTGCCTCCACCGGCCGGGCCAGTTCGCGCGCCGCTTCCTGGCTGTCCGCCTTGGCTGCCACCCTTACGTGCACGCCGTCACGCTTCGCGTAGGTCGCAACCGACGGGTTGGCCTGGTCGCTCAGCTCCTTGAGCATGTCGGCGAGGTCGGATTCGCCGAGGCCCTGGGTCTTGAAGGTCCGCCGGTACAGGAGGGAGCCCTGGAACTCGAGGCGGGGAACCGCCTGCTCGTGCCACATCGGTTTGAGTTCGCGGGGTGGTCCTGGCAGCGCCACGACGGCGCGGTCCCGGCCGTCGACTTCCGTCCTGACCAGCCAGCCTGGGGCAGTGCCGTACGGGTTGTCCAGCGGTTCAGCAGAGGGGATGAGCCACGCCTGCTTCGTGTTGCGCTCGGGCATCGGCCGGTCACGCCTGGCGAACCAGCTCCTGAGCGTCCGTTCCATCCCGGGATCGACTTCGGGGGTTTCGCCGATCACCCGGGCGATCGTTTCACGTGTCAGGTCATCGTCGGTCGGACCCAGACCGCCGGTGAGGATGAGCAGGTCGCTGCGCCTGAGTGCCGAGGAGATCGCGTGTTCCAGCCGCTCCGCATTGTCGCCCACGCGCAGTGACCAGTAGACGTCGATCCCCAGTCCGGCCAGTTCACCCGCCAGCCAGGAACTGTTCGTGTCGGTTACTTCACCCAGCAGGAGTTCGGTTCCCACGGTGATTATTTCAGCACTCAAGACTTTGCCCATTCAGGAAGATTAGCAGTGCGGCAGGCCGGGAGCTGCTGCCTGTGCCCCGATGCCGATCTGGGCAAAAGCCCAGATACCGGCGGCAAAAAGTGCTGCGCGGTGCATGCGCTCTCACCCGCCGGTGCTAGCATCACCGCATGTACAGCCCGGCAGCAGGATTCAGCAGGCAGATACGGTGAGCAGGCCCACTACGCTCGGTGAATTGCGCGGCACGCGCTGGGAGCGGCTGGCCGGCCGCGGCGTCCGCGAGGAATTGCGGCACAACGTTCGCTCGCGCCTGAAAAGCCGTGAGGAACTGTTCCCGGGAATCAGCGGCTACTCGGAAACGGTCATCCCAGCCGTCGTGAACGCGCTGCTCAGCCGGCACGATTTCATCCTGCTGGGACTGCGCGGCCAGGCCAAGACGCGCCTGCTGCGCCAGCTCACTACTCTGCTGGACGAAGAGATCCCCGTTCTTGCCGGAACCGAGCTGAACGACGACCCGTTCAGGCCGCTCAGCAGTGCCGGACGGCAGCTCGTGGCCGAGCAGGGTGACGACGCACAGGTGTCGTGGCTGCACCGCGACGAGCGTTACGTGGAGAAACTCGCCACGCCCGACGTCACGGTAGCCGCCCTGATCGGTGATCTTGACCCGCTCAAGGCAGCCAGCCTCGGCACGAGCCTGGCCGATGAACGTGCGATGCATTTCGGCCTCTTGCCCCGTGCCAACCGCGGCATATTCGCCATGAACGAACTCCCCGACCTGTCCGGCAAGGTTCAGGTGGCACTGTTCAACATCCTCCAGGAGGGTGACGTGCAGATCCGCGGTTACCCCGTGCGTCTGCCGCTGGACCTGCTGCTCGTGTTCAGCGCGAACCCCGAAGATTACACAGCCCGCGGCAAGATAATCACCCCGCTGAAAGACCGCATCGGTTCTGAGATCCGCACGCACTACCCCGCCACGGTCAGGGACGGCATGGCCATTACCGCCCAGGAAGCGTGGACCGGCCGGCCCGACGGCCCGGTCCTGATCCCGGAATTCATCCAGGAGATCGTTGAGAGGGTGGCGTTCGAAGCGCGCGAAGACAGGCGCATCGACGCCGCCTCAGGCGTGTCACAGCGCCTGCCCATAAGCCTCATGGAACTGGCGGTGTCTGCAGCCGAACAGCGGGCACTCCTGCAGGATGAGGCAGTTCCGGTCGTCCGGGTGCCTGACGTCAAGGCGGGCCTGCCGGCAGTGACCGGCAAACTGGAGCTTGATTACGAGGGCGAAGTCCGCGGCGCTGAAGCCGTCGCAGCCGAGATCATGCAGGCGGCCATCGCCCGCGTGCTGCAGGCACACCTGTCCGACAAACTGACTGCCGATACCGTCGCCTGGTTCGACGCGGAGAACGTCTTCAGGCTTCCCGCAGAAATGAAGACCAGCGAACTGCTGCACGAGCTTGCCCAGGTGCCGGGCCTGCTGGCTGCCGCGGGGACGCTCGCTGACTCCCAGCAGCCCGAACTGCTGGTCGCAGCAGCCGAATTCGTGCTTGAAGGACTGCACGCGCGCAGGCGCATTGGCCGCAGCGAGGAACTTGGTTTCACCTCAGCGGAAGAAGACCCATCAGCGCATGGCCCGCGCGTAAGGCGCGACTGGAACTGATCTCATGCGCCGTATCCGCTACAGCAAATATGAAGGTCCGGCCGACGAGGTAGAGCTCGAGGACCTGGTGCGGGCGCTGCAGGAACACCTCCTGGAATCGGGTTACAGCAACAACCCCTGGGACCCCGACCCGGACGCCGGCCGGGACTTTGAGGACCTGCTGGTGGCGATAGCAGCCGCCCTCGCCTCGGGTGAACTGGTTCCTGACGAGCTGATCCAGGAAGCGATGGAAGCGGACAACTGGCTTGAGAGCAGGCTGGGTCAGCTGGCCGCGCGACTCGCCAACCGGCTCGAGGAAGCCGGTTACGTAAGATCGTTCGGTGCAGCCGGCGACGGAGCCAGCGGTGAGCCGCTCACCTTCGAGCTCACCGGCAAGGCAGTGGATTACCTGGGAAGCAGTGCGCTGCGCGAGATCATGGGTCTGCAGGGCGGCCGCATCGGCGGAGCCCACAGGACTGACAAGTCGGGCTCCGGAGTGATCAGCTCCTCATCAAGCCGGCGGTTCGAGTACGGCGACAACCTGGGCCTCGACGCAGGCGAGACGCTCCGCAGTGCCGCCCGCCGCGGCCTGGATGACGGCCGGCTCCGGCTTCAGCCCGAAGACCTTCACGTGCAGGAAAGCGAGTTCACGTCGAACGCGTCAACCGTGCTGATGCTCGACTGCAGCCATTCCATGATCCTCTATGGGGAAGACCGCTTCACGCCGGGCAAGAAGGTAGCCCTGGCGCTGGCACACCTGATCCGTCACCAGTACCGCGGCGACAGTCTCAATTTCGTGCTGTTCCACGACAGTGCCGAAGAAGTCACGCTCGGGCAGCTGGCCAGCATGCAGGTCGGCCCGTACCACACGAACACGGCCGAAGGGCTGCGCCTGGCGCGCAGGCTGCTGCAGCGCCAGCGCCCCGGCAACCGGCAGATAATCATGATCACCGACGGCAAGCCGACAGCGATCACGCTGCCCGGTGGGCGCGTGTACAAGAACGCGTACGGGCAGGATGCGATGGTGCTTGCCGAGACGCTGCGCGAAGTGGCTGCCTGCCGCAGGCAGGGGATAACCATCAACACGTTCATGCTCGCCCGGGACCCGGCTCTGCTCGCCTTCGTGCAGCGCGTCACCGAGATGACCCGGGGCCGTGCGTACCTGACGAGTGCAGCTGATGTCGGCCAGTACGTGCTCAGGGAGTTCGGGCGCAGCCGCCAGCGCTGAGCGTCAGGGCTGGCTTTCTTCCAGACGCTCAAGGGCGCGCTGCGCCGGCCGGTAGTTCGGGTCGCCCACCAGCGCGCTGCGGTAGTTGCTGGCTGCCCGAGCCAGGCTGCTGTTCGCTGCCCCCAATTCATGGCGGCGTTCTTCCAGCTCACCCAGCCTGTAGAAGGCTTCCACGTACGCGGGTGACGGCAGGCTGGCTCCCGTGTCGAAAGCCTCATAGGTGGCTATGGCCTGTTCGAGCGCTTCTTCGGCTTCATCCAGCCGGTCCTGGAACAGCAGCAGCCTGCCCAGATCCAACCACGGCCACGGTTCGCGCTGGCCGCGCTGCGTCTCGGCCGCGGTCCGGTAGGCAAGCTCCGCCTGCTCAAGGTCCATGGCCTGCCACGCCACCCGGGCCCAGTCCATCGTGTACTCGTAACTACCGGTCTGAACCGCCGCAGTCTGCAGCAGGGGAGCTGCCAGCGCCGGCTCGCCATCCTCGGCAAGGAGCAGGCCGGTCAGCTGCAGCTCGCTGGGCGAGACAGGCTCTGCCGGCCCGCGCCTGAGCATCTCCTCCAGGGCTTTGCTGGCCCCGTCGTGATCGCCGCTCAGGAACAGCGCCCGGGCGTAAAGCTCATGGGCGCGGCGGCTGTCCGGGTTGGCTTCTATCAGTACCGGACCTGCTACCTGGGCTGCCGAGTTGTACAGGCCGCGCTCCAGCAGGTCCTCTATCTGCTGGAACTCGTTCTGCGCCATGCCAGCGGCGGGGGCAAGCAGAATGAGCAGCATGGCCAGCCGGCGCAGCATCATGAAACTGCTCCGCTCAGGCCCAGTTGCTGCGCCAGCCAGTCCGCTCCGGCGCTGGCACTGTCATGCAGCTGCTTCAGACGGTCGGTATCGACTTTGTTCGGTGACTGCACGTGGCCCAGCAGGGCGAGGGTGTCGACCGGTTCTTCGAAGCTGGCGCCGCCCGACCTGAGCAGGAAGCCGCGTACTTTCGGGTCGTAGACCAGGCCGGCGTGGGGCGTGCCGGTAGCAGCAGCGAATATCAGTCCGTGCAGGCGTACGGACAGGACCAGGCCCGCTGCCGCCGTTACGGCCATCGCCTCCCGCCAGTTGCCGGCAGGATAATGCCGCGCGCCCGGCAGGCCCGCGAGCAGGAAGCCTACCTCCGGCGCGTCTTCCTCAGCCTGGATGGCCATCACGCCCACCGTCCTGCCGAGCGACAGTGCTTCCTCACCCGCTGCCAGCAGCGCCTCGCTGAAACTCCGCCATGGAGTGCGGGGCACGAGCAGTACGTCAACGCCCTCACTGGCCTCACGGTCGGGCCTGAGCAGCAGCGCCGGGTCAGCCACCATTCGGGCCTCAAGGCCCAGATCCGCCAGGAGTTCAATGCTCGGTTCGTCGCGCACGGCAAGCGGTACGTGCCTGAGCACCCTGCGGGCGCGGCGGCGCCCGGCGGGGGACAGCGGGCCGATCGACTGGCCATAAACTGCGGTCTTCTTGCCGAGCATCCGGGCGAGCCGCAGCACCCCCAGGTAATAGCCAAGGCTGCGGGAGCTGGTCGTGTCCTGCAGCAGCCCGCCGCCGCCTGAGATGAGTGCGTCACTGCGGCGCAGTGCAGGCAGAAGGCCCCGGTAACGGTGCGCTGCCTCCACGCCGTGCTCGGCCGTGGTCCGTTCAGGATCGCCGCTGAGGACCAGTGCTTCTGCGCCAAGCGCCTTCAGCTGACCGAGCAGTCCGGCCAGCAGTGCTTCGTCACCCAGGTTGCCGAACCCGTAGTAGCCGGAGATCGCTACGCGCATTCAGTGCTGGTCCGTCGCATCAAAGCGGCTGGCTGAATCCAGCCACTTCTCCCACAGCGCGATGAGCCAGCGCGTGATCAGGCTTAAGACCAGGCCGCCGATGAACCCGAGAACCAGTGCGATGACGGTCCGCTGCAGCGAGATGACCAGCGGCGTGTGGTAGTGGCTGAACGAATTCAGGATGGTCGCCTGGGCCACCACTCCGGCGGTCAGCAGGCCGGCGCGCAACCAGGCCGGCAGTCTGGGAACCATCAGCGCGACGACCGCCAGGCTGTGGCCGATCAGTTCCTTGAAGCGCGGCCTGACGAACAGCTCGTCAAGCCAGGCGCGCAGGGCCAGTTCAGCTTCGCTCACACCGATTATGGGGAAGTTGCCGCGGCGCAGCAGGATCAGTCCGGCGGCGCCAGCTGCGATCAGCAGCACGGCTACTATGCCGACGGTGAGTGGCTGGGCCGAGTAATCCCGGACCCACTGCGCCGGACGCCGGTAACGCAGGGCGTACTGGAACAGGAACAGGGCAGGTGGCACGACCAGCGTGGCTGCAACGCCGCGGAACGGCGTGATCGCCATCATGGTGTCGAAGTCGCTGCCCACGGCTGCCAGCAGCACGGCGCCAACCAGGGACACGAGCGTCGCGGTGAAGATGGTCGGCAGGTGTTCCTTCAGGTAGCTGAAGCCCAGGACAGGGAAGGCGAGTGCGGCTGCGAGCGCCAGTGCGCCCCAGTTCGGGCCGGCGGCGGCGACGCACAGCAGCGCCAGCGCCAAGGCAGTCACGAGCCCCCAGACCCCGGGGAAAGCCAGTCCCAGCAGCGCCACGCCGGCCAGCACCCCCACGGCGCTGAGGCTGCGCAGCAGCGTGTTCGTCCGGTATTCAGTCGGGCTCACGTCCAGCGGTGCGACCGTGAACCCCTCAGCCGTGAGGTCCGCATAAACGCCAGCGACCATCTCACGGGTGTTCTCAAGCATGTCGCCCATGTGATTCTCGGTCCAGGGACGCAGGTACATGATCCTTATGCCCCGCTCGTTGGCAGCGAGGCTGTACTTGGGTGTGATCTCCTCGGGATCCAGCCCCCGGTTGACGTGCTCCTGGCTGAAGCTGAGCAGCCGCGTCGTGGGTATCCGCTCGACGATGTCTTCCATGCCGGCCTGTTCGGTTCCCTCGATGATGCCCGTGATGTAGTCCTGCGACGCTTCAACCAGATTGTCCAGGCCTGCCTCCATGCCCGCGAGCTCGAGGCCGTAGTGGATCAGGTAGTTCGCTTCGGGCGGCAGGTCGATGCCGGGGTCCAGCAGACCGGGGAAGTTGCGGGGGCGGTAGGCGATGTCGAAACCGGCTTCGGCGTACTGGGCGATCTCGGCCCGGTCCGGTCCTGCCGGGCGGGTCTCGAAGCTGTCACCGGTGAACCAGTACCAGGTGCGGTCCAGCAGTTCGAACTCGCCTTCGGGCGGCGGGTTCTTGGCGAGCAACTGGTCAAGCGCGCCCGGTTCCAGCTCGCTGAGGACGGTGGCCTGCCGCGGCAGCAGCGGCGCTGCTTCCTGACCGGCCAGCACTGCCATGGCGTTGAACTCGTGGCCGAGCAGCGCGATGATCCGGCCCTTGACGGCCAGCGTTTCGGGGGTGTCCTCGTAGAGGATGATGCCGTTGAGGCCCAGGTCCTGGTACTCGAGGGCAAGTCCGAACGGGTCGCGGCCCAGCAGCGCAGCCTGTTCCGTGAGTGCCTCGCCGTCCATGAGCATCGTCACCGTCTGGGCGGTGCCTTCAGCCTGCACGCGCCTTGCGACCAGGATGCCGGCGGGTATCAGGCTGAGGATGACGATGATCCACAGCAGCTGCCTTATGCCACTCATGCGTCACCGCGCAGGTGATCACGTACGAATGAGGTCAGGACCCGTATGGCGACGCGGTTGCGGCCGCCCTCGGGAACTATCAGGTCTGCGTGTTGTTTGCTTGGTTGCACGTAATGGTCATGCATCGGTTTGACTGTACTCCGGTACTGGTTGATGACGCTTTCGGTAGTGCGGCTCCGTTCACGCACGTCCCGCTCCAGCCGGCGGATGAACCGCTCGTCTGGCGGGGCGTCGACGAACACCTTCACATCCATGAGCCTGCGCAGCGCCGGTTCGTGCAGCGTCAGAATGCCTTCAACCACGATTACGGGTCGGCTGCTCACCAGAACCGTCTCGTCCGAGCGCAGGTGGGCGCCGAAGTCGTAAACGGGACGCCTGATGTCCTGGCCTGCAGCCAGTGCGCTCAGCTGGCTCACCAGCAGGGGCGTGTCGAAGGCGGCAGGTTCGTCGTAGTTGATGAGCGCGCGCTCATCAAGCGGCAGTCCGGGTTGCGAGCGGTAGTAGGCGTCCTGGGGGATCAGGACGGCATGTTCGTCCGTGGCGGCAGCCAGGATCTCCGCGGCGATGGTGGTCTTTCCTGACCCGGTGCCACCGGCCAGGCCGATGATCAGCGGCCTGCGCGTGCTCAAGACGCGTCCTCTGCGCCGGCAAGTTCAAGGGCCGCCTGTACCAGCCCGTTGAATGGCGGGCTGGGCCTGAGCAGCCTCGATTTGAGCTCGGGGTGCGACTGCAGGGCAACGAAATATGGGTGACCGGCAAGTTCAATCGCTTCGACGAGTCCTTCGCCGACGCCGTCCCTGCCGGGAGTGACCCCGGAGATGACGAGCCCGGCGTCTTTCAGTTGCCCGACGTACGCGGGGTTGACCTCGAAGCGGTGGCGGTGGCGTTCGTGCACCAGCCCGGCGCCGCTTGTTCCGTAAACCTCTGCCAGGCGGGTACCGTCGCTGATGCGCATCGGCCAGCTGCCCAGGCGCATGGTGCCGCCCGTGCCTTCCTTGTCAGCCTGGTCGGGCATGAGGTCGATTACGCGGTGGGCGGCGTCATCGCGGAACTCTGACGAGTCAGCATCAGCGAGCCCTGCGACGTTGCGCGCGAACTCGATGACCGCCACCTGCAATCCCAGGCAGATGCCCAGGAACGGGATGCCGTTCTCGCGTGCGAACCTGGTCGCGCGGATCTTGCCCTCCACGCCGCGGCTGCCGAAGCCGCCGGGAATCAGGACGCCGTGCAGGCCGCCCAGTATCTCTGCCGGGTCGGCGTCACCTTCCAGGTCTTCTGCACTGACCAGAACGGTCTCGACTCCGGCGCGGTTACGGATCCCGGCGTGCCGCAGGGCCTCGAGCAGGCTCAGGTACGCGTCGGGCATGGCGGTGTATTTGCCCACCACGCCGATGCGGACGGTGTGGTCGGGGTTGCGGAGCACCTCGACGGCCTCCTGCCAGGCGCGCAGGTCCGGCACGGTTTTCTCGAGTTTCAGGCCGCGTTCGATGAAGCGGCCCATGCCCTGCTGCTCGAACATCGCCGGCAGTGCATAGACGTAGTCGGCGTCCGCGGAGTTGAACACGTCGCGGGCCTCGACGTTGGTGAACAGTGCGATCTTGCGGCGCGCATCCGCCGGCAGCGGGCTCATCGAGCGCAGCACGAGGCCGTCGGGCTGGATGCCGAAACCGCGCAGCGCCGCAACTGAATGCTGGGTCGGTTTGGTCTTGAATTCCTCGCTGCTGCCCAGGTAGGGGAGAAGCGTTACGTGCAGGTAAAGGGTCCGCAGGCGGCCTTCTTCGAAGCGCATCTGGCGGATGGCTTCCAGGAACGGCAGTGACTCGATGTCACCGACCGTGCCGCCAACCTCGACCAGCACGATCTCGGCTCCGACGCGGCGGCCGGCCGCGCGTATCCGTTCCTTGATCTCGTCCGTGACGTGCGGGATGACCTGCACTGTCTGCGACAGGTAGTCGCCCGCGCGCTCCCGCTCGATGACCTTCAGGTAAACCTGTCCGGTCGTGATGCTGTTCTCTCTTGAAAGGTCCGTGTCCAGGAAGCGCTCATACGTTCCCAGGTCAAGGTCGGTTTCCGCACCGTCTTCGGTCACGAACACTTCGCCGTGCTCGAAGGGCTTCATGGTTCCGGCATCGACGTTGATGTACGGGTCGATCTTCACCGCCGTCACCCTGTAGCCGCGCGCCCGGAGCAGCGCACCGATGCTGGAAGTGGCAATGCCCTTGCCCAGCGAGGACACGACGCCGCCCGTAATGAAGATGTACCTGGTTTCCATTGATTCACCCACTCCGGGGCTCAATGGTAGCACTTCAGGCCGGGCCTTCAGGTCGGACTCCATGTTACATTTCCGTTGATGATTGGCGTTGCAGCAAGCGTGTCACCAGCGCTCCCGGGTTCAGACCGTGCCGATTAACCGGGGGATTCTTTTTGTAATGACCGGCGCCTCTGGCGTCGGCAAGGACACCATCCGGCGGGAAGCACTGCCGGTGTTCACCGACCTCCACTATTCGATTTCAGCCACCACTCGCAAGCAGCGTCCCGGCGAGGTTGAGGGCCAGAACTACTATTTTGTCGACAAGGAGCGTTTCCAGGAGATGATCCGGGAAGGCGAGCTCCTCGAGTACGCCGAGTACGTGGACGACTATTACGGCACGCCTATGGCTCCGGTTGTCGCGGCGCTCGAACAGGGCAAGGACGTCCTGATCGAACTCGAGCTGGCCGGCGCCAGGCAGGTGCGGGACCGGCTGCCCGAAGCGCGGATGCTGTTCATCGCACCGCCCTCGCTGGCCGAACTCGAGCGCAGGCTGAGGGGCAGGGGCACGGACAGCGAGGAGAAGATCCAGCGCCGCCTGGCCAGGGCCCGCGAGGAGATCAGGGCCGTGCGCGAGTTCGATTACGTGGTCGTGAACGATCACCTGCCGTCAGCCATCGCCGATTTCCAGGGCATCCTGCGGGCGGAGCGCGCGCGGGCTCACCGGCTGAGTGACGAGGACATCGAAGCGTTCCTGTCGGACACCCGCAAGCACTGAATCGGCTTACCGCCGTGTATAATGGCGCGCCCGGCCTGCCGGGCAGATGGAGGAACCCAACGTGGCACAGGAAGGCTACGACGTACTGATGGCGCTGACGGATTCGCGCTACAGACTGTCAATCATTGTTGCGCGGCGTGCAGCCCAGCTGAAGCTTGGTGTGCCGTCGCTGCTTGAAGAGGGCGAACTCGCCCCCACCCAGAACAGCGTGACCATTGCGATGAAGGAACTCGAACTCGACAAGCCGCTCCGCTGGGGCACAGAGCTGCCCTCGGTCGAGGAGCTCCGCCGTACCGTAGCGCCGCCCCCACCGCGCCCCGAGCCGGTTCAGGTGCAGCCGATGGCTGCAGATTCCGACGGCGCCTGACAGACAGGTTTCGCGAGCAGTCCGTCCGCAGTCACCTGTGTAAAGACTGCTGTATGATTGAATAATTATGCCCAGCAAGGAGTACCGTCAGCGCAAGATCGTCGAACTCGTCGAGAAGCGCATCATCTCAACCCAGGCTGAAATCGCTGAATACCTGGCGAGCGAAGAAGGCATCCACGTCACCCAGGCCACTGTCAGCCGGGACGTGAACGAGCTCAGGCTTGTCAGGTTGCCTGCAGGAAACGGTCTCCACCATTACCGGTCCACGCCACTGGCCGCCCAGGAAGACGTCATGGGTGAGCTTCGGCAGCGTTTCAGGACGTTCGTGCGTTCCGTGGACCGCGGCGGCAACATCCTCTCGATACTTACTGACGAAGGTCACGCCAGCGGAGTCGCGTTCATACTGGACAAGCTTGAGCGCGATGAGATCGTCGGCACGCTCGCAGGTCAGGACACCATCCTCGTCGTCGCACGTGATGAAAAGCTCGCTCAGGAGCTCCTCACGGAGTTTGAGGAAATGCTCGCCTGAATGCTTTATCACGCCCTGGTGCGTGGTACATTCCAGCATGTTCAAGTCAAGGCTCTGGCACGTTCTGGCCACGCTTCTGCTGTTTGCCCACGTCCACGCTGTCAATCTCGTGGTCTATCCGTTCGCAAGTGCAGACCCCACTCTGGGCACGGCCGTGGCACATGCCGTAGCCGAGGCTTTCACCGAAGACCACGTGGTTTACGGACCGGCGGTCGCCCCCACCCTCGTACCCCCTTTCCTGGTGGACGGGGGCTTTTACAATCCCGCAGGCTTCTACGCGGACATCACCGGCCTCGGCGCCACGGCGATGCTGCAGAGCGCCACCGGTGCAGATGTCGCCCTCAACGGCTTCGTTTACGAGACTGACGGGCTGCTGGTCCTGGAGCTGGAGATGGCCCATTCCGGCGGACTGGAAAGCATGACCTTGCAGTCGAATGCCAGGAACCCGTCCGAGCTCGCAGCACGCGCGGTCGGCGTTACCGCCAGCCTGCTGGGTGCAGAGCGCATCCCTGACACTCCCGAGATCGACATGAACGGCGTCGCAGGCGCCCGGGCCGAAGCCATCTACAGCGCCGGCCTGCCCGGTGGCCTTGACGCCGCGCTGGGTCTGCTGCAGAACCCGCTGCTCCAGGGCGACCCGTACTCGGAGCGGCTCAGACAGGCAATAGAATCGCTGCAGTCCGGCAGCCACGAGGGTGATCCGGTCCTGCTGGCCACGCTCTCGCTCAACACCGCAGGTCTTGACGAAGCGCGGAGCGCCGCGTATTTCGACCTGCTGAACGTCGACACTGGCCTGCCGACTTTCCGCCTGTGGCAGGCGATGCTGCTGGCCAGTACCGGAGACATCGCGGCTGCTGACCAGGCGTTCACCGAAGCCGCGGTGTTCCCGTACGGCGTCGCAGCACAGCACGCCTGGAACGAGTCACCTGCCGAGGCCATCGCGGCGGAACTGCCTGCGGCAGACGGCCCCGCACTGATCGTCTACGCCGTGATGGCGCGCAGCATGGGCGAAACCGAACTCGAGAAGGACGCCCTGCACCGCCTCACCCGCATGGACCCCTGGCAGGTGTGGGCATTCGAGCGGCTGTCGTTCATCGCTTTTGACGAGGAAGAGCCGCTGGCCGCCGGTCAGGCCCTGGCCGTCGCCGTCAGGTTGCAGCCCGACAGCGACCTGTACTGGACCAACCTGGGCTGGGCGCAGTACCTCCTCGGCCTGCTGGAGCAGAGCGAGCAGTCATCCATGCGGGCCACCCTGCTGGCCTCCCAGCAGTACATAGCGCACTACAACCTTGGTCTGGTGCGCACTGTCACCGGCCGCCTGGGTCCGGCGATCGAGGCGTACGACACGGCGCTGCGCTTCGACCCGTCAGTGGACGAAGCTGCGATCGAAGACCTGGAGAATGCCCTCACGCTGTTTCCGTCCGAGCCGGCCGTTCATTACTCGCTCGGTTACCTGCTCGAAGCAGCGGGTGAACGTTCAGCAGCAGCCCGGCAGTACAGCAGTTACGTGCGGCGCGTCAGCCAGGGTGAGTTCGCGGAACGCGCCCGCAGCCGCGTCGTTCAGCTCGAGGCTCCGGCTCCCGAGCTTCAGCTGCCGGGCGGTGTCCGCGTGTTCCTGGGCACCGTGCCGCAGTCGGGTGCAGACTTCGAGGCTGGCGATCCGCTCAGGCCCAGCTTCGAGGTGTACACGCCCGGCGAAGCGCTCCCCACCAACCTGCAGATCGTGTTAAGCCTGCACGGTGCAGAGGGTGAACTGGCAGCCAGCGAGCACGAGGTCGTCCTGCCACCGCAGACAGTCGGTTTCGTCATCGACGGACTTATATTCGTACTTCCTGCAGACCTTGCGCCCGGCGACTACGACCTGCGGGTAACCGTGCTGGCAAGCGAGGACCGGCAGGTTTCCAGCGAAGTTCCGGTGACTGTAGGCGAACAGACTGATCCGCTGCGTGCACTGTTCGGGTACGGGATCATCCTGCAGTCGATCGAATCGGGTGGCCCCCTGTTCGACAGCCGGGACCTCGGCAACTGGCCCGAGTCACTCGCCGTCCTGCAGCATGAACTGGCGCTGGCCCGGGGGGCGGCCGACGAAGTCCTGCCGCTGATCGAGACAGGCCGGTTTGCCGGCCTTTCAGGCGGCGCTGCCTTCGACGCCACCACCGAGGCAGACCTGATGGACTTCCTCGCCTACATCGCCCATCCGGACCTGCAGGGCAGCAGTTTCGTGTTCGTGGACACGTACGCTCAGTGGCTGCTGGACGGCGCGCCGACCGACTGAGCGAAACCGGAAGCAGAACTTAAGAACGGGCGCCCCTGTCAGCAGGGGCGCCCATTTTCAGTCGTGAAGCAGTCTGCTCAGCCGTCCCCGCCGCTCAGCCGGACGAAGATGCTGGCACCGGCAATCCAGGTGCCGGCCACCGAACCGAGGGAAGTGAGGACGAACACCAGCAGCACCCGCCCCACCCGGTTGTTGTACCAGCCCTTGAGGCTGCCCACGTCGCGCCTCAGTGACGTGAAATCGCTGACGAGCGGCTTGCGGATCCACAACTGGACCGCCGCGGCCACGAAACCCACGCCGATCAGCGGGTTGAGTGACGTGAACGGGGCTCCGATCGCCGCCGCCAGGATCGTCAGCGGGTGCCCGAGCGCCAGGATCCCGCCCACGCCCGCCAGGACACCGTTGTACAGCAGCCAGTCGCCGACGACCTGCCAGCCCAGTTCGGGGCCTCGGGCGAAGCCGATTACGAAGCCGGTGATGATGATCGCCACGATGAGCCACGGCAGCAGCTTCGTCAGCATGCCCTTGGGCGGTATGTGCTCCAGTTCCTTGCGCCGGGCCCTGCGCTCCGGGGCCGGCCGGGCAGTCGTCTCCAGGTGCCCGGCAAGTCCCTTGAGGTGACCGGCGCCGATGACCACGAGCACGTTCCTGAAGCGGGGCTTGCCGGCCCCCGCGGTCTGTTCCTGCAGCCGGAGCGCCATGTACTCGTCACGCTCGCTGATGAGCGGCACGTACATCTCCTTGCTGCTCTGTGCGAACTCGTTGAAGGTCGCGTCCAGGATGTCGCCTTCCTTGAGTTTCTCGATCTCCTCCGGCTCGATCTTCTCGTTGGACACCACGCTGGTGAGCAGGCCGGAAGTCAGGAGCAGGCGGCGGTACCAGGGGATGGCGGCAGTGACGCGCCGGAGGGTCAGGCCGATGTCCCGGTCGATCAGCAGCAGCGGCAGGCCGGCTTCATCAGCTGCCCGGATGGCCACCCGCATCTCCTCCCCGGGTTCGATGCCCACCTGGTCTGCCAGGCGCTGCTGGAACGCACCCAGCGCCAGGTTGACCATGAGCAGGCCCGCCTTGCCTTCGCGGATTACCTTGAACAGGTCCAGGTCTTCCCAGCTCGACGGGTTGGTGATGGCCGCATGGCGGGCAGGGTCGAGTTCGATGGCCACGGCGTCGAAACCGCCGCCGGCCAGCAGCCGCTCGACCTCATCAGCACTCTGCCTGGATACATGGGCCGTTCCGAGCAGCGTGTAGGTGACGCCGCCCGCGCTGACGGTACGGACCGGTTCCACGCCCGCTTCAGGGAGTGAACCCGGCAGCCCGGGGGCAGGAATCGTTTCTGCAGAATCGTCCAGAGACATGTTGAGGAGTGTACCAGCCGCAGCGCAGGCTCCAATGGCGAAGGTACACTTGGACCGTGATGAGGCGCCTCCGCACTGCCAGCCGGCAGCAGGTAAGTTTCTATCCGCAGCTCAGACTCGCCAGGCTGTGGCTGCCCGCGTCCATCGTCGGCGTGGTGCTGGTGTGGCAGCTGGTCATCGTGCCGCTCGGCGACGACAACTGGCGTTTCTGGTCAACCCTGCTCTTCTACTCGATACTGGGTCCAGCTGTCACCTACGTGGTACTCGACTGGATTGCCCGGGAAGTGAGGCTGCGCGAAGACGCGCAGGCCCGGCTCAGCTCCCTGTACGCGGAACTGCGGGACAGCCACGAACTGCTGTCCGGCATCCAGCGCGTCACCGAGAGTTTCGCCGCGGCCAGCGACCTGGAATCCACGCTTTCCGCAGCCGGCCGGGGCATAACCGAAGTGGCCGGCGCGACGGGCGCATACGTGACGCTCGACCTGGCGGGCGTGCGGGTCAGCGACGCCAACTGGCTGCCAGCAGAGCTGCACGCGACTGCTGCCGGCCTGTCCGATGAACTGTCTTCAGCTCCGCAGCAGATAACGGTCGCTGGCCGTCACTGGTGGGTTCTCGGCAACCCTGTCGTCTGGTCCGGGAAGCAGAGTGGCACCCTGCAGGCCTGGTACGAGGAGCCTGCTGACTCACGCCAGCAGGAGGCGTTCAGCATCATCGCCGCGGAGTTCGCTGCAGCTGCCGAAGCAGCCGGAGCCAGGATGCGCGACCTGTCCACCCTTGTTGACGTCGACCGAAGCATGCGGGCCGAAGGCAACCTCAGCAAGCTGCTCGACCTGCTGCTGGCCAGCATGACCGAACGGACCGGCGCCCCACGCGGCGGCATATACCTGGGCGACGACGGCGGGCTCCTGCACCTGGCCGCCCTGAAAGGCAGCGAGCCGCCCGCCAAACCCACGCCGGTAGTGCCGGGCACCGGACTCTTGGGTGGGGTCGCCCAGGACATGGAACCACTGATGGTAGGGGACCTGAGGGCAACCCCCGAAGCTGCGGACGAGTCGGCTCTGCTGGCGGATGCCCGCAGCCTGCTGGTGCTGCCGCTGCAATCAGACGGGGTGCCCCTGGGACTCATCCTCCTGGTCCACCCGGAACCCGACCACTTCGCGGCTTCAGGCATCCCGCTGCTGGAACTGATGGCTGGCCAGGTGAGCTGGGGAGTGCGCAACGCGCGGGCCTACCTGCATTCCGAAGAGCTGGCCATCGCTGAAGAACGGGCGCGCATCGCCCGCGAGATCCACGACGGTGTCGCCCAGTCGCTGGCGTTCAGTGCCCTGAAGCTCGACCTGGTGGAACGCCTCATGCGCAGGGAACCCGACAAGGCCGCTGCGGAGCTGAGCGAGACGCGGGCGACCATCCGTGAGCTCATACGTGAGGTAAGGCGCAGCATCTTCGCACTGCGGCCCGTTGACCTGGAGCGACACGGCTTCACCGAGACCATCCGCCGCTACACGCTTGATTTCGGTCAGCAGAACGACATGCGGGTGGACGTGCAATTGGGCCACGTCGAGCAGCTCAGCCTGCGCTCTGAGACAACGCTGTTCCGGATCTTCCAGGAGGCCATGAACAACGTAGCCAAGCATTCCCGGGCCAGCGGCGTACGCGTGGAGGTCGGGCATGACGATTCGGGCGCCGTGTTCGTGGAAGTCGGTGACGACGGGACCGGCTTCGACCTGAACAAGGCTGCAGATCACGTCAGCAGCATGGGGGGCTTAGGCCTGCGGCAGATGCGCGAACGGGTCACGGCCCTGGGTGGAGACCTGCAGGTGGACACCGCTCCCGGCAGGGGAACCAGGGTGCGCGCCCAGCTGCCGGCCTGAGCGTGGTCAGCCAATCAATTGCGGCAGCTGCCTGCTTCTGCTAAAGTAGGAAAGTTTGTGGAGTCCCGCCGAAAGTGCAGGGCCCTCACCAGGAGAGTGACATGAAGAAGGATATTCACCCTAAAATGGTGCCCTGCAAGATTATTTGCGAGGGCGAAGTCGTACTCGAAACTTACAGCACCAAGCCCGAGATCACCGTTGACGTCTGGTCCGGCAACCACCCGTTCTACACCGGTCAGCAGCGCTTCATTGACACTGAAGGCCGTGTCGAGAAGTTCCAGAAGCGTTTCGGCGACAACTACCGCCGCAGCAAGCGCTGAGTTTTCGCGCTGCCAAAGCAGGTCCAGCGGGCCGGCCCAGGAATCTGAGCCGGCCCGCTTCTTTACTGCCTGCTCACCCCTGCAGCGCAGCCGCCTGCCGTTTGGCCCGCGCCAGGATGGCCTCGATGCCCCGCAGCCTGAGCGGTGAGATCAGCTCGCTCAGCTTGAGCTCGGTGTAGAAGTCACCCGGGACTGCAGCGACTTCGGCTGGCGTGAGCCCCTTCAGTCCCTCATGCAGTATGCCCGCGAAGCCGCGCGTGGTGGGGGCTTCCTCGGGAGCGTTGAAATGGAAGACCACAGTTCCGTCATCGGCCAGTTCGCTGGCCAGGTAGAAGGGAGTCTGGCACTCGTGCACCCGCTCCATGCCCTCGAGCGAAGCCAGGTGATCGGGCAGCGGCGGCACTTTGCCGGCGTACTCGAGGAGCAGCGGCAGGCGAAGCTGACTCGGTGCGCTGCTGAACGTATCGGTAATCTGCTGCAGTTGGGCTGGCATCGTCATGGGCGCAATGATAAACCCCGGAATATTGGGCCGGTGTTATCCTTATGCCCGATGTCGCAAACGCCTGAGAGCCTTGAAATAGTACCCGGTGTCCTTCCCTCCGCCACCATCGCCGTTCCGGGCTCCAAGAGCGTCAGTAACCGCGCCCTGGTGATCGCCGCAGTTGCCGAAGGCGAGTCACGCCTGCATCACCTGCTTGAGGCAGACGATACGGAGGTGATGATCCGCGCGCTCAAAGAGCTCGGCGTCAGCATCTCCCAGGATGGCCCGGTCACGACCGTCTCCGGTCACGGCGGTCCGCTTCGGGCGCAGGCAGCCGACCTGGACGCCGGACTGTCAGGAACCACCGTGCGCTTCCTGCTGCCGCTGCTCTCCGCGGGCTCAGGCAGTTTCCGCGTCACCGGGCAGGGCAGCATGCTGAAGCGGCCGGTAGCTGACCAGCTGCAAGCCCTTCAGGGCCTGGGCGTGAACGCCACCAGTGAACTTGACAACGGCTGCCCGCCGGTACGCATCGAAACCACGGGACTGCAGGGCGGGGAAGTGAGCGTGAGCGGCGACCTGTCATCGCAGTACCTCTCCGGCCTGCTGATGGCGGCACCCCTCGCCGCCGGGCCCGTCACGATCCGGGTCACCGGCGAGCTGCAATCGAAACCGTTCGTTGACATCACGCTTGACGTCATGCGCAGCTTCGGCATGGAAGTTGAGCGGGAGGGCCATTCGGTGTTCACGGTCAGGCCGGGCACCTACTCGGCTGCCGACCTGCATATCGAAGGCGACGCGACCGCCGCCGGTAACTTCTGGGTTGCCGCCGCCATCACGGGCAGTACGGTGATGGTAGCCAACGTCGGGACGGATTCATCGCAGGGCGACCGCGCTCTGGCGGACGTCCTCGGCCGGATGGGCTGCGAAGTCAGCTGGACCGCACAGAGCTGCACGGTCACCGGTCCGCCCCCGGGTCAGCTGCGCGGCGGTGACTTCGACCTGAACGACATCCCCGATCAGGCACTGGCCCTTGCGGTGGCAGGCCTGTTCACTGACGGTCCGCTGACCATAAGGAACGTGGCGAACATGCGCATCAAGGAAACCGACCGGCTCACCGCTGTAGCGACTGAACTGCGCCGCCTGGGCGCCGTGGTAAGCGAAGGTCCGGACTGGATCACGGTCGAACCCCAGGCTGCATACCGGCCCGCCGGGATACGGACTTACGACGACCACCGGATGGCGATGGCCTTCGCGCTCGCCGGCCTGAACCTGCCGGGGGTGACGATCCTCGATCCCGGCTGCGTGGCGAAGACGTACCCCCGTTACTGGGATGATTTCCGCAAACTGCAGGTACAGCAGTGAGCGGCGATTTCGTCATCACCATCGACGGCCCTGCCGCCTCCGGAAAGTCGAGCGTTGCCCGCGAGATCGCCCGGCGCCTGGGCGTGCCGTTCGTTTCCAGCGGACTCCTGTACCGCGGCGCCGCCTGGCTGCTTCTGGAAGCTGACGCCAGCCTGGGCACGGAGGAAGAAGTGCTCGCGGAACTCGCGCGCCACGAAGTCGACCTGCGCCCCGGCCTGCAGGGCAACCTGCTCATGCTGGACGGAACAGCCCGCTACGCGGAACTGCATACAGACGAGATCGACAGGAACGTGTCCCGGACAGCCTCATTCCAGGGCGTCCGCGAGTGGGCCAACGACCAGCTCAGGCAGCTGGAAGGCAGCTTCGTGGTCGAAGGCCGCGACATGGGCACCGCAGTATTCCCCGACGCGCGCTACAAGTTCTACCTGGACGCCCCGGTGGAAGTCAGGGCGTCCCGCAGGCTGGGCGAAAGGCAGGCTGGCCTGGCAACACTGACGGAGCAGCTGGCCCGCCGCGACCAGCTTGACGCCAGGCAGCTGCGCCCCGCACCTGACGCCGTGCGCGTCGATACCGGCAACCTGGACGTGGCAGGCGTCGCCGATGTACTCATCGGCGTGATCCAGGGCGAAGACTGATGGAAGGCCGGAACCCTGGCCGCAGCTTCAACCTGGCCGCCCGCGACGCGCGGCACGTGCTCGTCACCAGCACCCACTACAAACCGGAGGCGCATGGGCTTGCGACCGAGATTGCAGGCAGGCTCGAGGACGCAGGCGTCCGGGTGACCCTGGACAACGCCGGGACGCTGCCGCTGGCCGGCCTGGCTGAAGACCTGACGCTCGTCATCGCCGTGGGTGGCGACGGGACGATGCTGAACACGGCCCGGCGCATGGTGGGCACCCGGGTTCCGGTCCTGGGGGTCAACCTGGGCAAGCTGGGCTTCCTGGCCGATCACGGTGCCGATGACATCCACGCCTGGCTGGACGGCAAAGCCGGCGAGTCATGGCAGGTGCTGCCGCGGATGATGCTGCAGCTGACCGTCGACGGCCGGCCCGACACCGTCCATTACGGGCTCAACGACGTGATGGTATCGCAGGGCGTCATGACCCGCCTGATCAACCTGGACATGTTCGTCGACGGCCAGCACGCCACCCAGTACCGCGCGGACGGCCTGGTCGTGAGCACCCCGACGGGTTCCACGGCCTACTCGCTGTCACTCGGCGGACCCATCCTGAGTCAGGGGCTGCGCGCGCTGCTCATCACGCCGATAGCGCCGCATTCCCTCACCAACCGCCCGATGGTGCTGGACGCATTCGACGAACTGCAGTTCGAGGTCGCCACGAGCTCCGACGAGCTGGCGCTTGTCGTGGACGGGCACGTGCGCATCGACGTGAGCAGGGGTGACCGCTTCCGGATCGCTGCCGCACCCACCGACCTGCTGCTGGTGCTGACCGGTCGCCGCAACCACTTCGACGTCCTGCGGCAGAAACTCGGCTGGGGCACCGCTCCGCTCCTCAACGAGCCAGGAGACTGACCGTTGCGCGTCCTGGTCCTCACCAACGGCCATGGCGAGGACGTCATAGGCAGCCGGCTGGCGCGTCACCTGCAGGCTGCTGCCCCGGGACTCGAGCTGAGCGCCTACCCGCTGGTGGGAACCGGCCGCGCTTACGCGCAGAGCGGCCTGCCCGTCAGGGGGCCGGTGCAGGCGCTGCCGTCCGGAGGCCTGACCTTTCACACGGCAGCCAACTTCATGGCAGACCTGCGGAGTGGGCTGCTTCCGCTGACCTTCAGGCAGCTCCATTTCCTGCGTTACTCTGTCCGTCCAGATGCAGTGATCGTGGCAGGCGACGCCTGGGCGCTCTCGCTCAGCCTGCTCACCGGCGTGCCGGCTGCGCGCAGGTTCGCGCTCCAGACGCTCGTATCAATCAGGCAGTCGACAGGGCAGGCGCCCAGCATCAACCGGCTGCTGATGGAGCGCATCACACCGTTCGAGGCGTGGCTCATGCGCAGGTTCACCCAGCGCGTCTGGTTGCGGGACGCTGAAACCGCTCAGGCACTGAAGAGCCGGGGAGTCAGCCAGGCGGATTACGCCGGCAGCCTGCTGTTCGATGAGCCCCCGCGGCGGGTTGAGGCTGACGGCCAGGAGGTGCTCCTGCTGCCGGGTTCACGGGCCTCAGCCGGGGAATCCCTGGCACGCATGCTGCCGCTGACGCAAGAAGTTCCGGGTGTCAGCTGGAAGGTCGCCTGGGCCGCTGGTGAACTGCCCCGGCCGGCAGGCTGGCAGCTGAGCCCGGGTGAACCGGCACTGCTGACGCAGGGTGCCAATAAAGTTGAGCTTCATCAGGGTGCCTTCGAATGGCTGCTGGCCCGGGCCGCGCTTGTCGTGGGAACGGCGGGAACGGCGCTGGAACAGGCCGCAGCAGCCTGCGTGCCGGTCGTCACCTTCGCGCTGGGTGACAGCCATTCAGCTGCCTTCGTGGCGAACCAGAAGAGGCTGCTCACCGACGCGCTCATGGTGGCTGAGAGTCCGGACGTCAAGGTGCTCGCCCCGCTGGTCCGTCGCATGCTCTCCGACGGTGAAGCGCGTGCTGCAGCGGCCCGGGCGGGCGCACTGGTGCTGGGTGAGCCGGGTGGTCTGCCGCGCATCGCCGCAGTGATCGCGGAGCGGCTCTCAGGCAGCTGACAGGACGGGCTCTGAAGCCGCTGATTCCCCGTGCAGTTCAATGAGCCTGGAGACGCAGCGGTCGTGTTTCTTCTGATAGGCGCCGTCCCGGTAGCCGGCAGCGAACAGAGCGCGCAGGTCTGCAGCCAGGTGCGGCTGCACCCCGAACCTCAGTGAGACACGCAGGTCGTAGAGCCGGTCGATGAAGTGCACGAAACGCAGCGCGTCGTTCTGGTTCGGGATGGTGTCCACGCCGTTCAGGTACAGGGTGCCGACCTGGGCCAGCAGGGGACCGTAGGCCATCGGGTGCAGGTCCCGCAGTACGGCCAGCAGCTCAGGCCAGCTGGCCGTCACAACCGGAGGTTTGCCGCCTTCAGCAGGGTCTGCGCAACCGGGAATGTGAGGCACGGGCCCGGCGCTGCTGCGCACGCGGTAATCCGGTCCGTCCAGGCGCAGGCTGTCGAAATGCGCAGCTATGCCCTGGATCTCTCTTGCGAAATCGCTGGCGTTGAAGCGGCCTTCGCCCTGTGCCGTGGCGGGGGTATTGGAAGTGGTCACGACTCTGGTGCCCTGGGCGAACAGTGACTGCAGTACCGATTTCACGATCAGCGTGTTGCCGGGGTCGTCAAGTTCGAACTCGTCGAGCAGCAGCAGCCTGAGGCCGCGGAAGTCCTCTGCTGCGGCAGCGATGCCGCGCACGCCGACCCGGTAGACGAGTTCCTGGAACGACATGAAGGCTTTCAGGTCCGTGTCCGCTGCGTGATATGCAGCGGCGAGCAGGTGGGTCTTGCCCACCCCGAAGCCGCCGTCCAGATACAGCCCGCTGCCGGCCGGCTTCTGCTTCTGCAGGAGCCTGAACAGGCCGCGCTGGTTCCGGGCCGGCTGCAGGGACGCCAGCAGCTGTTCCAGCCTTCTGACTGCCTGTTCCTGGCTCGGGTGCGTGGGTCGGTAATTGCTGAACGTGGCTGCTGCGAACCTTGGTGGCGGTGCGTATGCCTGAGAGGCATCAAGGGCCCGCGGGCTCACCAGCTCGCTGAGCTTCACGGCTTCGGGAACTGACACTCGGAACAGCCTAACACCGCCTGCGCTGCGGTGGTGTTACGCTTCCGGGTGAAGTGGTGCAGGTGGGGAAGCCGGTTGGAATCCGGCGCTGTCCCGCAACGGTAAACGGCTGACAATCTCAGCCGCACGAGCCCGAATGCCGCCTGCACTTCACTGCAATGCCCGAAGGAGGCGTCAATGCAGCAAGCAAGATTCCGCCCGTTCCTGTTCAGTTTCATGCTCGCCATTCTGGGGTCCGTCCTGGCCCAGCCGGTCACGGTGACCGATTACCTGGCCAGAGAAGTCGTACTGCCGGAGCCGGCCGGCAGGATAGTCAGCCTCATGCCCAGCCATACGGAAACCTTGCTCGCCCTGGGAGCCGGGCATCTGCTCGTGGGCCTCGAGGCGGGCGAGGGAGGCACCCGGGCACACG
>CALDPK010000032.1 GCA_937911855.1 uncultured Trueperaceae bacterium | reverse complement strand
GCACCGCGCTGGATCGTGCTGCTGCTGCAGCTGGCCGGGCTGCTGCTCCTCGCGCGCGGGTGGCGTCGCCGGGGGCGCAGCGGGGTCCATCGCGGGCACCTCATCATAGCGCTTGGGCAGGACCATGCGCGCCGCCTCCTCGGGGGTAGGCGTCTCATTGTACACGTTTGAGGGCGTGGGCTCGGGCGCGTCTTGAGCGTCTTGCGCCTCATCCTCGCGCTCGATCTCAACGGGCGACAGCTCCTCGACCAGCTCTTGCGCGGCCGGCTGCGCCTTGATCGCGCCGCTTGACGCGCCTGACAGCGCGCGCTCAGCGAGCGCCAGCGCGCGGGCGATGAGCTTGACGCGGGCGCTGCTCGGCGCGGGCGCGCCCTCGGCTTGCAACAGCAAGCGCGCGAGGCCAAGCTGCGGGCCGTGGTTGACGCCCGCCACCGCGTCAAAGCGCGCGCTCAGCGTGTCGAGCTGACGCTGCTGACGACGCGCGCTGATCTCCTGCGTGCTGGGCAGCGTGTGCTCCTCAATGGGCGCATCACAGCGGCGCTGGATCTGGATGAACTGCACCATCTCCGGCGGCGACAGCAAGCTGATCGCCTTGCCCTTCTTGCCCGCGCGGCCGGTGCGGACAACATCGTCACTGCCCACAACCGGGATGACCAGACCGAGACGGTGTTCATGCAACTGCTGCGCGGCTCAGCGTGGCTCGGGGGCATGCCGTCCCGCACCGGCCTCGTCATAAGGCCACTGCTGCACGTGCGCAAACAGACGCTGGTGCAGTGGCTGCAGGAGATCGGACAGGACTGGCGCGAAGATGCCTCCAACCTCGACAGCAGTTTCTCACGGGCCTGGCTGCGGAACGAAATCCTGCCGCTCATCCGCGCACGGCATCCCGACCTGGATGAGCGCGTCGCCAACCTGACCAGTCTGCAGCGCGACCAGCGCGGCTTCGTGGAAAGCGTCGCCCGGCCCCTCGTGGACCTGGAAGGCGGCATCGATGCACTGAGGCTGCGGGACAGACCCCGCGCCCTGCAGCTGGCAGCCGTCGCCCTGATGCTGCGCGCACATGGTGTGCCGTTCGGGCTGGAGCGCCTCGAGCGGGTGGCAGCCGCGCTGGCTGAGGAGACAACCTGGCGGGAGCAGGTGGCTCCAGACAAGATGCTGCGCCTTCACTACGGCAGGCTCGAGGTAGTGGACACGTCGGAGCAACCCGACCAGCAGTCCGTTCCCGTAACCGACCCAGGCCAGCTTCCTGGAGGCGTCGCCGAGTCCGCGCTCGACTTGCCGGATCTGCAACTCCGGGCCCGCCAGCCGGGCGACCGCATCCGGATGGCAGGCGGTACCCGCAAACTGTCCGACGTGCTGATAGACGCGAAGATTCCGCGCGAGGAACGCGAATCACTGCAGGTGCTCGCCAGTGACGGGCAGGTCATCTGGGTTGAAGGGGTCGGCGCTGCCCATGACTTCCGGGCGGCGAACGGTGCTGCCAGCGACTCGCACTTCATGCGCGCCGCACTTCAACTGGCCGGCGAAGCAGGCCGGGCTGGCGAACTGCCGGTCGGGGCGGTCATCGTACGCGACGGAGAGATCATCGCCAGCGCGCGCAACGAAGCGGAGAGCTCGCGCGATCCAACCGCCCACGCGGAACTGCTGGCGATCAGGCGGGCGGCGGAGCTGACAGGCGACTGGCGGCTGACGGGCTGCACGCTTTACGTCACGCTCGAGCCGTGCGCCATGTGCTTCGGGGCGATGCTGCAGGCGCACCTGCCAACGGTCGTCTACGCAGCCAGGAACACGCGCGAAGGAGCGACCGGCAGTGTCGCCGACCTGGACCTGCTGCCCTGGAAGAGGAAAGTCAAGGTCCTGCGCGGACCACACGGGCAGGAAGCTGCAGAAATGCTGACGGAATTCTTCCGCGACCGCCGCAACGGCACGCCCTGACGGGAATTACGCTGCTCCTGGCTGTAGAATGACAGGATATGCAGATTCGCAACTTTTCAATCATCGCGCACGTCGACCACGGCAAATCCACACTTGCCGACAGGATCATCGACCTGACGTCGGCCGTCGAGAGCCGCCACAAGCGCGATCAGATGCTGGATACGCTTGACCTAGAGCGTGAGCGTGGCATCACCATCAAGGCGACTTCCACACGCCTTTTCTACACGGCCAAAGACGGCCAGCAGTACATGTTCAACCTGATCGATACACCGGGGCACGTCGACTTCAATTACGAGGTATCGCGCGCACTGCGCGCCTGCGAAGGCGTGCTGCTCGTGATCGACGCCAGCCAGGGTGTTGAAGCCCAGACGATCCAGAACGCCTACCTTGCCGTCGACAACGGCCTCGAGGTCCTGCCGATAGTCAACAAGATCGACCTGCCCAATGCCGACCCTGAAGGTGCCGCGGCGGAGCTCGAGGAAGTGGTCGGCATCCCCACTGACAACGCGATCTTCGTCTCAGCCAAGACCGGCGAGAACGTTGAAAGCATCCTGGAAGGCATAGTCGAACACCTGCCGGCCCCCGAAGGTTCACCTGACGCGCCACTGCGCAGCCTGATCTTCGACGCCGTCTACGACTCCTACCAGGGCGTGATCGCCTTCATCCGCGTGTTCGACGGGACCATCAAGGCAGGGGACCAGGTGCGGATCGTGTCAACCGGCCAGGTCATCGAAGTCGACAAGGTCGGTTACTTCCAGCCTGGCCCGGCAGTGAGCGATGAGCTCGGACCGGGCATGGTCGGCTGGTTCACGGCCGGGATCCGCGAGATCGGCGAGACCCAGATCGGTGACACGGTCGCCGCCGTCGACGCCGAAGTGGAAGCGATCCCCGGCTTCAAGCCCGCCATGCCCGTGGTGTTCAGCGGACTGTACCCGACCGATTCCGAAGACTACGTGAAGCTGCGTGAAGCCCTCGAGAAGCTGGGCCTGAACGACGCCGCCTTCACGTTCGAGCCGGAAACGAGCGAGGCGCTCGGCTTCGGTTTCCGCTGCGGCTTCCTGGGGCTTCTGCACGCGGACATCGTGCAGGCCCGCCTTGAGCGCGAGTTCAACCTGAACCTGATCGCTACGGCACCTGCGGTCGTTTACGAGGTCACCACCACCGATAACGTCACACGGCGCATCCAGAACCCGTCCGAGCTGCCGTCGCCCGACAGGACCCTGGAAACCCGCGAGCCGTACGTGAAGCTGAGCGTCTACACGCCTGAGGAGTACGTGGGTTCCGTGATGGGCCTGCTGCAGGAGAAGCGTGGCGAGATGAAGAACATGGTCTATCACGGCCGGCGCATAGAACTGCAGTACGTCGTTCCGTTCGCGGAGATCCTTTACGACTTCCACGACCGGCTCAAGAGCATGACCCGCGGTTACGCCAGCATGGATTACGAACCGATCGGTTACCGCGCCGGCAAACTCGTCCGCGTGGACATCCTGGTCAACGAGGAACGCGTTGACGCCCTTTCGGTCATCGCGCACGTGGACAAGGCCTACGACCTGGGCCGCAAGGTCGTGGACCGCATGGCCGAAGTGATCCCCAGGCAGATGTTCGCTGTACCCGTTCAGGCCGCTATCGGCGGGAAGGTCCTGGCGCGGGCAACCGTGCGCGCATTCCGCAAGGACGTCATCTCCAAATGCTACGGCGGCGACATCACCCGCAAGAAGAAACTGCTTGAGAAGCAGAAGAAGGGCAAGGCCCGCATGAAGCAGATCGGCAGTGTGGAGGTGCCCCAGGAAGCGTTCCTGGCGGTCCTGAGCACCGACGAGAACTAGAAGTCATCACGCCTGACCGGCAAATTGCCGAGTCAGGCCCGGCAATTGACGTTACAGCCGGCCACCCCGTAAAGCACACGCGCCTAACCTGACTGAACTCAACTCTGAGGGGGTTCATGATGAAGGCGCGTTCCGGTTTCACTCTCGTCGAACTGCTGGTCATCATCGGATTGCTTGCAGCGCTGGCTGCAGTCGTGGCAGTGAACTGGCCATCCCCGCTCGGACCGGCCAGCAACGCACTGCGCGGTTTCATCAACCAGGCACGCCTCGAGGCCGTCGCCCGGAACGAACCCATTGCCGTCATCTACGACGCCAGTGCAGGCCAGTACCAGCAGCGCCACTCTACCGGTGGCGGCAGCTTCTCGGCCATCGAGCTCTGCAGCAGCGGTGAGGTGTTGCGCACCCTGGACCTGAGCGAGTACCGCGGCGTCAGCCTGGGTCCGCCGGGCAACGGCCTGATCTGGCTGCCCACCGGTTACGGCCGCACCTGCCTGGGTGGTGGCGCCTTCAACCAGACAATCACCCTGATGCGCGGTGGCCTGGAAGCCCGCATATTCGTCTCGCGCGCAGGCCGGCTCAGGACTGAGGTCGAGATGCGATGAACTCATCAGGCCTCACCCTCATCGAGATACTGGTGGCGCTCACGGTGCTGGCCATCGGAGCATCCGGACTCGTGGCGATGCAGCTGTCCACCCTCAGACTGGCCCGGCAGACTCAGATCCAGACACGCCTCCTGCACGTTGCCGACAGCGAACTCCAGCTCAGGTTGCTGGGAGCTGCGAGCGGCATGCACTGCAGCGCTGTCATTCCCGAAGAAGCCGAAGGGATTGCCTGCAGCGTCAGCACCGAAAGCTGCGCTGCCCTGCTTGAAGGATTCGAATGCGCTGCGGCAACGGGCGGAACGTCACGGCGTATCACCGTCACAGCCAGCAGGGAAGATGGCGCCACGGTAATGCTCAGTGCAGTGACCCGAGTGGTGGCCGGGCCATGAAACGGCACGGCTTCACCCTGCCCGAGGTGCTGATGAGCCTGGTCGTCCTGGGTCTGCTGCTCCTCGCCATGGGTCAGTACGTGACAGGCAGCGTCCGCAACTACCGGCAGACCGCTGCGATGCTGGAACGGGTGCAGCTGGAATCGATAGCCCGCAACGTCGTCGTCCGCGAGCTCAGCTTCGCCGGTTACGGCCGGGGAATCATCGGCGAGTTCAGCGGCCCGACCATCGAGATCGGCGTCTCAGACCGGGAAGACCGCAGCGACACGTTCCGGATCCACTACCTGGAAGAACAGTGGCTGGCCGCTCCCGTGCAGCGGCAGATCACCATCGACGTGGCCCGTGACGGTAGTGGCATGTGGAACCTGTACCGGCGCGAGGAGGGCGCTACCCGGCAGCCGGCAGTACAGGAAGTGACCAACCTCAAGCTCGTCGGCTTCGTCACGGCCGGTGGGAAGGTAGTCAGCCAGGCTGAGCCGTGGCCCGCTGAGATCACCGCGTTCGTGGTGCAGCTCAGTTTCAGCTGGGATACCAGCCGCCTGGCCTACATCGCCTTCGCGGCGCCGCAGCAGCTGGGAGCGCTCTGATGCCGGGCCGCGAGAGCGGCATGGCACTCGTGGCAGTGCTGCTCCTGCTGACCGCCATGCTGACGATGGCCGCCGCGCTGCAGCTGCTGGCCCTGCTCGGTGCTTTGAGCACGCGCAACCAGATCGCCTTCGCCGCGGCCGAAGCCGAACAGCACACCCGGCTCACGCACAGCCTCCTGCTGCTCGAAAGCCAGCTCGAAGGCCCAGGCACGCTGCCGCCTGACCCGCTGCTGCCTGAAGGCACCCGCTACGCACGGATCAGCAATGAGCACGCGCGCCTGCAGTTGACCAGCCCGGCGCCACCGAATCTGGCACTGGAGGTGATGATCGAGCTGCGGGACGGAACGGCGCACGTGATCATGCGCCGCTGATCTCAGATTGCGCTGGGAACGCGGTAAACTGGCAGCAGTGGACGAGACCGGCAACAGGACAACCGAACTGCTGTGCGCAGCACTGCTGGCAGCAGGCAGACCGGTCACCGACAAGGAACTGTCAGCATTGCTCGAAGGGCAGGACACTACTGTCGAAGAAGCGGTCAGTCAGCTCAGGCGGGTGCTGGACGGTACAAGGTTGGGTCTGGTCATCGAGGAGGTGGCAGGAGGCTACCGGCTCGTAGTCGACCCGGCCCTGACACCCGCGCTCGCCAGCCTGCTATCGCCGCCCCCTTTGCCACGCCTGTCGAACGCCGCCCTGGAAACGCTGGCGCTGGTCGCCTACCGTCAGCCGGTCACGCGCGGCGAGCTCGAGGCGGCCCGGGGAGCATCATGCAGCTCGACCCTTGAAACACTCCAGGAACGCGAACTGGTCAAAGCTGTAGGCCACAGGGACGTGATCGGCCGGCCCATCCTGTGGGCGACCACCGAGAAGTTCCTGATGGAGTTCGGCCTCAAGTCAGTACAGGACCTGCCGCCGCTCGAGGAACTGGAGACCGGCTTCCTGCGCGGCTGAACGCCTGTCAATCAGGATGACTGGGCGAACATCAGCAGCGCCGCCCGGTAAGACCGGACCCCGAACCCACTGATCTGGCCGCGGCATACGGCGGACAGGAAGCTGTGCCGCCGGAACTCCTCGCGCGCGTGAACGTTCGACAGGTGCACTTCGATGACGGGGATCGGGATGCCGGCCACGGCGTCACGCAGCGCCACCGACGTGTGGGTCAGGCCGGCCGCGTTCAGGATCACGCCCGTGCAGCCTTCCGCTTCAGCGCCGTGAAGCCAGTCGATGAGCT
>CALDPK010000031.1 GCA_937911855.1 uncultured Trueperaceae bacterium | reverse complement strand
CTCGAGATCTTCGGATGATCGGCACGCCCGCTTCCCCCGAAGCCCCGACCGTGGCGCTCGGCGCCGGCGGCGGCAGCGGCTCGCCGAGCTGAAACCACTGCTGGAGCAGGAACTGAGCGAAGGTAAAAGCCCGCTGATCATTGCGCCTGAGCTGACTTACCTGCATGAGGCGGTCGGCGCACTGGCGCGTGACCTGCCAGTGCTGATGCTTTCCGGTGACCTCAACGACGCTGAGCGCGCCCACGTGTTCGAGCTGGCCGCCGGTGAGAAGCCGATGGTGCTCGCGGGCACGGCGCCGGCCCTGCTCCTGCACGCGCGTAAGCCGGGCAGCATCATCGTGCTGGAGAGCGCCAGCCCGTCATGGAAGCAGCTGTCCGGCGCCAGGCTGTTCGTGCCGGAGGCTGCCCGCAGGCTGGCACGCATCGAAGGCCGGCGACTCGTTGAAACTGAAGTCGCTGAGAACGCGGAGCTGCGCTTCAGCGGTGTGCCGCTCGTCCAGCTGCCGGCAGTTGAACAGCGGCTGCACGTGACTGACCTGAACGGAGCCAGCAGCTGGCCGCTTGACGCGGACCTGGTGCGGGTGCTCGGTCAGGTCGAGGAACGCGGCAGGCAGGCGATAATCCTGTCCTCGCGGCGGGGTTTCTCAGGCGCACTAAGCTGTGCAGCCTGCGGCAACGCCATCGGCTGCCCCAACTGCGACCTGCCGCTGCGGTACCACCAGAAAGAGAACGTGCTGCGCTGCCACCAGTGCAACCACGCCCGCCAGGTGCCGCCCTCCTGCCCGGACTGCGGCAAGGACGAACTGCAACCATCCCGGGCTGCCGGCACCCAGTGGCTGGCCACCGCGGTCACAAAAATGCTGCCCACCCTGCCGGTCGTCCGCTACGACGCTGACGTCCGCGAAGACCCCGCGCCGCTGCTGGCGGGTGAACCGGGCGTACTGGTAGCCACCACGGCGGCACTCAGGCTGCCGCCGCTGCCGAACGTCTCGCTCATCGCGGTGTCACTGTTCGACGCCCACATGAGCCTGAGTGACTTCCGGGCCGCTGAGGCGACCTTACGGCTCATGCTGCAGCTCCCTGAGCTGACGGTCCGGCCCAGGCCGCTCGTGCTGCTGCAGAGCTTCCAGCCAGACCATCCCGTCCTGAGCGTCCTGCAGGCAGATGACCTGCAGGCGGCGCTCGCTGAGTTCGTGACCGACACGGTAGCCCGCAGGGAAACCTTCGCGTACCCACCGTTCGCCGAGCTTGCCCGCGTCGAGATAACCGCCCGGGACCAGGCGACAGCCGAGCAGCAGGCGCGGCGGCTGCACGGAGCCCTGCTCGCAAGTGGCGCCAGTGAGGACGAGCTGCTGGGGCCAACTCCCGCCGGCGTGGCCCGCGTACGCGGACGGTTCGTGTGGCAGCTGCTGCTGCGCTGCCGCGACGCCACCCGCTTCCGCAACCTGCTCCAGGAGATTCCCGGCAGTCAGCAGGGGGCGCGCATCCGGGTTGACGTGGACCCGCGCGACGTGTCGCTGCAGCTGGAATGACCTGCCGGCGCCGGGCACCATTAGAATGACTGTGGTGATTCGGTGACGGAACTGCGCAACAGACGGGCAAGCTTTGACTACGAGATCCTCGAGACGTTCGAGGCCGGTATCGTACTCACCGGCAGTGAGGTCAAATCGCTGCGCGACGGGGGCGCTTCAATAAGCGAGGCGTTCGCGCGCGTGAAATCCGGCGAGATACTGCTGGAGGGCATGAACATTCCCGTCTACAAACAGGCGAGCTACAACAACCACGAACCGCTGCGCACGCGCAAACTGCTGCTCAACCGGCGCGAGATCGATGAACTGAGTGCCGGCGTCGAACAGCGCGGCCTGTCGATCGTGCCGCTGAAACTGTACTTCAAGGAGGGCTGGGCGAAAGTGCTCATCGGCCTGGGACGCGGCCGCAAGCGTCATGACAAGCGCCAGCAGCAGGCGGCCAAGGACGCGAAACGTCAGATCGAAAGTGCCTTGAAGGGTGAGCGTTGAAGCGTCGGCTGCTTCTTCTGCTGCTCTGTCTCATGACGGCAGCTGCTTCGGCCCGGACCAGCCTGATCGTAGACGGTCAGGAAGTGCCGGGCCTTGACCAGCAGACGGTGCCGGGTGTCTCGTACGCGCCGGCGCGTGCTTTCGCTGCCGCGCTGGGCGCCGAGCTTGAAGTAAGTTTCGGTACGGTGGAACTGCGTCTGCCGGGGCGCCTGCTGCAACTGAGGCTTGCCAGCGATCCGGCCCGTACGGACGCTGCTGACAGTGCCGCGGTAGACGGACGGACGGTTGAAGGTCACGCGGCTTTGCAGACTGATGCTGGCGTGCTGCTGCCGGTCAAGACGGTGGCAGCGGCCTTCGGTGGTTTTGTGACCGTCCTGGGCGGCACCCGTGACGCAGTTGATGTGCGGTTGCCATCAGCCACCGTCACCGGCCTCGAGCGTGCCGGTTCAGGCAGCGGCGAACGGCTGCTGATCAACATGAGCGCGCCCGTTCCCGTAAGGACGTACTTCAACGAGCGGACCAGCGAGCTGCAGCTTTACTTCAGCCGCACCCGCCAGCCCATGACATCTGAACTGGAAGGGACCGCGTTCCTGCAGGCACGTTTCCTGCAGGGCTCGCAGGAACCTGAACTGCGCGTGCAGCTGGCGCCGGGCACGACCTGGAACCTGACCAGCGTTCCGGCAGGGACGGGCGTGCAGCACGCGCTTACCTTCACACCCCAGGCCGCGAGCCTGCCCGTACCCGAAAGCCAGGGCGCTCCTGTAGCAACAGGCGGTACGGTCCTCCTGGATCCGCCCGCGACGACCGCGCTGGTCGACCTGGCACTGGCCGTGGCGGGCGAACTGCGCCAGGCCGGCGTTGACGTGACCCTGACCAGAAACTCGGCGTCCGAGCAGGCAACCACCCTGCTGGGCGCGGCGAGCGCGGACGTATACCTGCGTCTGGAAGCCGGTGCATCGACTGCCGTGAGCTTCCTGGGCGACGCCCAGAGTGAAGTGCACCTGCAGCAGGCGGCAGTGATTTCGGCTGCTGACACGACTGCGGTCGAACAGCTCAGGCGTCAGCTTCTGCTCGGTCATTACGGCGACCTGTCAGCGGGAGCGCAGACTGCGGCGCTGCTTGCCGAGCAGCTTGGTGCCGCCGCACCCGTCAGCCTGCCACTCGCGGCACTGGTGCCGGCGGCCGGCAAGGGCGTGCACCTGACCGTTGAGACTGAATCGCTTGCTGATCCCGGCCTGCCTGGCCGCCTGGCGGCCGGCCTGCTGCGCGCACTGGGGGTCAGGTGAACATCAGGCCTGACGCGTGGCGCCGTGCCTTCCGCTCGCCGCAGGTACTCGTCTCGATACTGGCGCTCGTGGCAGCGCTTGCCGCGGTGATCGTGGCCCGGCCTGAACCTGTCGAAGTTGAACATTTCGAACTGCCGGTCATCGAGCCGCGTCAGCTGCGGCAGGAAGAGTTCCGTGTGGTCATTTACGACCAGTTCAACCTGGAAGTGCCGCTGCGCCAGACGCTCGAAGTGCCGGCTGATGACGCCGGCCGGGCCGAGGTGATCACTGAGGCCGTGCGTGAGCGCATGCAGGGCGAGAACGGCTCCTGGCCGCAGGAACTGGGCCTGCCTGTCGTGTTCGTGACCGAATTCGAAGGCGAGCGTACAGCAGTGCTTGATTTCCGGGTGCCGGAAAGCTTCGAGATGGCGGAGGCTGCGTTCAGCCGGGTACGGCGCAGCCTCACTGAAACGCTTACTGAAGCAGGTCTGGACAGTGTGGTGCTGCTCTGGAACGGCGAGCGGCTTCCGCCGCCCGCGCCCGCTCCAGCTGACATTGCCGACTGATCAGGGATACATGCGCGTGAGCATGCGGGGGAACGGGATCACTTCCCGCAGGTGGTGCACGCCGGTGATCCACGCCAGGGTCCGTTCGAAACCGAGTCCGAAGCCCGAGTGGGGCACGCTGCCGAAGCGGCGCAGGTCCAGGTACCATTCGAACGCCTCGGACGGCAGGTTGTGCTCGGCGATCCGCTGCTTCAGCAGCTCCAGGTCGTGGATGCGTTCCGAGCCACCGACGATCTCGCCGTAACCTTCGGGTGCGATGAGGTCGGCGGCTTTCACGCGCTCTGGGTCATCCTCGTACGGCTGCATGTAGAACGCCTTCGCCTTGGTCGGCCAGCCGGTGATGAACAGCGGCCGGTCGTGCATCTCACTGAGGATCGTCTCGTGCGGCGCGCCCAGGTCGTCGCCCCACTCCAGCTGCTCGCCCTTGCCGTTCAGGATCTCAAGCGCTTCGTCGTAGGTGATGCGCGGGAAGTTGCCTTCGGCTGTGCCGGCGAGCTTGCTGACGTCGCGTCCGAGCATGTCGAGCTCAGGGGCGCAGCGGTCCAGCACACGGCCGACGATGTAGCTCAGGAACTCTTCCTGCAGCTTCAGGCTGCCTTCGAAATCCTGGAAGGCGACTTCAGGTTCGACCATCCAGAACTCGAGCAGGTGCCTGCGGGTCTTGCTCTTCTCGGCGCGGAAGGTTGGTCCGAAGGTGTAGACCTTGCCCAGTGCCATAGCGCCTGCTTCGGCGTACAGCTGACCGGACTGGGACAGGTAAGCTTTCTCGTCACCGAACAGGTCGATCTCGAACAGGTTGGTGGTGCCTTCCACGGCGGTCGGCATGAAGAACGGGGCGTCGAAGCGTACGAAGCCGCGTTCTGCGAAGAAATCGTGGATGGCGCGGGAAAGCTCGTCGCGTACGCGCATGATGGCCCAGGGAACGCGGTGGCGGAGGTACAGGTGGCGGTTCTCCATCAGGAAATCAACGCCATGTTCCTTGGGGGTGATCGGGTAGTCGTGGGCTGCCTGGATCACCTGGACGGAGTCGAGTTCCAGTTCGACGCCGCTTTTGCTGCGCGTGTCGGCCTTGACGAGGCCGGTCACGACCAGGCTGCTCTCCTGGGTGAGGGCCCTGGCCGCTTCCCAGGCTTCGTCACTCACGTTGCTGCGGACGATGACCCCCTGGACGAACCCGCTGCCGTCACGGAGTTGCAGGAAGGCGATCTTGCCGCTGGAGCGCAGGCCGGTGAGCCAGCCGTGCAGGCGGACCTGTTCGCCGATGAGTTGCGGAAGTTTCTGGATGGTTGCGTCGTGCATACAGTTGTCGAGTTTAGCCCGTTTCAGCGCCGCCGGCGGCAGCGCTGAGTGCTTCCTCGAATGCTGCGAGCACTCCGCAGTTGTCCACTTCGCCGGCTACGGCGTCGTAACGGCTCTTGAGCTGCTCGCTGGCGTCGCCCATCACGACGGGGTGGCCGACGATGTCGAGCATGGGAACGTCACCTTCGCTGTCGCCGATCGCCATCACGTCTGCCAGGGGGATGCGCAGCCCCTCGGCCAGGTGGCGGACGGCGCTGCCCTTGTCGGTGCCCTCGCGGGTGACGCTTATGAAACCGACCCCAGGCATGCCGGGCGAGGTGGCGAACGCCGACTGGGTTTCCGGCACGTTCAGTTCCTCGACTTCGTGGCGCTTCTCAGCGGGCAGAACCCATTGGGCGCGCACGACCGGTTCGTCCTGGACGATCTGCGCCAGGTCGGCCACTGTGAAGTTGAGGCCGAGCAGCGCGGCATGCTGTTCGCTGTACTCGTTGTTGCGTTCGATGTACATACCCGAGGGCGTGCACAGCTCCAGGGCATGACCCAGCTGCCTCGAGTGGCGCACGAGGTCGCCTGCGCTCGCTTCCTTGAGGGCAGCGACGTGCTGGGTGTCACCATCGATGTAGGTGACGAGGGCACCGCTGTTGAACACGTGCGGGTTGCGGGGCCCGACGCGTTCGGCGATCCGCAGCGCCAGTCCGGCGTTGGGCCGGCCGGTGCACACGGCGATCTTCACGCCGGCTGCCAGCAGCCTGTCGACACCCTGCCATACGCAGGGCAGCACCTGACCGCTTGTGCCGATCACGGTGCCGTCGAGGTCGAGTATCACTAGGGGCAGCATCAGACTGTCACCTTTATTCCGAGTTCTTCCAGCTGTTCAGCTGCGAGGCGGCCGGGCGCGCCCGTGAGTGGGTCGCCGCCGCTCTGGTTTTTTGGGAATGCGATCGTGTCACGGATGCTGTCCGTTCCGGCGAGCAGCATTATGAGGCGGTCCAGGCCCCAGGCGACGCCGCCGTGTGGCGGGGTGCCGTAGGAGAGGGCGTTGACGAAGAACCCGAACTTCTCGGTGATCTCCTCGTCACTGAAGCCCAGTGCTGCGAACACGCGCTTCTGGATGTCTTCGCGGTGGATGCGGATGCTGCCGCCGCCGATCTCGTTGCCGTTCAGCACCAGGTCGTAAGCCTGGGCGCGGACGCTGCCGGGGTCGGTTTCGAGCAGCTCCAGGTCTTCGGTGACGGGCATGGTGAACGGGTGGTGCATGTAAGTCCAGCCGCCTTCACCGTCCGTGTCGAGCAGCGGGAAGTCGACCACCCAGAGGAAGTTGAGGTCGTTGCCACCGGTAAGGCCGAGCCGGTTCGCCAGGTCCAGCCGGACCGCGCCCAGTGCGGTGCAGGCGGTGGCCCAGTCGGCCGTGACGAACAGAAGGAGGTCGCCGCCTTCCGGTGCCAGTTCCTGCAGCCCGGGCAGCTCGGCTTCGAGGAACTTGGCGATCGGCCCGCTGAAAGAGTCTTCGCTGCGGCGCAGCCAGGCGAGTCCGCCGGCGCCGTTCTGTTTGGCGCGGGTTTCCAGCTCAGCCAGTACCTTGCGGCTCACTGTCGCCGCCTGTTCAGCGGGGACGTGCAGCACGCGGGTGACCGCGCCGCCTTCGATCGCCGATGCGAACGCCTTGAACTCGCTGTTGCGGAACAGTCCGGTTGCGTCCTGAAGCTGCAGGTCGAAGCGCAGGTCGGGTTTGTCGCTGCCGTACCGGTCCATCGCTTCCTGGTAAGTGATGCGCGGGAAGGGTGTTTCGACCTTGCGGTCCAGGGTGCGTTCGACGATTGTGCTCATGAGCAGCTCGTTCAGGGCCAGAACGTCTTCCTGGTCGACGAAGCTCATCTCCACGTCCAGCTGGGTGAAGTCAGGCTGGCGGTCTGCGCGCAGGTCTTCGTCGCGGAAGCAGCGGACGATCTGGAAGTAGCGGTCCATGCCGCCGATCATCAGCATCTGCTTGAACAGCTGGGGGCTCTGCGGCAGCGCGTAGAAGCTGCCGGGCTGAAGCCGGGATGGCACCACGAAATCACGGGCACCTTCGGGCGTGGACAGGGTCAGCAGGGGAGTCTCCACCTGCACGAAACCCTCGGCGTCAAGGACGTCCCAGATCGTCTTGCTCACCTTGTGGCGCAGCTTAAGAGGCGCGGCTGCTTCCGGCCGGCGCAGGTCCAGGTAGCGGTGTTTCAGGCGCAGTTCCTCGCTGACCTCACCTGCGTCGACGCTGCCGTCAAGCTGGAATGGGGGAGTCCGCGCTGCTGACAGCACTGTCAGCGTGCTGACGAGCAGTTCCACTGCTCCGGTTCCACCCTGTTTCTGCTGGTCTGCCGGGCGTTCACGTACGGTGCCGGACAGTTCCAGCACGAATTCGCTGCGCACCTTCTCGGCGGCGGCGAAGGCTTCGGCGTTGTCCGGTTCGATGACGGCCTGGACCAGGCCCGTCCGGTCGCGGAGGTCGATGAAGATCAGGCCGCCCAGGTCGCGCCGCCGGTTCACCCAGCCCTGCAGGGTCACGTTGCGGCCGGCGTCCTCAGCTGTCAGTTCACCGCACCAGTCGGTTCGTTTCATCTATCTTCCCGTTCCTGCAGATACTGCAACAGTTGAGTTTCGGGCACGCTTTCCTGGCTGCCGGAGATCAGGTCTTTCACCTCGTAAGTACCCAGTTCGCGTTCGCGGTCCCCTCTCAGTGCAGCGAAGCGGGCACCAGAACGGTCAGCGTCCTTCATGCCCCTGCCCGGATTCCTCTTGATGACGCTGTGCTGCACGGACAGGTCGCTGCGCAGCAGGCGGGCGGCCGCTGCCACTTCGGCTACTGCCGTTTCGTCGAGCGGCACCAGGAAGACGTCGGGAACGGTCGGTGCCGGTACTTCGACTCCGTCGACCGCCATCGCGTCCAGTACGCGTTCGACGCCGAAGGCCCAGCCGATCCCGGCTGTCTTCGGTCCGCCTAAGCTTTCGATGAGTCCGTCGTAACGGCCGCCACCGCTCAGTGCTGACTGCGCGCCGATGCCGCCGTGGTGCACTTCGAAGGCGGTGCGCCGGTAGTAATCCAGGCCGCGGACTATCGCCGGGTCGATCTCGAAGGGGATGTTCCAGTCGCCAAGCCACTGCTGCACTTCTTCGAAGTGGCTGCGTGCCGGTTCGCCCAGGAAGTCAAGCGGGCGCTTAAGCGGCCGGATGAGTTCCTGATCGCCGGGGTCTTTGGCGTCAAGCAGCCGCATCGGGTTGAGGCGCAGGCGTTCCTGGCTGGTTTCGGTGAGACGACCGGCCTGCGGTTCGAGTTCGCGGCGCAGGTAATCGTTGTAGGCGGCGCGGTCTTCGGGGTCGCCTACGCTGCCGAGTTTCACGGTCAGGTTGCGGAGGCCGACTGCGGTCAGTGCGTCGTAGAGCAGCGCTATCGTTTCGGCATCTATGAGCGGTGCGTCGGAACCGAGCACTTCGTAGTTGACCTGGTGGAACTGGCGGAAGCGGCCGCGCTGCACGTTCTCCGCGCGGAACACGGGTCCCATTCCCCACAGGCGGACGGGGGAGGGCAGCGTGTGCATGCCGTGCTGGATGAAGGCCCGCATGAAACCGGGCGTGAACTCCGGGCGCAGGGTGAGCGAGCGCTCGCCGCGGTCTTCGAAGGTGTACATTTCCTTCTGCACGACCAGGTCGGAGCTCTCACCCGCGGTCTTCACGAAAGTTTCGGTGTGCTCGAAGACAGGCGGGCGTATCTCGCCGGCGCCAGCCCGTTCCAGCGTCTCGCGGACTTTTGATTCAACAAGGCGCCAGGCCGGAACCTGGGCGGGAAGTATGTCGTGGGTGCCTTTGACGGCTTGGGACTTCATGACGGCACAGTCTACACCGGGCCGGACCGGCAACCGGGTTCGTTTCTCAGGCTGGCGGGTGTCAGCGTGCGGCGTTGATGGTCAGGTTGTTGCTCAGGTGACCGTTTACGGAGACGTGAATGAGTCCCGACTGCGCTGCCACCGGTACCGTGACGACGATGCGGTTGCTGGCCCATTCGCTGGCGGTGTAGGCGAGTCCGCCCTGACCCTGGACGTCAGCGCCGATGAGCACGAAATTGCCGGCTTCGTAGCCGCCCTGACCTGAGCCTAAGTAGCGGCCGCGGATGACCACCTGGTCGCCGTCGGTGCTGATCTGGAATATCTGGGGGAGCACCGAGGTTGCTACCGTCTGGGCCTGCGGGGCGCAGGCTCCGAGCACGAACATTGCGAGCAGGGCGAAAGTAATCAGTTTCAGGACTCTTGCTGTCACAGGCATGGGTTTTGCCTCCTGAGAGGAAGGCTACTCCGGCTGAACTGGCACCGTCAATGGCAACTTTCATAGTCGCCGCACGCTTGGTACCCTGCTGCTCTATGAGTCACTTCTTCGCTTACCTGGCCCGCATGAAGTTCATCCGCCGCTGGGGCCTGATGCGCAACACGAAGACCGAGAACATCCAGGAGCACAGCCTGCAGGTGGCCATGGTTGCTCACGCACTGGCGGTCGTCCGCAACGAACGGTTCGGCGGCAACGTGGATCCTGCACGTGTGACGCTGCTGGCCGTCTATCACGACGCCGAGGAGGTCATCACCGGTGACCTGCCCACGCCCATCAAGTACTTCAACCCGCAGGTGCGTGACGCGTTCTCGGAGCTGAGCGTCGTGGCCCAGGACCGGCTGCTGGGCATGCTGCCCGCTTTCATGCAGAAGTCGTACGAGCCGCTGTTCCGCGCGGACGGCTCTGATGAGGGTGAACGGGAGCTGGTGAAGGCAGCTGACAAGATCTGCGCTTACCTGAAGTGCCTGGAGGAGGCGAAGGCGGGCAATACCGAGTTCGCCAAGGCGGAGCAGCAGCTGTGGCGGGCGCTGTTCCAGCTGAACCTGCCGGAGGTGGCGTTCTTCCTGGAGACGTTCGTGCCCAGTTTCAGGCTTACCATCGATGAGCTGAACTGAAACCTGAAATACTATCGTGTGTAACTTACACACGATGCGGCGACTGTGCTATCATGAGGGGATGATCCGGCGCCGTCTCGTTGCTTTGCTCGCCTTCCTGGTGCTTGTCGCCGGCGTGGGGGCAGAGCCTGTGCTGGCGGCCTACGGACCCGAACCGGGCTACGACCCGTACGACTACGAGCTGGTCAGCGACGGCCCGCGTTTTGAGGTCAGGCTGGAGCGGGCGTAGTGCACCGCAAGCAGCAGGAGCGACCG
>CALDPK010000030.1 GCA_937911855.1 uncultured Trueperaceae bacterium | reverse complement strand
AGGCAGTCAACGGCGTAGATCCGTTCCAGGCCGCCAAGCGTCCGCGCTTCGACGACCTGACCCCGACCTTCCCGGACCGCATGATCCACCTGGAGACGACCGCTAACGAGCTCTCCGCACGGGTCATCGACCTGCTCGCCCCGATCGGCCGCGGCCAGCGTGGCCTGATCGTCGCGCCGCCCAAGGCCGGCAAGACGACCCTGCTCAAGAAGATCGCGCACGCCGTGATCACGAACGAACCTGACATCAAGGTATTCGTGCTCCTGGTCGACGAGCGCCCCGAGGAAGTCACCGACTTCCGCGAGAGCGTCAGTGGCGTTGAAGTGATAGCCAGCACGTTCGACGAGCCACCAGCCAACCACATCCGGGTTGCTGAGTTCGTGCACGAACGCGCCCGGCGCATCGTGGAAGAAGGCGGTCACGTGATGATCCTGCTCGACTCCATCACCCGCCTGGCCCGCGCCAACAACCTGGTCACCCCGCCGACCGGCCGCACCCTCTCTGGTGGTCTGGACTCCAGTGCGCTGCACTGGCCCAAGCGCTTCCTGGGTGCCGCCCGCAACATCCGCGAAGGTGGCAGCCTCTCGATCCTCGCAACCGCGCTGGTCGAGACCGGTTCCCGCATGGACGACGTGATCTTCGAGGAGTTCAAGGGCACGGGCAACATGGAACTGCACCTGTCCCGCCGCCTCGAGGAACGCCGCATCTTCCCGGCGATCGACATCCTCAAGTCCGGCACCCGCCGTGAGGACCTGCTCCTCGGCGAAGCAGTACTGGCCAAGATGTGGCTGCTCCGCAAGGTCATCAGCGACATGGACGCTGCCGAAGCGATGGAGATGCTGCTCAGCCGTCTGGGCCGCACCAAGAGCAACGCAGAGTTCCTCTCGACACTCAGCCAGGGCTGAGGCAGGGCAGCGCGCTGCCGGCTATAACTACCGAATCCAGGGGGCCCGCACTGCCAGCAATGCAGTGGCTGCGGGCCCTCTGCCTGTGTGCAGCAGTAATCATGGCAGCCGGCAGCGGCGCGCGCGCAGAGCAGGTGCCCTCCGACCCGCTCCTGGCTGAGCAGCTGGGCGAGCTGGCCATGGCAGCCGTCTACCTCAGGAACTTCGAGATGCCCGCCCCCCGCATCGAGGCGTTCATGTGGCCCGTCGAAGGCCGGATAAGCTCCGGCTTCGGCTGGCGCAACGTGTCGGTCGGCGGCAACCGCAACCACGGTGGCATCGACATAGTCGCGGGCAGCGGCACACCGGTAGCTGCGTCGAAGAGCGGCACGGTGACCTTCTCCGGCTGGAACGGCGCCTACGGTTACGTCGTCTACATCGACCACGCTGATGGCAGCCAGACCCGCTACGCGCACCTGAGCGCTTACTTCAAGGGAGCCGGCGACTCGGCCGTGCAAGGGGAGACCATCGGCCTGGTTGGCAGCACCGGCGCGTCAACCGGCCCGCACCTGCATTTCGAGATCAGGCGCGGTGGCGTGGCCATCGATCCGCTGCCGGTGCTCAGGGCAGCTGGCGGCAACTGAGAACCGTCTGGCGCGAGCTCCTTCGGGCTGCTACCATGTCCCGATATGAACAGGGTTGAGCAGCTTGAAAAAGCCCCCAGCCAGGCGGACAGGCAGCGCAGGCACCTGCGGTTCTTTGTCCTGACCTACGGCTGCCAGATGAACGAGTACGACACGAACACCATCCAATCAGAACTGGTCTCAGCAGGTCACATGCCGGTCGAGTATGCGGGCGACGCGGAACTCGTCGTGCTGAACACGTGTGCCGTGCGCGGCAAACCGGTCGAGAAAGTAGTCAGCGTACTTGGTGAACTGCGCAAGCAGCGCCGCAAGGGACGCGACGTGACCGTGGCACTCATGGGCTGCCTGGCCCAGCTGGACGAAGGCAGGGAGATCGCCGACCGCATGGGCGTCGACATCCTGATCGGCCCGGGTGCCATCACCGACATCGTGCCGGCGGTCGACGCGCTGGAAGCGGGCGCCGCGGACTTCAGCAGCCTGGAGTTCAAGGACGACCTGGTCAGCCACATCACCCCGGCAAGCGGTACGCTCACCAGCTTCCTGACCATCATGCGCGGCTGCAACCACCACTGCACTTACTGCATCGTGCCCAGCACGCGCGGCCCTGAAGTGTCACGGCCGCTTGAAGCGCTGCTTGCCGAAGCTGAAGCGATGCGCGCGGCCGGAGCCCAGGAACTGTACCTGCTGGGCCAGAACGTCAACAGCTACGGACTCGACAACCCCGACCTGCCGTCTTTCGCCGAACTGCTCCGCAAGGTGGCCCACGTCGGCATCCCCCGGGTCAAGTTCACGACCAGCCATCCGATGAACTTCACGAGCGACATCATCGACGTCATCGCCGAGGAAGACAACGTCTGCAACTTCATCCACCTGCCCGTGCAGTCCGGAAGTGACCGTGTGCTGCGCCGGATGGGCCGTGAGTACCGTCGCGAAAGGTACATGAAGATAATCGACGAGATCCGGGCCAAGGTGAACAACGTCGTGATCTCGACCGACATCATCGTCGGCTTCCCCGGTGAGACCGAGGAGGACTTCCGGGAGCTCCTCGACTTCCTTGCCGCCGCGCGTCTCGACCGCGTCGGAGCGTTCACGTACAGCGAGGTCCCTGAAGCCGACGCGAACGCCCTCC
>CALDPK010000029.1 GCA_937911855.1 uncultured Trueperaceae bacterium | reverse complement strand
GCCGGCGCGGCCGACCTCATCGCCGGTGGTCGCCTTCGGCTGGGTATTTCCCGCGGCTCGCCCGAGCAGGTGATCGAGGGCTACAGATATTTCGGCTATGTGCCGGCCGAGGGGCAGACGGATGCCGACATGGCGCGCGGCCATGCCGAGGTGTTCCTCGACCTGCTGCGCGGCGAGGGCTTCGCCGAGCCCAATCCGCGGCCGATGTTCCCGAACCCGCCCGGACTTCTGCGCCTGGAGCCATTCTCGGAGACGCTCCGGCAGCGCATCTGGTGGGGCGCCGCGTCCGACGCGACTGCCGTCTGGGCCGCAAGCCTGGGCATGAACCTGCAGAGCTCCACACTCAAGACGGATGAGTCAGGCGAGCCGTTCCACGTCCAGCAGGCGAAGCAGATCCGCGCCTTCCGCGAGGCCTGGCGCGAAGCGGGCCACGACTGGGAGCCGCGCGTGTCGGTCAGCCGCAGCATCTTCCCGCTCGTCGACAACCGCGACCACGCGTACTTCGGCCGCAGTCGCAGCGACTCCGACCAGTTCGGCTACATGGACCAGCAGACCCGCGCAGTGTTCGGCCGCAGCTACACAGCCGAGCCTGACGAGCTGGTCAGGCAGCTCGCCGGGGATGAAGCCATTGCCGAGGCGGACACGCTCCTGCTCACCGTTCCCAACCAGCTCGGCGTCGATTACTGCGCCCACACGATCGAGTCGGTCCTGAAGTACGTGGCTCCGGAGCTTGGCTGGCGCTGAAGCATAACGAAACTGTCATCTGCGTCCGTACAATGAGCGCATGAAAATCAGACTCCTTGCACTGCCCCTGGGCCTCGCCCTGTTGCTGTCCGCCTGCCTGCCCGACCTGCCCGCTCCCGAAGGCCAGGTTGAAGTCACCGTCACGCCTGCGGAAGCCGCCGCACTTGAGATGGACTGGACCATCACCGGCGCCGCGGCGTTCCGCCCGGACGTGGAAGTTGTTCACGAAGGCACCTGCGCTCCCGGTTGCGCGCAATTCGACGTGACCGTTCAGAGAGGGACCTGGGAGTTCCGCATGAGTCCGCCCCCATTCAACGACGCGGACCTGGACTTGGGCTGGGTCGGCACCGGCTACGTTGATGAAATCACCGCGGATTACGTCGAAGAATTCTCCCTGGGTCAGCAGCAGACCCGCGAGATCGAAGCCAGCTTCCGCCGGCCGAACATCCTGGAATGGGATTACACGACTTCTGCAGCCGGTGAACCGGCAACTGTCACCCTCACGGGCGTGACCTCAGGGCGCGGAGAAGAGTTCCAGCTGGCCGGTGTTCAGGTCACCTGCCAGGCGCTGGGCGACTCCTTCATGTTCGAGCTGGCCGAACCAGTAACGGTCAGTAGCACCTCGCGAAACCTGGAACTCGCCTATGACGGTGAACTCGGCACTCCCACGTTCAGGGGCGACCGGGTCAGCTGCCGCATCGACCTGGCCTGGGATTCGGACAACCGGCCTGTCGGCACGGTTTAGGAGACTGACTGACCGATCCCGAACAGCAGACTGAACGCCAGGGCGCCGAGTGCCATCTGCTTCAGCAGCGGATCGAGCTGGGCGCCTTCGAGTTGCCACACCGCCCGCAGGTGAGCCATGAACAGGGGCAGCACCAGCAGGAACAGCAGCTGCCACGCTGAACGCCAATCGAGGGCGACCGCGATGACGCCCAGCAGCAGCGCCCCGCCCAGCAAGACGGCGTGATAGACACGCGCCCGTTGCAGCCCCAACCGCACGGGGACCGTCAGCTTGCCGGCCGCCCGGTCACCCTGAAGGTCGCGCATGTTGTTCACGTTGAGCACCCCGACTGCCAGCAGGCCGGCTGCCGAAGCAGGCAGGAACGTCCACGCGTCAACAACGTGCGTCTGCAGGAAGTAACTGCCCACGGCCGCCACCGGACCGAAGAACACGGACACCATCAGGTCGCCCAGGCCCACGTAGCCGTAGGGGCGGTCGGTAGCCGTGTAGGCGATGGCCGCCCAGACTGCCAGCGCGCCGAGCATCAGGAAGCCGGCGATCCAGAACCAGCCGGCCGGTCCCAGAGCCAGGCGCACCAGGGCAAGGCCGCTCACCCCGGCCAGCAGCGCGCTGAGCGCAACGGCCCGCAGCATCTCGGCCAGCGAAACCCGCCCGCTCTGTACGGCGCGCGCAGGGCCCACCCGGCCTTTGCCATCCACGCCGTGGCGGCTGTCGCCGTAATCGTTCGCAAGGTTGGAAAGCACCTGCAGCAGCACCGCGGTTACTACCGTGAGCGCTGCGGTGAGCCACCAGAAATGACCGTGCGAAGCCGCCAGCAGCAGGCCCAGTCCGGTTCCAGCCACGGCCAGCACCAGGGTCCGGGGCCGCATCGCCTGCCACCACAGCTGCAGCGCCGAGGTGCCGGTCAACTGCGCTGCCATCGGCTGAAGCGCGCCTCGAGCCAGCTCAAGCTGCCGAACATGAGGCTGCCGAGCAGCGCGATCGCCAGAATGCCGGCATAGACTTTCGCGTACGCGAACCTGTTCCACTGATCGACCACGATGTAGTATCCCAGACCGACGTTATTGCCGATCGATTCCGCGATGAACAGCACTGCGATCGACGTGCCCACGCTCACTTTAAGGGCGGTGAACACCGCGGAAACCGACAGGGGCAGGTAAACGTATCGCAGCCGCTGCCAGCGGCCGGCACCCAGTGACGCGATGGAGTCGAGGGTCGCCCGAGGCACCTTGGAAACGGCGTCACGGACGATGACGTACACCTGGAAGAACACGATCAGCGAGATCAGGAAGATGATCGACGGGTCGCCCAGGCCCAGCAGGAACACGATGATCGGCAGGAAAACGATCTTGGGCGTGGGGTACAGGAAGTACATCAGCGGTGACAGCAGGCTGTCCAGCACGCGGTTCTCGGCAGCCAGTATCGCCAGCGGAGCTGCGATGGCTGTTCCCGCCAGCACGCTGACCAGGATGGCGATTCCCGGGAAGGTCACCACCCACCAGGCGCGCAGGATGAACTGGCGGGCGTCGGCCAGCATCGTGCCCATCGTGTGCAGGTAGATCGACCGGTGGGAGTAGACGACACCCTTGGGGTTGCCGGTGGTGCCGCTCGTGTAGCACATCGACGCCGCCCGGTCCTCGTCGTCGACGTGGAACTCGACCGGCTCGGACGCCGCCAGGAGCGCCTC
>CALDPK010000028.1 GCA_937911855.1 uncultured Trueperaceae bacterium | reverse complement strand
CCAGGCCGGCGAGCACACCGGACATGATCACTGCGGTGTAGCGCAGGCGGATGACCTTGATGCCGACGGAATCGGCTGCTTCGGGGTGCTCGCCGACGCTGCGCAGGCGCAGGCCGAACGGCGTGCGGAACAACAGCCACCAGCAGATCGGCACCAGGATGATGGCGATGAAGACCAGCGGGCTGAGTGCGAACGGACCGACTTCCCAGAGGGGCAGGCGGTTGCGGACGTGCTCGCTGGTGGTGGAGTTCTGGTACAGGCCCTGCAGGATGATGGCGGGCACGCCGATGGCCATGAGGTTGATGGCCGTGCCGGAGATGATCTGGTCTGCGTTGTAGCGGATGGATACGACTGCGTGGATCCAGGCGATGAGGGCGCCGACGACCATGGCTGCAAGGACGCCCATCCACGGCACCCATGGCAGGGAGGCGTTTCGGTTCACCTCGATGAACGGTGCCTCGAGCAGCTGCGGCACCACCGCGGCGGCGAGGGCGCCGAACAGGATGATGCCTTCAAGCGCGATGTTGACGATGCCGGAGCGTTCGCTGAACATGCCGCCCAGGCCTGCCAGGAGCAGCGGGGTGGTGGCGCGCAGTGCGGAAGCGATCAGGGTGAGGAGCAGCAGTGAGTCCATTACTGGGCGTCTTCCTTCCCGCCGGTGGCAGTTACCGGGTCAACGGAATGCGGATCTTCTGTCTGGGCGGCAGCTACCGCCACCCGGTCGGGTGGCCGGCTCAGGCGGGCCGGCAGGAAACCGCGGGCTGCTATGAACAGCACCACGAGTGCCAGGATCATGCTGACGACGTCACGGGTGAGCGAGCTGAACGCCACGTTCAGGGCGGAACCGCCATTCTTCAGCACTCCGAACAGGAACGCCGACAGCACCACTCCCAAGGGCGTGTTGGCACCCAGCAGGGCCACGGCGATGCCGTCGAAACCGTCGTTCACCGGCAGTGACTGGCGCAGCGAGTACTCCTCGAGGGCGCCGCCCAGAACGTAATGGGTGGCGGTCAGGCCGGCGAACGCACCGGAGATGGCCATGGTCATGATCGTGTTGACCTTGATGTCCGCGCCGCCGTACTCGGCTGCCTTGGGCGCCACGCCGACCGCGCGCAGGTCGAAGCCCCAGTGGGTGCGCCACAGCAGGAACTGCATGAAGAACGCTGCGGCGATGGCCAGCAGGAACGACACGTTCAGGGTGGTCGGCGGTATGACCATGCGCAGGTTGCCCAGCCCGGCCAGCAGCGCTAGCCCCCAGGCGGCTGCGCCGATGATTATCGCGGCGATGAGGCGCTGCCAGAACGGCTTGAGTCGGCGGCGCGGGATGAGCAGCAGCGCGAGCAGGCCGACTGCCGGTCCGACGAGGCCGGCCACGTTGGCGCGGACGGTGTTGACGCCGGGGTTCTCGCGCAGGTTGATGCCCATGAGTGCCGGCAGTTGCGGCAGGCGGGCGCTGAACTGCAGCGGGTAGCTCTTCGGTTCCGAGCCGGGAGCCTTGAAGGGCATCTGCACCGCCACGGGCGGGTTGCCCTGTTCCGGCAGGCCGGTGACGAGCATGCCGCCGATGAGGATGACGCCGGTGGCAGCCAGGCTGACGCGTGGCCGGGCACTCAGGATGCGCCTGACCGGCGGGATGAACAGCAGTACTGCCGTCACGATGATGGCGACGCCCAGGAAGCGCAGCGCGGCGAGTGCCGGGGCTGCGAAGGTGGGGTTGGATGACAGCAGGAACAGCAGCAGGCTGGCTGCGATGTAGTTCATCATGATGGTGCTGATGACTTCGCTGGCGCCGAACTGCGCCTTGAGCCAGCCGGGCACGATGCCCCACAGGGCACCGCCAACGGCGGCTGCCAGGATGGCGACCGGGATGACCACCCAGGCTGGTCCGGGCATGTACAGGCCGGCCAGCATCGCGAAGATGCCACCGAGCGTCATCTGGCCGGGCGCGCCGATGTTGAACAGGCCGGCACGGAACCCGAAGGCCAGCGCCAGCCCCACGAAGATGAGCGGCGTGGAGAACTTGAGCGCTTCCAGGAAACCGGGGAAAGTGGCCAGTGACCCGGAGAACAGGGTGAAGAACGCGTACCAGACCGTGTCCATCCGCCCTGCGAACCGTTCGGCGAAGTTCAGGCCCTCAGCCACGTCCGCGCCCATCGGGGTGGGCTGCAGCAGCAGGATGACGATGCCGGATGCGAACAGGGCCAGCAGTATCGATACGGCCGGTACGGCGGCGGCGCGGATGGTCCGGTCCAGCAGCCTGCTCCAGGCGGGCAGGAACGTGAAGCCGTAAACCAGCGCGATGACACCGCTGACCACCGCCACGAACAGCGCCAGCGCCGGGCCGGAGTTGGCATACGGCAGCCTGCGGATCAGCAGGCCACCAGCCTCGGAGGCGGTAAGTATCTCGGTCAGTTCCAGTTCGTCCGCCTGGGTCAGCAGCGCCTCGAGCGCTTCCACGTCGTGCACGGGCCGCGGGTTCTCGACTGTGGACTGGATGGTGCCGAGCACCGTTTCGACCCGGGCCGCGTCGACGCCTTCGTTGAAGCGGGCGAGCCCGAAGGCGCTGGCGCCCACGAGAAGCAGCCCGGCTGCGAGCCACACGAAGCGTCTGCCCGAGCCGCGCAGCAGGCCTGATAACAGCAGCAGGCCGGCGCCGATCAGCGTGAGGATGAGGACAGTGGTCATGCCCTCGACGACGATGGGGCCGGTCCGGCCGGTGAAGTCCAGTATCCGGTCAGGCAGGAGCAGGAGCGCACTGCGGGAGCCGGTCTCGCGGTTGATGGCCGCCCAGGGAACCAGCCAGACGCACAGTGCGGTGACCAGGCCGAGGCCGGACAACAGAATTCGTGGTGCCATTGGCGCCATTGTACCCACGCTACCGGAGCAGCAGACCCAGAATCTCCTCTTTCACCTGGCCGTGCCCGGGACGCCGGTCAGGTTGCTTGGCAAGCAGCCCGGCGACCAGGCCGTCGAGAGCCTGCAGTTCAGGCCGGATCCCGGAAACTTTTCCGGGGGTCTCCTTCAGGTGCGCCGCCACGACCTCGCCCGGTTCACCGGAGAAGGGCACTTCGCGGCAGGCACCCCAGTAGAGCAGCGCGCCCAGCGAGTACAGGTCGCTCGCTGGCGTGACGGGCTGGCCAAGTGCCTGCTCGGGACTCAGGAAGGCGAGCGTGCCGGCCATGCGGGCTGGCGGTTCGCCGCTGCCCAGGCGGGTGGCGATGTCGTAGTCGATGAGCGTCACGTGCCCGTCTTCCCCGATGATCAGGTTCTCGGGTTTCACGTCGCGGTGCACGATGCCGAGTTCAGCCAGGTGGCCAAGCGCGTCGACCACGTCGGTCACGAGCGCCAGGAATTCCAGCGGGTCGGTGTGCTCGGCGTGCCATTCGGACAGGCGCTTGCCCTTCACGAACGGCATGGTGAGTGCCGGTTTGCCGCCAAGCACATGCAGTTCCAGGATGGGGTTCAGGTTCGGGTGATTCAGGTCGCGGCCCAGGTCGAGTTCGCGTTCGGCGTGGCTGAGTCCGTTGTCCGGGAACACCTTGACGGCCAGGATGCGCTCACCGTCGCTGGCCAGAAAGACCCGCGCCAGGGCGCCCTTGCCTATCAGCCGGATGATCTGCAGCTCACCGATACGCTGACCCAGGATGTTCACAACCTCGAGTGTACCCGGCTGACTCAGCGCCGGATAATGATTCCCGACTGGAGCAGCGCCCTGAACACCTCAAGCTCGAGGTCCGCGCTTTCCACTGCCGGCACGCGCACCAGCAGGTGCCGGAAGCCGGCCTTCAGGATCACGCTGCGCGTGCGGGCCACGTAGCGGAGTATCGCGCTGCGGTACTCGCGGACTTCAGCGGGACCCACGTTCAGCTTCTCGGCGCTTTCGGCGTCCTCGAGCTCGAGCATCTCCTCGCGCGGTTCCAGGTCCTCGTCGGCCAGCAGCTGCAGGAAACTCACGTCGAAACCGCGGGCGCGCAGGGCGGTCAGGGCGGGCCGCAGTGGTGCGGGGTCGAGCAGGTCGGACAGGACCAGGACCAGCGCGCGGCCGGAGCGCAGGCCCGTGCGGGTGGCGAACTCGCGGATGCCCTGGACGGGCAGCGGCCCGGTTCCGTCCGTCTCGGAGGCCAGCCGGTCCATGAACGCCCAGGTATCAGCTATGGCGCGAACGCCCAGCGAAGGCCGGCTGGCCGTTCCCGAGAACGCGTGCACCTGGGCGAGTGATTCGCGCTGCGCCAGGTACAGCAGCTGCTGGCCGAGCTGGCTCATGAAGCGGGCCTTGCCGAACAGCTGCATGCTGGGACTCGTGTCGAGCAGCAGGTGCAGGCGGATGGTGCGTTCAGCCTGGTGCAGGCGGGTGTAGAGGCGGCCGGTGCGGGCGTAGGCGCGCCAGTCGACGTACCTGAGTTCGTCGCCCGGCTGGTACTGGCGGAAGTCGTGGAACTCGATGCTCTGGCCCGGTTCGCGGGCCATGCGTTCGCCGGCCTCGTAACTGAGGGCGGTGGTGGCCAGGGCGTAGCGGTCGAGCTGCGCGCGCGTGCGCTCGCCGATCACCTGCGGCGTCTGGTGCTGCTGCTCGCCTCGAGCAGTTCGTTGACCACGTCGTCGGTGCTGATGCCTTCGACTTCAGCTTCGAAGTTGAGCAGCAGCCGGTGCCGCAGGGCAGGGAGGGCGGCGCGGCGCAGGTCCTCGAGTTCGACGTTGGGCCGGCCGGCGGCCAGCGCGTAGCCTTTGGCCGCCAGGGTTATGGCCTGGGCGCCGCGCGGGCTGGCACCCAGCCTGAGCATGCCGTGCTGGTGGCTTGCTTCGATGAGGCTGACCACCCAGTCGAGCGCGCTGTCTGCGATGGGCACCGCCCGCAGCAGCGTCTGCAGTTCGATCATCTCCTGGCGGTTGAACACCTGGACGACCTCGGGCTGGTCGCGGCCGGTGGTGCTCTCGAGGATGCGCCGCAAGGTCGCCTGGTCGGGACGGTCGATCAGAACCTTGAACAGGAAGCGGTCCAGCTGCGCCTCGGGCAGGGGGTAGGTGCCCTCGTACTCGACCGGGTTGGCGGTGGCGAGGACGTGGAAGGGCTGCGGGAGGGGAAAGGTCTGGCCCTCGACGGTCACCTGGTGCTCCTGCATCGCCTCCAGCAGTGCCGACTGCGTCTTGGGCGGTGTGCGGTTGATCTCGTCGGCGAGCAGCAGACCGGTGAAGAGCGGGCCGGGGCGGAAGGCGAACTCGGAGACCTTCTGGTCATAGACGAAGGAGCCGGTGAGGTCCGAGGGCAGCAGGTCGGGGGTGAACTGGGCGCGGGTGAAGTCCAGCCCCAGGGTCTGGGCGAAGGACCGTGCGGCCAGGGTCTTGCCCAGGCCGGGAAAGTCCTCCAGCAGCACGTGACCGCGGGACAGGACCGAGGTCAGCACCAGGGTCAGCGCCTCGCGCTTGCCCACCACGGCCTGCTCGACACGGTCGAGCACCTCGTCGGCCCGCGCGGACACCTCGGCCACGCTCAGGGGTGCGGTCGTCGTCTCGGTCATAGCTTCTCGATCCCTTCGATGGCGTGGTGCAGCGTGCTGCGGCTGCGCCGACGGGTGTCCGTGGGTGGGGTGTCCAGGTAGTTGGCCAGTCCTTGCGGAAGGACCTGGCTGGCCCGCTCCGGCTCCTGGTCCAGGTCGATGTCGTGCTGGGTGCGCAGCCGCTCGGCGGCCAGCTCGCGCACCACCGGGTAGATGTGGTCGGGCCGGTCCTCGCGCTCCAGCGCATCGCGCAGGTCACGGCGCAGGCGCAGCAGCCGGTAGTCCATCGCGGCGGGAGGGGCGGCCTCCGCGTGCGGCGTGGAGACCCAGTAGGCCGGCTCGACTTCGCGGCCAGCGCGGCTCAGCACCCGGTAGATCAGCGCCAGGACCGCGGTGCCGAGGAGCACGACCAGGACAGCCTCGGGCAGGGTGTGGGGCAGCGAGCCGATGTAGTAGAGCAGCGCCCCCACGCCTAGGGCGACCACGACGAAGGGGAGGTATGCCGCGCCCGGAGGGCGCCTGCGTCGGCGCATCAGCGGCCAGCCTGGGGGCGGGCCTGACCGCGCTGGTTCTGCTGTGCGGCCCCGGCCTGGTCGTCGTC
>CALDPK010000027.1 GCA_937911855.1 uncultured Trueperaceae bacterium | reverse complement strand
GTGACAGAAAGTATGGCGCCACAAGCTCAAGGTGCGACCGAACCGGCGCGCTCCCTGCGCGATGACGATCGATACTGATGCTATATCGCACAGCCCTTCGGCAGGCACGGCCGGGTCACCAACTTCGTGCTCCGTGGATTGACATCATCACCCACATACGTTGATATGCACCCTCTTTACCGCATGCGCCGGGCGTCAGGGTAGAAGCAAGCGGAACCGGCAGAGCGCGCGCTTGCGAAACGAGAACAGGGAGCATGAAAATGGCTTATGTCGATGGTTTCGTCGGGGCCGTGCCGGCCGTCCTGCTCGGCCTCACCGTCAGCCCCTGGATCGCCGTCGCCACACTTGGCGTGATCCTGTTGGCCAACCAGCTCGAAGCGCACGTGTTCGCACCCATGGTGCTCGGCAAGACGACCAACCTGCATCCGGTGACGGTCATCATCTCGATCCTGATCGGGGTGGCGCTGTTCGGCATCCTGGGCGCGTTCATCGCGATTCCCGTGGTGGCCCTGGTCAAGGTGATCCTCGAGGACTACCTGCTCACGACGCCGGCTTTCGCGAGCAGTGAGGGGCTCGCGCCGGAGCCCGAACGGAACAGACCCCGGGTAAGGTTGCCGCGCAGGCGCCGCAGCTGAGACCATGAAGCAGCGCGGCACGATGACACTGCTGCTGGTCGGCGTGGCGGCCTTCGTGATCGCCCAGCTCGGCTGGTGGCTGTACTTCCAGAACTCTTACGTGCAGCGGGTAAGCGGCGAGACCGTCGAAGCATGGCAACGCGACGCGCTCGTTGTCGGGCAGCTCCTGGCGCTTGGCGGTGACCCCACGGCCGCGCTGCGGGAGTTCCCGCACCTGCAGGTCATGGCGGACGGCAGCGTAAGCATCGACCCGGAGCGGCTCAGGAGTTTCCTGGACGGCCAGGAACGGCGCCTGCGCATGTTCACCATCGAATCATCAGGCTTCGTGGCACTCATGGTCGTGGCGTTCATGCTCATGGGCCAGCGGCTCCGGGTGGAACGCGAACTGAAACAGCAGCAGCAGAACTTCCTGTCAGCCGTCACCCACGAACTCAAGACGCCCATGAGCAGCATGCGCCTGCTCGTCGAGACCGCCCTCATGCGGCCGCTGACACCCGAGAAGCAGCGCACTTACCTGCAGCGGCTTGAAGGGGAACTCGGCCGGCTGGAACGTCTGAGCGAGACCGTCCTGGCCAGCACCAGGCTCGAGGCGGGCGGCACGCCAGCGGAGCTCGCCGAACTCGAACTCGGTACTGAAGTCCGCTCCTACCTGGACGCCCACAGGGCGAGTTTCGAAGCGCGTGGCGCCGAGATCACTTTGGTGACGGCCGGCGCTTCACTGCCAGTGCTGCTGGACCGCTCGTCTCTGCACCTCATCATGACGAACCTCATCGACAACGCAATCAAGTACACGCCGGGCGGGACGAAGCCCGTCGAAGTGGCGCTCGAAGGACGCGGTCACCTCGTGCGGCTGCACGTCACCGACGCGGGCTCGGGCATCCCGCCGGCCGCAGGCCAGAAGGTGTTCGAACGGTTCTTCCGCGCGGGCTCGGAACTGGTGCGCACCGCACCCGGGGTCGGCCTGGGGCTGTACCTTGTCAGGGCCGCGGCAGAAGACATGAACGGCTGGATCAGCCACCAGCCGGCACCGTCCGGCACGGGCACCCGGTTCACGCTCACCCTGCCCAGGCGCCTGAGCAGCGTGAGCGACGTGGCGATGCCTGCTGACAGTCCGCACGGGAACCCGGCATGAAACCCAGGGTCCTGGTGGTCGAAGATGAACCGGTACTGCGCGAGGTGCTGGTAGACAACCTCCTGCATGAAGGCCTGGAGGTCGAGGCGATAGGCGACGGGCAGGCGGCGATAGCGCTCTGGTCGGAAGATCCGCCGGACCTGGTGGTGCTTGACGTGATGCTGCCCGGCCTGAGCGGCTTCGAGGTCTGCAGCCGCATGCGCCGCACCGGGGACAACACGCCCGTTCTGTTCCTGAGCGCCCGCGATCAGCCCGAAGACCGCATCATGGGTCTGCAGTCCGGCGGTGATGATTACCTCGTCAAACCGTTCAACCTGACCGAGTTCCTGCTGCGGGTGAACAACATGCTCAGGCGGCGCGGCTGGACGCCAGCCGAGAACCTGCTGAAATTCGGCGGCCACACCGTCGACTTCCGCACCTGGCGCGCCATCCTGGCTGACGGCAGCGAGGAACTCCTCGGCGAGCGCGAGCACGGCATCCTGCGGCTTCTGGCCCGTTTCGAAGGCGAAGTGGTCAGCCGCGAGCAGATACTGGACGAGGTATGGGGCCGTGACGCCTGGCCCACGAGCCGCACCGTCGACAACGTCATCGTCCGCCTGCGGCGCATGTTCGAACCCGAACCCGGGACCCCGCGCTTCTTCCACACGGTGTGGGGCGTGGGTTACCGCTTCACGGCCGGTTCCGACGGCGACAGTCAATGAAGGGCTGACTGCTAAACTGTGCGGTCGTGAAGGTTGACGCAGGAACACTCGAGAAACTCGCTTACCCCAGGCTGAGGGCAGCCCTGGCGGACCGGACGGCGTCTGCCTTCGGCCGGGAACTCGCCGAAGGGCTGAGCCCCGACCTCGCGAAAGCAGAGGTCGACGCTTCGTTCGAACGTACTGGCGAGATACTGAGCGGCGGCGACCTGTCTCTGGGAGGCCTGCGGGACGTCAGGCCACTGCTCGCCCGGGTGCATGACGGCGGCATGCTCGAAGGCAGCGACTCGCGCCGCTCGATCTCCGATTTCGCGATGGTTTCGATCGATCCGTCGGGCATCTTCAATGAGAGGGCGGTTGGGCCGTCTTCGGCGACCGTTCCTACCTGAGTGGTTCCGTTCTTGAGGGTCACGATTACGTTGTCGAAGCCAGCGGCCATCTTGGCATTGGGAGCGACGATCGATTCCAGCAGGTAGTGGCGGTCGAGTCGGAGCCCAGCATCGCTCAGGTTCGGCCCTGCTGCATCGCCAGGCCCGTTGGCAATGTGGCAGCGGACGCAGGACATGATCGGATTGTTGTTGTATACCCTGTAACCCATCTGGCTGGAGCCCCCTTCCAAGGCGAAGCGATAGGGCGCCACAGGGTCCGATTCTTCGGCGACGCTCTTTTGATAGGAGGCGAATGCCGCTTGAACTTCAGGATCGGCATGTTCCTCGGTGGCTTCGAGCAATTCCAGCTGAGCGGCGAACGGAATTTCGCCGGCGGCGAGCCGCGCCAGGCTTTCGGCCAGGATCCGCGCCGCGAATGGCT
>CALDPK010000026.1 GCA_937911855.1 uncultured Trueperaceae bacterium | reverse complement strand
CATCGCTCGTCTACCGCTCAGGCAGCCGCGTGCTGGCGGACACGTTCAACTCGATCATCGTGTTCGTTTTCGCCACCGTCGGCGGCAGCTTCGTGCCTGTCGGTGAACCAGGCTCGCTTATCACCCAGATCGGCAACTGGACTCCGAACGGCGCTGCCCTCACTTCCCTGCTGGCTGCAGCTTCCGGACTCGGTTTCGACACGTGGGGCACGGGCCTGATCAGGTTGCTGCTCATGGCCGGCGCAGGCATCGTCCTTGCGGTCGTGCTTTTCCCCAGAACCAGGAGCGCCTGACATGCGGGCAGTATTCAACGCACAGCTTCAGCAACTGAAGCACAACCCCTGGGCCGTGATCATAATGCTGGGCCTGTCCATAATCCTGACGATCTTCATCGGCGGCGTCGCTTTCGACAAGGTCCCCGTCCGGGTCATCCCCGACGCCAGCCTCAGCGAAACCCGCACCGACGAACTCCTTGAGCTGCTGAACGAATCCGACACCTTCATGTTCAGGGTTGCCGCTGAAGAAGCTGTGCTGGAAAACCTTGCCGGCAATGACACCGGCCTGGCAATCCGCATGGGCGCGGACGACTTCCAGGTGCTGGCAGCCACCGGCGAGACCAACGCCGGCCTGCTTTCGATGCACGTCGCAGGTGTTTACCGCAAGGAACTCGCCCTGCAGGCGGCCTCAGACGACACAGCTGCCATGCGGCAACTGGTTGAAGAACGCCTTGAGACACCGGCGCTCGTGATAACCGCAGCGGACCAGGCGTCCGAAGCTGCGTTCGAGTACGACGTCCAGATCCACACGCTCATCGGGATGGGCCTGTTCTTCGCGAGCTTCACCATCATGTTCTCGGTGACGAACCTGCTCGAGGACCGCCGCCTGGGCATCTGGGACCGGGTCATCCAGTCAGCCACGCCAAGGTCAGCGATGTACGGCGGGCACCTCACGTTCAGCTTCCTGCTGGGCCTGGGTCAGATCCTGGTGGTGTTCCTGATCTTCAACCTGGGCTTCGGCGTCAGCCTGGGGCAGAATTACCCCGGCGTCCTGGCGATCATCGCGGCGTACACACTCGCCGTGGTTGCACTCGGCCTGTTCCTGGCGGGCCTGGTGCGCAACGCGCAGCAGATGAGTGTCGTCATCCCCATCGTCGCAGTCAGCTCAGCCATGCTGGGCGGCGCGTACTGGCCACTTGAGATCGTGAGCAACCAGGTGCTGCTGACCCTCTCGCGGTTCGTGCCGATCCGTTACGCGCTGGACGGACTCAAAGGCATCATCTACTACGATTACGCCTGGCCCGAACTCCTGCCGCTGATCGGCATGCTGCTGGCATTCGCCGCCGTGTTCATGCTGCTGGGCCTGCTGCTCATCGACCGGCGCCGCGCCCGCTGACCCACCCGCCCAAACCGCGATCAGAGTCGCCCCCGGCGCAGTACAGGGGGCGACTGTTCATATAGCGACCCGAGACATCCCGCCACCTGCAATTTGCGTTGAACGTATACTGCTTTCTGACAACACAGCCTTGCTATGCGGGTAGCAGCGAGACCCGGCATGACGCCGGTCCCGACGGGCGTTGTCAACAATTCACTGGTTGCACCGGTTCCTGAAGAAGGGGGAAAACATGAACCGATTCATTCGACCATCCGTTCTTATCGCGGGAGCAGCGCTGCTGCTGGCAGCCTGCACTCAGCAGCCCAGCACGACGGGTTTCTTATCCGGCACCATCACCCGGTCAGAGCCAGCTGCAAGCACCACCTCGCAGACCGTCACATCTGAAGTCGCACCGGTAGCGCCGGGCGAATTGTTCGTCGTGTTCAAGCGTGGCCGCCCGGACGTGCAGTTCGGCACCACCGCCAGCGTGGGTGCGTTCACCTTCGAGGCCAGCGGCGACTTCAGCTACCAGGGCGTCACGTTCGAACAGCTCAGTGAATACGACACCGGTCGGACGACCCTGGGCTTCTACCGCGCGCCGGGTCTCGATGAATCAGCCACCCGGGATCTGGTGGACCAGCTGCGCGCGTCAGGCGAGGTTGAGAGTGCCTTCCCCAACTGGATACTGAGCACCACGGCTGTCCCGGACGACCCGCTCTACCCGGACGCGTTCCGCACCGTTCACGAGCCGCCCTTTCTGCTCTTTGCCGCCGGTTCGTTGGAGCATCTGGAGCGGCCTTCGATCGCGATGGTGGGGACGCGCACGCCGACCCCCTACGGACGGGACACTACAGAGGAGCTCGCCGGCGGACTTGCGG
>CALDPK010000025.1 GCA_937911855.1 uncultured Trueperaceae bacterium | reverse complement strand
AACAGCTCCAGGCTTGCGGCCAGAATCTTCAGATAAATTCGTGCGACTTCGTTCTTACGGACTGGAACACTGAGCGTTTCCTCGTGCGGCTTACGGAAGATATGGTGTGCCTCATGGTACTGGACATAGTGGCAATTTCGCCACATCTGCGTCACTCCTCACCTGCAATCACCCAACTCCGGAATCAGGCTGTATAATCAGGCGGTGAACCTTTAAGTCGGTCCTGCGAGGCCGGGAAGGGAAGGAAAACATGTCAGCACAGCCAATCAGCCGCCGGACAGACGAACTGGAGCGGCTTTTTTCATGACGCCAGCCAACAACCGCAACCTGACGCACAAGGCCGACATCATGGACGCCCAGGAGCTCTCCCGAGCCCTGATGCGGATGGCGCACGAGATCATCGAACGCAACCGCGGCGCCGACAACCTGGCTCTGGTCGGCGTCCATACGCGCGGCGTGCCGCTCGCCAACCGGCTCGCGGACCTCATCGACAAGTTCGAGCACACCCGGCCGAACGTGGGCCAGCTTGACATCACCCTGTACCGCGATGACCTGACCGAGATCGCCCTGCAGCCGGTCGTCAAGCGCACCGAAGTCGATTTCGACATCTCGGGCATGCGCGTGGTGCTGGTGGATGACGTCTTCTACACCGGCCGCACCACCCGCGCCGCGATCGACGCGCTGGTGGACATGGGGCGCCCGTCAGTAATCCAGTACGCCGCCCTGGTCGACCGCGGCCACCGCGAACTGCCGCTGCGCGCCGATTACGTGGGCAAGAACCTGCCTACCAGCCGCACCGAAGTCGTGAAGGTGAAACTCACTGAAATCGACGGCGAGGACGCCGTCCAGCTGCTGGAGCTTACCGAGTGACTGCGGCGGACTCGCTTCCGCCGGCCGACAGAATCCAGCACTCCCACCTGCACGACCTGCAGGACTGGACTGCCGCGGAACTGCACGCACTGTTCGGAACAACCGACGTCATGGCCCAGGTCATGCAGCGCACCATCAAGAAGGTGCCCGCGCTGCAGGGCTTCACCGTCGGACTGCTCTTCTTCGAGGACTCGACCCGCACCCGCCTGTCGTTCGACCGTGCCGCCAGAGCGCAGAGCGCTGACGTGGTCACGTTCAGCTCAGGGGGATCCTCGCTCAGCAAAGGCGAGAGCCTGCGCGACACCATCGAGACGATCGACGCCATGCAGGCCGACCTGTACGTGGTCCGCCACCCGGTCGCAGGCGCAACCCGGCAGATCAGCCAGTGGACGGACGCCGCCATCGTCAACGCCGGCGACGGCCGCCGCGCCCACCCCACCCAGGCACTGCTGGACGCCTACACGTTCTCCCGCAGCTACGAGGGAACAGGTCCGCAGGAGTTCGCAGGCAAGAAGCTCGCCATCATCGGCGACATCGTCCATTCCCGCGTCGCCCGCTCGAACATCAGCCTGTGGCGGACGCTCGGCGCCGAAGTGACCCTGTGCGGACCGCGCACGCTGTTGCCTGAGGAACTCGCCGGGGACGGCGTGACCCTGACCCACGACGTGAACGAAGCGGTCGAAGGCGCACACGCGGTGATGGCGCTGCGGCTGCAGACCGAGCGCATGCAGGCCGGCCTGCTCCCCTCGCTGGCCGAGTACGTCGACCGGTACCAGCTCCGCAGCGCGCACATGAAACTCGCTGACGAACACGCCCTGGTCATGCACCCCGGCCCGATGAACCGGGATCTGGAGCTGGAAGGCGCACTCGCTGACTCGAAGCGAAGCGTCATCCTCAAACAGGTCGCGAACGGGGTTCCCGTGCGCATGGCCGTCCTCTACAACCTGCTCGTGGGCAGGCGCTGAAGAAGGAACTGAACGTGATAACCGCAATACGCAACGGAACGCTTACAGACGCGAACGGCAGCCGCAAGACCGACCTGTTCTTGCGGGACGACAAGGTCCTGGGCGAGAACCTCAACCTGGTGCCCGACGAGATCATCGACGCCCGCGGCCTGACAGTCACCCCTGCCTTCATCTACCTGCACGTGCCCCTGCGCGAGCCCGGCCAGGAAGTCAAGGAAGACCTGTCCACCGGCCTTGCCGCCGCGACCGCAGGCGGTTTCGGCACGGTCGTGTCGATGGCGAACACCAGCCCGGTCGTGGATGACCCCGCCCTGGTCAGCAGCCTCATCGCCAAAGCCGAACAGATCGGCCAGGCGCGGCTGCACCCGGCGGCTGCACTGAGCGTCGGCCTGAAAGGCGAGGTGCTCGCCGATTATGCGGCCCTGCAGCGCGCCGGTGCCGTGATGATCACCGACGACGGCATCCCCGTGGCTGACTCACACCTGATGCGCCGCGCGGCGGAGTACGTGCGCGAACTGGGCCTGGTCATCCAGACCCACAGCGAGGACCCGTCACTGCGTCAGGACGGCGTGATGAACGAAGGCCGCGTGAGCTTCGAGCTCGGCCTGCCCGGCAACCCCGCAGCGGCTGAAGCGGTAGCCATCTTCCGGGACTGCGAAGTGGCGCTCATGACCGGCGCGCGCGTGCACATCGCGCACGTCAGCAGCAAGCGCGGCATGCAGGTCATCGAGTGGTTCAAGCAGCAGGGAGCCCCGGTGACCGCGGAGGTCACTCCCCAGCACCTGACGCTCACCGACGAATCGCTGCGCAGCTTCAACCCGGTGTTCAAGGTCGCGCCGCCCCTGCGCACCGCCGAGGACGTGGAGTATCTGCTCGACGCCATCAGCCGCGGCACCGTTGACTCCATCGGAACCGACCACGCGCCCCATACCCGCGCGGAGAAGGAACGCGACCTGCTGCAGGCTCCGTTCGGCATCGCCAACCTGGAAGTCGCCTTCCCGCTGCTGTACACCCGGCTGGTTGCTGGCGGCAAACTCAGCCTGGAGCGCCTGCTGGAATTGCTGCAGGGCGGTCCGGCGCGCGTCATGGGCTGGCAGCAGCCGCTGTTCGAAGAGGGCGCCCCCGCAGACGTGACACTCCTCGACCTCGACACCGCCCGCCAGGTCGATCCGCAGCTGTTCAACACCAAAGCGAAGTTCACACCGTGGGACGGTGAGGAACTCCGCGGCTGGCCGGTCCGCACGCTGGTGCGCGGCCGCACCGTTCATGTTTCTGTGCGCTGAGAGCCGCCAGTGACGCGGGTCACGTCGTACAATCGCCGCAATGAGCAACCTGAGCAGCAGGAGCGGAATTGCAACACGCTCTTTGCCCCCCGGCACGCAACCGGTGGTTCTGGCGACGCTGGAACTCACCCGGGGTGATTCGCTGTACCGCCGGGGCGACCCCGCTGCAAGCGTGTACCGAGTCGAAGCCGGACTGCTCAAACTATTCCTCGACACGGCCGCGGGTCGCGAACGCATCGTCGGCGTGGCCGGCCCGGGCGACCTGATCGGCGCAGTGAACACTCTGAGCGAAGTCAGCGGCGAGAACGCCGACGCCCTGAGCAGCAGCGTAAAGGTCAGCGTCCTGGCGAACAACGGTTCACTTGCTCAGGAAGCACGGCTCGAGGCACTGAGCCGGCAGCAGCATCAGCTGCTGGAGTCGATCGAGGACGGCGAACTGCCGGTGCCCGCTCGCCTGGCCCGCACGTTCGCGCGCCTCGCGGAACGGTTCGGGCAGCACCGTTCGGACGGCCAGACCCGGCTGACGCTGCCGCTCACCCACGACAACCTGGCCGCCATGATCGGGGCCGCGCGCGAGACGACCAGCTTCGCGCTCGCGGAGATGCGCCGGGCCGGCGTGCTGCAGGGAACCCGCGGGATCTACACTTTGCGGATCGATGCGCTGCGTGATTACGCGGCTGCGAATGTCGATTGATTCCTGGGCAGGTACTGACGACGTACTCACGAGGTAAGTACCCCGAGAAACCCGCTGCCTGACAGCCTCCTGCTTCGGACCCTGGCTTAAAACCCACGCTGGTACTTACGCTGTACTGACGACGTAAGTACCACCCGCGATCAGAATGCCCGCCCCGGCACCGAAACGGGCCCCAACCAACGCCCGCAGGTACTGACAACGTACTTACGACGTGAGTACCTCCCCCGGCCGCAATGCCCGCCACGTCGTCGCCACGAACACGAACCCCGACCCACGGCCGCCGGCACATCCCGCGCCCGCATATCGCACCCCGGCGCCGCTCCGGCAAGCGACCCGAATTCGCGACCCCCACGCATATACTTGCAGTCATGAACCCGACTCTCCGCATCGCCCTGATAGTGCTCGGCCTGGCAGCCGCCGGCGTCGCCGCCTACACGGGCGGGATGCTTCTGGCAGGAACACCCGAGCCCGTGGGCGCGCCGCTCGACAATCCCATCGACGTAACCCATCTGGATTTCGAGAGTGCTGACGGCCAGGAAGTATCGCTGGGCGACTTCGACGGGAAGGTCACGGCCCTGTTCTTCGGCTACACCCGCTGCCCCGACGTGTGTCCGCTGACGATGGCGCGCCTGGCCGACGCGTACCGCGACCTGGGCGAACCCGACGACCTGAACGTCGTCATGGTCACCATCGACCCGGGCTTCGATACGCCCCAGGTCACCCAGGATTATGCGACCATCTTCCACGAGGACTTCATCGGGCTGGGCGGCAGCAACGAGCAGATCGCGAACGCAGCTGCGGCTTTCTACGTGGCCTACAACGACATCGGCACCGAGGTCGTGCATACGGACGCCGTCATGCTGCTCGACCGCTCAGGCCACTTCCGCATGCTGTACACCACCAGCCGCCTGCAGCACCTGACAGGCGACCTGCAGGGAATCCTCGCCAGCAGCGACTGGTAACGGTTCTCAGGCCTGGGGTCGCGGCTGCATGCTGTCAAGCGCGTTCTGCATCCGGTCCAGCGATTCCGCAACGAGCTGCGCCACGTCTTTCACTTCGGGTGAGGATTCGCCGCCCGCAGCGTCACTTGAATCGAGCATGACCTTGCAGAACGGGCAGCCGGTCGCCACGATCTCGGCGCCGGTAGCTGCGGCCTCCGCGAAGCGGTTGTCGGCGACGCGTTCCGTTCCTTCTTCCTCTTCCTTCCAGAACTGCGCGCCGCCGGCGCCGCAGCAGAACGACTTCTCACGACTGCGTTCCATCTCGAGCAGCACGTTGCCGCCGCTCGCCAGCACGTCGCGCGGGGCATCGAACTCACCGTTGTGGCGGCCCAGGTAGCACGGATCGTGGAAGGTGATCTTCTTGTCCAGGTTCATCGGCGGGATCCTGCCGGCGTCCATGAGCTCCTGGATCAGCTGCGTGTGGTGCATGACGTCGAAGTCGCCGCCCAGCTGCGGGTAATCGTTGGCGAAGGCGTTGAAGCAGTGCGGGCAGGTGGTTAGCACGCGCTTGCGCTTGGCAGGATCGAGTTTCTCCGACAGTTCTTCGCCGCTCAGCTCGGTCGGCGTCATGATGCCCTTGAGTGACTCGACGTTCTCGGAAGCGAGCTGCCAGTACAGGTACTCGTTGCCGGCGCGGCGGGCCGGGTCGCCGGTGCAGCGCTCGTTCTTGCCGAGTACCGCGTAGTTGATGCGGGCCTGCTCGAGGATGCGGATCATCGAACGGGTGGTCTGCTGGGCAGCGGGGTCGTACGAACCGGCGCAACCGACGAAGAACAGCACTTCGAAGTCGGGGTTGTCCTCGACGAGCGGAACGTCGAGGCCGTCGGCCCATTCCATGCGCTTGTCCTGGCC
>CALDPK010000024.1 GCA_937911855.1 uncultured Trueperaceae bacterium | reverse complement strand
AGCTGGGCCTACAACGAGGCCTTCCGTTCTCAGGGTGGTTACGCCTACGGCCTGGGCTCGGCGATCTCGATCCTCATATTCATCATCACGGTCGCCGTGAGCCTCATCAACTTCCGGGTCACCGGAGCCCTGACGGAGGAAGGCAAGGCATGAGACAGCGCAACCCGGTCTTCATGGCACTCGTTCCCATGATCGTCATTGCCACCGCCGCCATCATCTGGTGGCTGCTTGCCAGCATGGAAGATCCCATAATCAGGCAGCGCTTCGTCGTGCTGCCGGGCGGCTGGCGCAACCTGCTGGGCGCGTTCCTGACCGGAGTCGTGGGCATTGGCCTCACAGCCTGGGCCTGGGGCAGGGCGACCCGTCCGGGCAAGGCCGTCGCCTACGCGGTGACGGCCGGGACGCACCTGCTGCTGCTGGGAATCGTCGCCGCGGTCTTCTACCCGATCGTCTACCTGCTGGCCGTCTCGTTCAACCGCAACAACACCCTGGCGACAGCGCTGCCGTCGACCGGCAACATTTTCGTGCGTGCCGGCGTCTGGCCTGACCCGGAGCGGATCTCCACCGTCCAGTACGAACGCGTGCTGAGTGAGACCCACCTGGATACACTGCACTGGCTCCTGCTCGGCATCCTGCTGGTGCTGCTGCTCGCGGTGGTCGTCGTGAAGCTGATGTCCCGCACCGCCGCCATCTCGGTGGGCCGCTCCGACATGCTTTCCAGGTACCTGGGCATAGGCATCTTCGTGTCCGTCGCGGCACTGGTGGTGAGCATCACGCCGGCGAACTTCTACTCGATCAGTGCAGCTGGCGAGAGAGGCACCGCTTCCAGCGAACGCGCGATACTGCTGTATATACGCAACACGCTGCTGGTGAGCGGACTGACCGGCATATTCGCGGTGCTGATCAGCTCGACCGCCGGCTACGCCTTCGCGCGCATGAAGTTCGAAGGCCGCTACCAGACGCTGATGACATTCGTGTTCGTACAGATGTTCCCGGGCTTCATGGCACTCGTGGCCATCTACTGGCTCATGGTGCGCCTGGACCTGCTCAACACCTTCAGCGGGCTGATCCTCGCTTACTCGGGCGGCGCCATCGCCTTCTCCGCCTGGATCTTCAAGGGTTACCTGGAAAGCCTGAGCCCCAGCCTCGAGGAAGCGGCGATGGTCGACGGCGCCACCCGCTGGGGTGCCTTCGTCCGGGTGATCCTGCCGCTCAGCATGCCGATGCTGCTGTTCATCTTCCTGATGCAGTTCATCGGAACTTACAGCGAGTTCATCCTGGCCAACACGCTGCTGCAGGGCCAGGAGAACTGGACCGTCGGCATGGGACTCAGGAACTTCACGACCGGGCGGTTCGACACCCAGTGGGGTGCGCTGGCGGCCTCGGCAGTGCTGGGATCCATACCGATCCTGCTGGTGTTCTACTCGTTCCAGGACACGCTCACCGGCGATCATGCAGCCGGCGGCGTGAAGGGCTAGTGCAGCCTGGCTCCCAGCGGAACGTCAGCATCCGGGACGGCCAGGGCGATCCGGCCCTGTTCGTCCGAGAAGCCGAGTACCAGCACTTCGGACATGACAGGCCCGATCTGCCTCGGCGGGAAGTTCACCACGGCCATTACCCGCCTTCCTACGAGCTCCTCGGGAGTGTAAAGCTCGGTTATCTGGGCTGAGCTCCGGCGCGTGCCGAGTTCCGGTCCGAAGTCAACCGTCAGTCTGTAGGCAGGCTTCCTTGCTTCGGGAAATTCTTCCACGGCAGCAAGCTGGCCCACGCGGATGTCTACCTTGAGGAAATCTGCGAAGGTGATCCTGTCATCCGTGGGGGCTTTGGGTCCGTTCAGGTTGCTCAACTGCAACGCTCCTTGTCTGCTGGTTTCAGCAATCGGGTGATGGTTTCGATTATAGATGTGGCAGCCCGGCCGCAGGCGGAGGGCGGTACCCGGAAACCAGCTGGCGCAAGTTACCGGGAAGGTTGACGGGCACGGGCATTAAGCCGTATAGTAGCTAGGTTTGTCCCCTAGGCCCGCAACGTTGGGTCCAGGGGAAGGTTTGTGTCACGAGCATGAAAGCGTGACCAGAACGACTGTTCGGAATTCAATAAAGGTCTCCTTTTGCCCGCCACGCACTGGAGGCTTCAGTCAGGAACTCGAAAGGGAGTGGTGATTTGCCTACAGTCAACCAACTGCTGCGTAAGGGTCGCAAGACGATCAAGCGCAAAAATAAGGTCCCTGCCCTTAAAGGCAGCCCCCAGCGGCGGGGTGTATGCACGGCCGTGCGTACCCAGACCCCGCGTAAGCCCAACTCGGCACTGCGCAAGATCGCGCGTGTCCGCCTTTCAACCGGATTTGAGGTCACGGCCTACATCCCCGGTGAGAAGCACAACCTCCAGGAACACTCCTCTGTCCTTATCCGTGGCGGTCGAGTGAAAGACCTGCCCGGCGTTCGCTATCACATCGTCCGCGGTGCGCTTGACGCCCAGGGCGTAGGTGTTGGCCGTTACGTCCAGCGCAACCAGGGTCGCAGCAAGTACGGAAGCAAGAAGCCGAAGGCGAAATAAGTCATGGGACGCAGAAGAAGAGCAGAAATTCGCCCGATCGAGCGTGACCTGGTCTACAACGACACTACGGTCACCGCTTTCATCAACAAGCTGATGCGCGACGGCAAGAAGAACCTTGCCAGCCGCATCTTCTACAGCGCGTGCCGCCTGATCCAGGAGCGCAGCGGTCAGGAGCCCCTCAAGGTTTTCCGCACTGCCATGGACAACGTCCGGCCCCGCACTGAAGTGCGCAGCCGCCGTGTCGGTGGATCCACCTATCAGGTTCCGGTTGAAGTCGGTCCGCGCCGTGCGATGTCGCTGTCACTGCGCTGGCTGGTAGCTGCTTCGGACTCACGTCCCGAGCGCACCGCCGTCGAGCGTGTAGCCGGTGAACTGCTGGATGCTGCACAGGGCCGTGGCGGAGCTGTCAAGAAGAAAGACGACGTGGAGCGCATGGCAGAAGCTAACCGTGCGTACGCCCACTACCGCTGGTAAATGACGCAGCGGCCAGCAGCGTGGTTTGAACCGCGCCGGGCCGAGGGAGACTAATGGCAACGAGCACCAAAATCGATCTTCGCAAGACGCGCAACATAGGGATCGCCGCGCACATTGACGCCGGCAAGACCACCCTGTCAGAGCGCATCCTCTTCTATACCGGTCGTATCCGCAAGACTGGCGAGACGCACGAAGGCGCCTCCCAGATGGACTGGATGGAGCAGGAGCGCGAGCGCGGCATCACCATCACTTCAGCCGTAACCCAGGCCTTCTGGCATGACACGCGGATCAACGTCATCGACACCCCCGGGCACGTCGACTTCACCATGGAAGTCGAGCGCAGCATGCGCGTCCTTGACGCAGCAATCGCAGTGTTCGACTCAAGCCAGGGCGTTGAACCGCAGTCCGAGACCGTCTGGCGTCAGGCTGACAAATATCACGTACCCCGCATCGCCTTCGGCAACAAGATGGACAAGACCGGCGCCGACATGAACCTGGTCGTCAGCACCATGAAGGAGCGCCTCGGCGCCAACGCTGTCGCCATCGACTGGCCGATCGGTGCGGAAGACAAGTTCGAGGGCGTAGTCGACCTTCTGGAGATGAAGGCCTACTACTACCGCAACGACATCGGCACGGAAGTCGAAGAAACCGACATCCCGGCTGACCTGCAGGCAATTGCCGCGGAGAAGCGTGCCCTCCTGGTCGAAGCACTGTCCGACGTCAGCGACGACGTAGCCATGCTCTACCTCGAAGGCGAAGAAGTGCCCGTGGACCTGCTCAAGGCTGCCCTGCGTGAAGCAGTCATCGGCCTGAAGATCTTCCCGGTCATGTGCGGTTCGGCACTGAAGAACAAGGGCGTACCCCGCCTGCTCGACGCAGTTGCCGCCTACCTGCCCAGCCCCCTCGACGTGCCCCCCATGAAGGGCATCAACCCTGAAACCGGCGAAGAGGACACCCGCGCTCCCGATGTGGACGCCCCCGTCTCCGCGCTGGCGTTCAAGATCATGACGGACCCGTTCGTGGGCCGCCTGACCTTCGTCCGCGTTTACTCCGGCAAGCTCGAATCGGGCACCTACGTTTACAACGCCTCGAAGGGCAAGAAGGAACGTATCGGCCGCCTGCTCAAGATGCACGCCAACTCCCGCGAGGAAGTCGAAACCATCGGCGCTGGCGACCTTGGCGCCGTAATCGGGCTCAAGGACACCGGTACGGGCGACACGCTCAGTGATTCCGATCACCCGATCCTGCTTGAGTCGATCGACGCACCGGAACCCGTGATCACCGTGGCCATCGAACCGGCAACCAAGGCCGACCAGGACAAGCTGTCCAACGGTCTCGTCAAGCTGGCCGAAGAAGACCCCACCTTCCGCGTGGAAACCGACCCGGAAACCGCCCAGACCAAGATCTCGGGCATGGGTGAGCTGCACCTGGAGATCATCGTTGACCGGCTCCGCCGCGAATTCAACGTGAACGCCAGCGTCGGTGCACCTCAGGTCGCCTACCGTGAAACCATCACCAAGTCCGTCGATGTC
>CALDPK010000023.1 GCA_937911855.1 uncultured Trueperaceae bacterium | reverse complement strand
AGGATGTCATCGGCGAGTCGGTAGTGTGGCTTGATAACGAGCGGCTGGCTTTCAGTATGGACCTGAGCGGCGTAAGCGAGGTTGACTATGAAGGTGCGATCGTCTCGGTCGATGTCCATGAAGCTGCTGGCAACACCCGGCCGGACCTGACGCTTATCGCAGGGTTCTTTGCCGATGCCTGGGGAAATGAAAACAGCGTAACCGGACTCATCTTGAACGCAGATGGTGACGAGCTGCTGTACTCGCTCGAAGGCGAGGTGTTCGTGAAGGAAGCTCCGTTCAGAATCGATGGCAGCGCACCACACCAGCTGACCACAGGCTCGATGCCACATATGAGTGCAGTATTCTCCCCCAACGGTTCAGAAATCGCATTCGTCGAATATCACGAGGACTTCCAGTCGGGCATATTCGTGATCCCGAACCACCGAGGCGCGGCGATCGAACCTGGTGACAGTCAGTTGATCACGAGGACGAACGTCCAGCGACTGGTCGGCTGGCTGCCTTAACTCAGGAAGAGAGAAGCTCCTCGACGCGCGGACGAATCGCTTCGGCTGCGGAGCGGTCAAGGAAACCGATCCGCAGCCGCCGTTCCAGAACGTCGTCGGCTGTCATGGCGTACTCGCTGTCGCGGGCCTGGATGACTTCGACTTCCAGATACGGATGGTCCGGGTGCAGACGGCCAAGCAGACCGCGTTCCTTGCCCAGATTCAGGACGCCTTCCGCCTCGCCGCCGTACGCGTGCGCCAGGTGAACGGCAACATCCGGATCGACTTTGAAGCGCGAGGCCAGTTCGGATGCGAGGCCGGGACTGTAGCCATCGGCGCCCATGAGCGCGAGGTTCTCAGTCCGACTGGCGCTGGTGGGCTGCAGCTTCGCTGAGGAGATCGCGCGCCCCAGGGCGTCGCTGGCCATGTGCCGGTAAGTGGTCCACTTGCCGCCGGTCACGGTCACCAGGCCGCGCTCCGAGACCTCGATGTGGTGATCGCGGGTGATCTGTGCGGTACCAACTGATTTCTGCGGCTTGACGAGCGGGCGGAAGCCCGTCCAAGACGACAGGACGTCAGCGCGCGTGAAGCTCCGGTCCAGATATTTGTTCAGGTAATCAAGCAGGTAATCGATGTCCGCTTCGGGTGCCTTCGGATCAGCGCTGGCCTCAGCCGGGTCGTCGGTCGTGCCCACGAGCGTGTGGCCCTGCCAGGGCAAGAGGAACAGCACGCGGCCGTCGTGGGTTTTGGGGATGAGCATGCCGCTGTCGCCCGGCAGGATGTCGCCGGCCAGGACGATGTGCGTGCCGGAAGACGCGGTCAGGATGTCCGGAGCTGCGGGGTTGTCCATACGGCGGACTTCGTCCACGAACGGTCCGGTTGCGTTGATGACCGCGCGGGCGGAAACTTCCACGGAAGTGCCGCCCAGCTGATCTCGCACCGTGGCTGAGGAGATCCTCCCGGCTTCAGCCCCGAGACCGGTGACCGCAGCGTGGTTCAGCACGACCGCGCCATGCGCGGCAGCGGTCCGCACCAGGGCGACGTTCATGCGGCTGTCGTCGAACTGGCCGTCGTAGTACATGACCGAACCGCGCAGCCCGTCGGCGCGCAGACCGGGCAAGCGCTTCAATGTCTTCTCGCGGTTCAGCAGCCGGCTGGCACCGATCCGGAAGCCGCGGCCCGAGAACAGGTCGTACATCTTCAGACCAATCCAGTAATAGGGGAGTTCGTGCAGGCGGTAAAGGGGCGTCACCAGCG
>CALDPK010000022.1 GCA_937911855.1 uncultured Trueperaceae bacterium | reverse complement strand
GACCACGCCCGCTGATCATGGCCTACCTGGACCGTTACACCGAGCGCCAGGCGCGCCGCAACGAGGTCCGGCCCGGCATCACCGGCTGGGCGCAGGTGAATGGTCGCAACGCGGTCGGCTGGGACGAGCGCTTCGAGATGGACGTCTGGTACGTGGACAATCACACGCTGTGGCTCGACCTGAAGATCCTCTGGCTCACCGTGCTGACGGTACTGAAACGCGACGGCGTCTCGGCCGACGGTCACGCCACGATGCCTGAGTTCATGGGTGACCCGGAGCCACGCTCCTGATGAAGCGCGGCGCCGCAGCCGAAACGTTCGTGCTCATCCCGCTGCGGGACGTGATCGGCTTCGTCATCAGGGGTCTGCCGCTGGCGATCATCCTCGCGACGCTCGGTGTCGCTGGCGTCTGGATGCTGTCACAGCAGCGCCCGGATTCGTACACCGCCGTGGCTTACCTTCTGTCAGTACGGCAGGACCAGACGCCGAATGCCGTCCGCGGCATCCTGCCCGGCAGCCTGGACCCGGCGCTGTACCGCGCCGCAGTCAGTGACGGCACTGTCCTTGACGAAGTACGCGCCAACTGGGGCAGCTTCTCAACCTTGCCCGAAGACTTCGAGATACTCAGCAACCTCCGTGTGCAGAGCGACAACCAGCTGCAGTCGAGCGTCGTCCGCGTGCAGTACCGGGCGGCCAGTCCGCTCGACGCAGCTGAAGTCGCCACGGCCGTTGCCCGTGAACTCGTCCGCTGGGACCAGGAGCGGACCTTGCGGCCCCTGCAGGAATGGCGCGACCGCCTGGAAGGCGAGCTGGCTGAACTGAACGCCCGGATAGCCACGTCAGCTGCCCCCGGACCTGAGCTCTTGCTCGCGCGTGACCAGCGCCTGCGTGACCTGGCTGAGCTGCAGTCGACACTGCCGGTGAGCCAGCTCAGCATGCTCTCGGAAGCTGAAGTTCCGAGTGAGCGCGACGGGCGAGGCCTGATCACGGCTGCGGCATTGGCCATAGTCATCGGCGTGCTGCTGGCTTATCTGCTCCGCCTCCTGCGCTTCGCCCGGAGACCCGCAAGCGCGGCGGTCGACCCTGTCAGTCGTGCACCTGTTCAGGAACTGTCGTGATGCAGAGGGTTCTCGCCTTAATAATCCTGCTCATGACGGCCGTGGCATGCGCGGTGCAGCCGCTGCAGTCCCCACCGTCTGAAGCACCACCATCAGTCGAACTGCCAGCGCCAAGCGAAGGCGCACAGCGGCAGCTCGTACGGTACCTGCCCGACTCTTCGAATTTCCCGAATCCCGAACGCGGTTTCCATGACGAGATCGAACTCATAGATGTCCGGGGGATCGACGTTCCGGACAGCATCACCCTGCTGCGCAGCTACGTGCGACTGGACGAGTACCGCAACAGTGATCTGCCACAGGAGCTGCTCGACCAACTGCAACGCGGTTTCGACGTCGTCCGCGATAGCGGCAAGAAAGTCATCCCCCGCTTCGCTTACAACTTCGGGCCAGCACCGGACACGTCGCTCGACTGGGCTCTCCGTCACATCGAACAGCTGACGCCGCTGCTGCGCAGGAACGCCGACGTGATCGCCGTCCTGCAGGCGGGTTTCATCGGCCGCTGGGGTGAATGGCACGGTGCGGAGAGCCAGCTGACGGACCGCGCCTCCAAACGCCGGATCGCCGGAGCTCTGCTCGAGGCGCTTCCACCGGAACGGATGCTGCAGATACGGACGCCGTTCCACATCCGGCACGTGCTCGCCTCGGATGACCTGTTCGAGCCCGCCCGCGCGTTCACGGCGCACGACCAGGCGCGGATCGGGCTGGTCAACGACTGCTTCCTCGCGGGACGCGATGACGTAGGCACCTTCCCCAGTGATTACGACGTGCCCTACACCAAGGCGCACACGCCATTCACGGTCACGGGGGGAGAAACCTGCTCGCACCCTGAAATAGGGAACCGCCAGGAATGCGCGAACGCCCTGCGGGAACTCGCCGAATTCAACTGGGATTACCTGAACCACGGCTACAACAGGGACGTGCTCAACAGGTGGCGATCCGGGAACTGCTACCCGGAGATCGAACGGCGCCTGGGCTACCGGTTCGAACTGCTGCAGTCCACCCTGGACACAGGTCCGCCCGGGGCACCGCCCGTACTGCGCCTGACCATCCGCAACAGCGGCTTCGGCAAGCTCTACAACCCACGGCCACTGCAGCTTGTCCTCACGAACGGCGCAACTGGCGAGCACCGCACGGTGACGATCGCGCCTGATGCCCGGCTGGCGCTGCCACTCGCCGGCGAACTGACGACCGTCCCCTACGAACTCCCCGGCGACCTGCCTGCGGGCAGCTGGCAGCTGGCTATCGCACTGCCAGACGGCTCAGCAAGCCTGGCGGGCAATCCGGCTTACAGCATCAGGTTCGCAGCGGTGGACCCGGTCTCGGGCTCACCGCTTTGGAACGGTGCCAGCGGGATCAACGAGCTGGGCCTCACGCTCCAACTGGACTGAGCCCAGTAACTTTGTATAAAGCGCTTCGTGTGCTTCAAGCAGCGGCTCCAAGGCGTACTGCTTGACCCGCTCGCGGGCGTTCGCGCGCAGCAGCTCCCGCTGGTCCTTGTCGGCCAGCAGGGCGTTCATCGCGTGGGCCAGCGCGGCCGGCGAGTTGACAGGCACCAGCACCCCGGCACCGTCGCCCAGCAGGTCGCGACTGCCGCGGATGTCGGTGCCGATGACCGGCACGCCCATGCTCATCGCTTCCATGACGCTCACCGGCAAGCCTTCCTGCAGCGACGGGAGCAGCAGCAGGTGGCTGATGGCCATGAGCTCCGGAACGTCGTCGCGGTAGCCCAGGAAGTGCACCCGGCGACTCAGGCCCAGGCTGGCTGCCTGCTGGCGCACGTCGTCCTCGAGCGGACCTTTGCCGACCAGCAGCAGGTGCGCGCCGCTCCAGACGGCAGCGAACGCGTTCAGTGCGTCTTCGTGGCGTTTGCGGGGAATGAACTCCGCCACCATCAGCACGAGCGGCACGTCCAGCGGCAGGCCAAGGGCGCTGCGCCGGGCTGAGATCTCCTCCTGGCTGAGCGGTTCGAAGTGGAAGCGTTTCAGGTCGATGCCGATGCCGGGCATGTAGTGCAGGTGGCCGGCTGGCACCAGGTACTCGTGGATGGCTGCGTCGTAATCCTCGCTGTTGATGACTATCAGTTCGTCCGTCCAGCGCCCAGCTAAGCGTTCCGCGGTGCGGAACACGCTGTTGCGGATCCTGTTGCCGCCCCGGTAGAAGTGGAAGCCGTGGGCCGTGTAGACGACCTTGGGGTGGAACAGTTTGCGCAGCGCGAAGCGCACGACGAAGCCGGCGACGGGAGTGTGGACGTGCACCACGTCGTAGGCGTTGCGCTGGACCAGCTCGCGGATCTCCTTGGGCAGCGTGACCAGGTTGCGCAGGTCCAGGGGGTTGCGGCTCCAGTCGATGTCGTACGTGTGATCGAAGTTCTCGCGGCACAGGGCGGAGCTGGTGGCGCCGTTGGCCAGGGCGTCCACGCGCCAGCCTTTCGCCCGCATATGACGGGCGTAGGGCAGCAGGAACACTTCGATCATCTCGGGGATGCTGGCGCTGATGAGCAGTCGTCCGGCTTCAGGTGCGGTCTGCATAAAGCTGCTCCCATCTGTCGAGCACGCTCTCGAGCCCGTACTCGGTTTCGATGCGGGCTTTCGCCGCGGCGGCCAGCTGTTCGCGTTCCTGCACGGTCAATTCCATCATAGAGAGCATTGCACGGGCGAGCGCGTCATGGTTGCGTGCCGGCACCAACTTTCCGGTCTCGCCGTCAGTGATTATCTCGGCCGTTCCACCTACCGCGGTGCTCACCACCGGCAGGCCTGCGGCGCCGGCTTCCAGCAGCACCATGGGCAGGCCTTCGACCTGCGAGGACATGACCAGCGCGTCAGCTGCGGCCATGAGCGCCGGGATGTCGTTGCGGCGCCCCAGGAACGTCACGCCCGGACCGGCCTCGGCAGCGAGTTTCTGCTCCTCGGGTCCGGACCCTGCGATGAGCAGCCGGTTGCCAGGTGGTAGCAGGCTCCAGGCACTGAGCAGATTGCTGAAGTCTTTCTCCGGCGCCAGGCGGCCGATGGCCAGCCAGGTGAAGCCACTCAGACCGAGCTCTTCCCTGACCCGCCGGGCTGCTGCCTCATCTGCCTGGAAGGCTTTCAGGTCGAGTCCGTTGGCCACGAAGGTGATGCGCCCTGCGGGAGCCACCCCGCGTTCGATGAACGCCTGCACCGAGGCGTGGCTGACGTTGGTGGTCAGGTCGGTGAGCCGGTCGGTGAGCCGGTAGGCGCGGTCGTAAAGCGGGCCGCCTTCCACCGTATTGTGCGCCGTGGTGATTAGCCGGGGCATGCGCACGGTCAGCCGCGTGAGCCGGGTCAGCAGGTTGGCGTGAACCATATGCGAATGAACGACATCGGGGCGGAACTCGCGGATCAGGTGTCCCAGCCTGAAGATGCCGCGTGGATCAGCCGAGCCGCGCCGCATGCCGAGTGAGTGCCAGGGCACCCCCGCGGCCGCAAGCTGTTCTGTTCTGGCGACCGGATCGATGAGGCTCGCGACCTGCGTGTCATCCAGGTGTGCGCCCTCCGGGGTGTGACCGACGTTGACGACGCGCACGCGCTTATCCTCAATCTCCACGAAGCCGCCATCTTCGACGACGGTGAGGATGGCCTGACGAGCGGCCTGATCGGAGAGCAAGAGGGCGGTGGTGGGGGCGGTCTCGGTGGTGATGAACACGGCGCTGTCAAAGCGCGCATCACCGGCGCGCACCTCACCTTTAAACAGCTTGACGAGCTTATGACGCAGCCGTTCTTGCTCGAAGCTCGCGTGGACGCCCGTGGTGTGGGGCAGCGTCCACTGCTGTGAGGCGCAGTAGAGGCGAACGGCTTGTGAGTCGACCTGATCAGCGCCTGGCACCTTCAGCTCCACATAAGCGTCGCGCTCGATCTGGCAGCCGCGCTCGATGAGGGTGAGGATGGCAGGGTGCATCGGCTCGTGCTGGTTCATGAAGAGGCTCCTGAGCTAGGTTGAGGTTGATAAGAACAGAGTGAACGGTTACGGGAGATCATAAGGTCTGCTCTATGAATTCCAAGCAGAATCGAGCCTGTGCTCGCGCCTCGCGCTGTGTGTTGCGTCAAGCCACTGTCATGTCTAGTGTGGGCGGGTGATGTTTCATCCGCGCTGGCGCGGCTCCAACCTGCGGCCTAGGCCGCCTCGGCTTGAGGGATGACAGATGAAGATCGGCGTGATCGGAGGGGGTTCTTGGGGGACAGCGCTGGCGGAGCTGCTGGCGGTGCAAGGCAACGAGGTGTTGGTCTGGTGCCATGAGCCTGAGCTGGTCGAGTCGATCAACACGACGCATGAGAATCATCTGTTCTTGCAGGGTTTTAGCTTGTCGAAGAGCCTGCGCGCGACGAACGATCTGGAGGAGGTCGTGCGGGATCAGGCGATGATCTTGTCGGTGAACGGCGTGCTGAGCTGGGCATGAGCGTAGCGCTGGATAGGGCACAGCTGTCGATGTTGCCTGAACGGTTACTGCAATC
>CALDPK010000021.1 GCA_937911855.1 uncultured Trueperaceae bacterium | reverse complement strand
GGCTGCCGGGGTCACGCGCCGCCGCCTTGATCTCGATGATCCCGTCGTAGATTTCCGGGACTTCCTGCGCAAAGAGTTTCGCAAGAAACTCAGGTCGCGCCCGCGTCAGGAAGATCTGCGGACCGCGCGCCTCCTCGCGAACGTCGAAGATCACCGCTCGAACGCGGTCGTTGCGACGATAATGCTCACGCGGCAGCATTTCGTCCTTGCGCAATACCGCCTCGGCGCGCCCGAGGTCGACGACGACGTTGCCGAACTCGTGCCGCTTGACCAGACCGTTCACGATCTCGCCGACGCGATCCTTATACTCGCGGAACTGCCGCAGCCGTTCTGCATCGCGCACCTTCTGCACGATGACCTGCTTTGCCGTCTGTGCCGCATGCGTCCGAAATCGATCGGCGGAAGCTCCTCGATCAACGGCACGAAATGATCGGCCGCCCACTGTGCCCGCTCTCGGACGACCGAGGGGACGGCCGGACGGGCCTCGCCGGTGGGGCCCTGAAGGCGAGACACCGAGAGCAAGACATCTTCGCTCGCTCCGAACGCCTCCGAGCTTATCGCCCGCTCGGCGGCCCGGATCCCTCGCTCCAGAAGCGACGCATCAAGCGCATCGGCCTCCACCGAGATGACCGCATCCGACCGTGCCCAGGACGGATTGAGCACGATGACCAGAGGCCTGTCGAGGGTGCGGTGACGATCCACCACAAAGATCACGACGTCGAGCCTCTCCGGATCACCGGGAGTGTCCTGGGCGACGAGGGCGTCCGCGCTGTCGAAGCGGGTGCTGTTGAGCGAGTTCAGATAGAGCTTGAGCGACTTCGATTCGACCAGGTTGGGCGAATCCGCCGGCACCGACAGCGTGGCGGTGGCGACCACCGGCTTGCCGCGGCGGTCCAGCCAACCCAGCTCGTAGGCGTGCCAGCGGTCGATGCCGGTGAAGGGAAGGGCCGCGTCGCCTGCCAGGCCAAGCGCGGCGCGCGCGGGTGCACGCGGAATGGCGAACAGCAGTGACGGGTCGTAGTGCGCGGGATAGGCGACGCTGCGCCCGAGGCTGGAATCGTGCGGGGATGTCATGCGCGCATTCTAGGCGGCGCTGGCCGCACGCCCGCCAAACGCCGTGCGTCCGTGCGTCCGTGCGCGGTCAGCCGCCGGTGTCGCCCGCGAGGTAGTCGAGGCTGGCCTGCAGCATCGCGCGCAGGCCGAGGTCGAGCGCGGACTCGTCGACATCGAACTTCGGCGAATGGTTGCTCGGCGCGGTGGCCGGATCGGTGCCGACGGGCGTCGCGCCGACGAAGAAGAACAGCCCCGGCACCTCGCGCGCGTACAGCGAGAAATCCTCCGCGCCCATCACCAGCGGCATGTCGACCACGTTGCCCGCGCCGGCGGCGGCGTCCAGGCTCGGGCGCATGCGCGCGGTCAGGGCCTCGTTGTTGAAGGTGACCGGATTGCCCTCGTCCGCCGGGATCTGAGTCTCCACCGTTGCGCCATTGGCGGCGGCGACGTGTTCGGCGACCGAGGTCAGGCGCCTGAAGACATCCGCGCGCATGTCCTCGTCGAAGGTGCGGATGGTGCCGACCAGCTCCACCGAGTCGGGAATGATGTTGTAGCGGATGCCGCCGTTGATCGCGCCGAAGCTCAGCACCACCGGCTGCGCGCTGATGTCCATCTGCCGGCTGACGATCGCCTGCGACTGGTTGACGATCTGCGCCGCGGCGATGATCGGGTCGACCCCGCCCCACGGCCGCGAGCCATGGGTCTGGCGCCCGATGACCTTCATGCCGAAGCGGTCCGACGCCGCCATCGTCGGACCGGCGCGCACGCCGATCTGGTTGGCGTTGAGCGTGCTGAAGACATGCAGGCCGAACACCGCCCCGGGCTTGAAGTCGGCGAACACGCCTTCCTCGAGCATCAGCCCGGCGCCGCCTTCCTCGCCCTCGGGCGCGCCTTCCTCGGCCGGCTGGAACACGAACAGCACCTCCCCCGCCAGCTGCTCGCGCATGCCCACCAGCGCCTCGGCCACGCCCATCAGGATCGCGGTGTGGGCGTCGTGGCCGCAGGCATGCATGACGCCCGTGGTCTGGCCGCGGTAGGTGTCCGTGGCGGTCGAGGCGAACGGCAGGCCGGTCTCCTCGGTCACCGGCAGCGCATCCATGTCGGCGCGCAGCGCGATCACCGGCCCGGGCTTGCCGCCCACCAGGGTACCGACGACCCCGGTGTGGGCGATTTCGGTTTCCACCTTGTCGAGGTCGAGCGCCCGCAGGTGCTCCGCGACTTTCGCGGAGGTACGGAATTCGCGGTTCGACAGTTCCGGGTGCTGGTGAATGTCGCGGCGCCACGCGATGACCTTCGGCTCGATCGCCTCGAACGTCTGGTCAAGGCCGCGACTGTCCTGAGCGTGTGCGCCGGTCGCGGCGAGCAGGGCGGTGAGAATGAGCAGGTAACGTTGCATCGGCAGGCCTCTCCCTGGTTGGATCCTGGCCGACTTTACCGCAAATGGAGCGCCCGGCACCGCTTGCGCCTCCGCGGGGCCGCCGTTCACATGCACTTTTCCCCGCCGAGGCGGTCCATTACGCTGGAGCCATACATCGCCCTGGGTCGCACGATGCACAATTCCAATCGCCTCGGCAGGATCTTTCTTCTCCCCTGGGCCGCGCTGGCGCTCGCTGCCTGCGACGGCTCCGCCGTATTCAATCCGCCCGGTGACGGCCCCGTGCCCCCGGACGATCCCGAGCCGCCGGCAGAGCCGGTCGCTGTTCCCGCCGTCAGTGCCGAAGGCCCTGCGGCCCTGCCGCTGGCTGACTTCGGCAACCTGCTGAGGCGGCAGCTGGACGTGAGCCAGCTCAGCGAGGCACAGGCGCTCGTCGGCAGCGAGATCTCGGGCGGGGAAAGCATCTCGGCCCTGGCCTTCCTGCTGCGGGGCGCACGCCGCGCGGCAGCCGAGACCGGTCTGTTCGCAGGCTCCGACAGCGAGATCGCTGCTGCCGTCATAACCGATGCCGGAATCGAGCTCGTAACGGGCGCCGGCAACGGCTTCAGGTCGCTGGCACAGCAGCTGCAGCACGTGAGTGACGGCGGCCAGGCGGGCGACTCTGCCCGCGAATCACTGGCACTTGCGGTCGCAGACATGTCGGGACTGGAAGTGGACGAAGCGATCCTTGATCTGGGCGTACCCATGCTGAGCCTGGGCCGCATACTGCATGACGAAGGAACCGGCAGCTTCCGCAGCACACTCACCCTGTCCGGTCACTTCGACATCAAGGAGGGCGCACGGTTCCTGCAGGTGGCCAGCGAGCTGCTCGCCAACCCGCTGCGACTCCTGCTCTGAGCGTCAGCAGCGCCGCACTCCTGCCAGCCGCGGGCCTCGGCGAACGGCTGGGCAAGGGACCCAAGGGACTGGTTCGGCTGCGGGGAAGAAGCCTGCTCGCCTGGGCAGCGTCCGCCCTCTCCGGGGTGACGGATGAGATCATCGTGGCAGCACCCGCCGGCTTCGAAGCAGCTGTCAGGGATGAACTGCCAGCTGCAAGGGTGATAACCGGCGGAGCTGACCGGCAGGAAACGGTGAGGCTGCTGGTTCAGGCCGCATCGGCCGAGCTCGTCGTGGTCCACGATGCTGCCCGGCCGTTCCTCCCCACAGAGGTCGCGACCCGCGTACTGCAGGCAGCTGCCGAGAACGGCGCTGCCACTGCCAGCCTGCCGGTCGCCGACACGCTGATAGAGCGCTCAAGCGGCCGTAACGTCGACCGGGAACAGCTGGCCCTGATACAGACACCCCAGGCGTTCCGGCGCCAGCTGCTGCTTGAAGCGCACGACCAAGCCACTGCCGACCGGTTCTTTGCCACGGACGACGCGGCGCTCGTACGCCGGCTTGGAGTTCCCGTGCAGCTGGTGACGGGCAGCCCCTGGCTGCTCAAGATCACGCACCCGGAAGACCTGAAGCTTGCTGAGGTGATGGCGGCAGGCTGGGAGGAGAACCCGTGATCAGCGAGACTGCCTTCGCCAAAGTCAACCTGGGACTGGCCGTCACCGCCCGCCGGGGCGACGGATTCCACGAGCTCGACACGATCTTCGCCCGGCTGACCCTGGCGGACGAACTGTACGCGGAAACTGCAGACAGCGGTTTCACGCTGGACATCCAGGCGGACCCAGGCCTGCCGGGAGCCGAAACCTTGCAGGTGGAGGACAACCTGGTGCTCAGGGCAGCCGCAGAGTTCGCAGCCCAGACGGGCGCCGGCGGAGCACACTTCCGGCTTACGAAGCGCATCCCGCTGGCCGCCGGACTTGGCGGTGGCTCAGCCGACGCCGCTGCGGCGTTGCGCCTGCTGGCCCGGCTGTACCCCGCGGAAGCTGAGGGAGCGGGCCTGCCCGCCATGGCGCAGCGCCTGGGTTCGGACGTGCCTTTCATGCTTCTTGGCGCCCCCGCTGCTCACGGACGCGGGCGCGGCGAACGCCTTACCGCGCTGGAACTGCCGCTGCGACACCTGGTGCTTGCCAACCCGCTGGTGCCGGTGTCAGCTGCTGACGCCTTCGCGTGGCTGCAGAACTTCTCGCGCCGGCAGCCGGTGCAGCGGATCGTTGACGCACTTGTAGCAGGGGAAGAACCACGCTGGCAGAACGCCCTGCAGGCCGGGGTGACCCGCGAAGTGCCGGAAATCCGGGAAGTGCTGAGTGAACTGCGGGCAGAAGGACTGCAGGGCGTTCTGATGAGCGGCTCGGGCAGCACAGCCTTCGGCCTGGCTGAAGATGAGGATCAGGCGAAGCGGGAGGCGATCTCCGCCCGGCGGCCCGACTGGTGGCTCGCTGTGGATTCTGTGGGAGGTCAGCTCCCGCGCAGCTGAGCCTCAGGCGAAACCTTCCGGTTCGGAGCGTCAGCAGTAGGCCGGTCAAGCCTGCGCGCAGCCCACGAGGCCGCGTTGCCGATGATCCTGAGCACGTGCTGGTTGTGATAAGTCGGGAAAGTCTCGTGCCCGGGCCGGAAGTAGACGACCTTGCCGTGCCCGCGCTGCCAGGTACACAGGCTGCGGAACACCTCGCCGCCACTGAACCAGCTGAGCATCAGCAGTTCATCCGGCTCGGGAATGTCGAAGCGCTCCCCGTACATCTCCTCGCGTTCCAGCTCGATTGATTCTGGTATCCCGTCCAGTATCGGATGGGCGGGCTGCAGGTTCCAGAGGCGTTCCGAGTCGTCACCCTCACGCCAGTGCAGCGAGCAGTTGGTGCCCATCAGCCTGCGGAACGGTTTGCTGAAATGTGCTGAATGCAGGACTATCAGGCCCATGCCTGACAGCACCGCCTGCTGCACGCGCTCCGCCACCTCATCGCTGACTTCATCGTGAGCCAGGTGCGCCCACCAGATAAGCGTGTCGGTGGCGGACAGCACTTCTTCGCTGAGGCCGTGATCGTCATCGTCCAGCAGTGCGCTGCGGACCGTCAGGTCAGCATCCGTGCCTGCGGCTGCGAACTGCGCGCGGATCGCATCCTCGAGCGTCCTGTGGATGCCGTCCGGGTACAGGGCGGCGACCCGCTCATCCTGCCGTTCGTGGCGGAACTCGTTGAAGATCGTTATTCGGGGCATGCGGACCTCCTGCAGGTGCCTGCTCAGTCGGTGACTGCGCCCTTGGCGGCGCTCGACACCTGGCGGGCGTACTTGGAAAGCACACCCGAAGTGTAGCGCGGCTCCGGCGGCTGCCAGGCGGCGCGCCGGCGCTCAAGCTCGTCCTCAGGAACCTCCAGCTGAAGCAGGTTCTTTGTCGCGTCGATGGTTATGAGGTCGCCCTCCCGGACCAGGCCGATGGGCCCACCGGTCGCCGCTTCAGGCGCAACGTGCCCGACCACCAGGCCGTAGCTGCCGCCGGAGAAACGGCCGTCAGTGATGAGGCCGACGGACTCGCCAAGTCCCTGACCGACCAGCGCGCTGGTCGGCGCAAGCATCTCGCGCATGCCGGGACCACCAACGGGGCCCTCGTTGCGGATGACCACGATGTCGCCGGCCAGGATCTGCTGGGCCAGGATCGCGTCCAGTGCGTCTTCTTCGCTCTCGAACACGCGCGCCGGGCCGGTGATGACGGGAGTGCCGACGCCGCTGGTCTTGGCGACCGACCCTTCGGGGGCCAGGTTGCCGCGCAGGATGGCCAGGTGTCCCTGCGGGGTCTTGGGCTGATCGAACTTCAGGATCACCTGCTGACCGGCGGGCGGCTCGTCAGGTACGTCAGCGAGGTTCTCGGCGACGGTCCTGCCGGTCACCGTCATACAGTCACCGTGCAGCAGGCCGGCCTTGAGCAGCATCTTCATGACCTGGGGCGTGCCGCCAGCCTCGTGCAGGTCGGTGGCTACGTACTCGCCGCTCGGCTTCAGGTCGCAGAACAGCGGGGTGCGGCGGCGAATCTCTTCGAAATCGTCGATGCTCAGTTCCACACCCATCGCGTGGGCGATGGCCAGCAGGTGCAGCACCGCGTTGGTGCTGCCGCCGGTCGCCATGACCACGGTGATCGCGTTCTCGAACGCTTCACGCGTCATGATCTTGCTGGGGGTCAGGTCCATCTCGATCAATTTGACGACCTGGCGCGCTGCAGCTGCGGCGCCCGTCACGGCTTCCTGGTCGGGGTTGGCAACAGTCGACGAGTAGGGCATGGCCATTCCCATTGCCTCGATGGCGCTCGACATGGTGTTGGCCGTGTACATGCCGCCGCAGGAGCCGCTGCCGGGGCAGGCGTGGGTTTCCACTGCCTTGAGCGTCTCCATCGGGATGCGGCCGGCACTGTACTGGCCGACTGCCTCGAACACGCTCACCAGCGTCAGGTCCTTGCCGTCCAGCTTGCCGGGTTTGATGGTGCCGCCGTAGATGAGGATGGCGGGGATGTTCAGCCGGGCGATGCCGATCATCGCGCCGGGCATGTTCTTGTCACAGCCGGCTACGGTCACCAGGCCGTCCATCGACTGGCCGCGGCATACCGTCTCGATGGAATCGGCGATCACTTCGCGGGACACGAGGCTCAGTTTCATGCCTTCAGTGCCCATGCTGATCCCGTCCGAGATGGTGATGGTGCCGAACGTCTGCGGCATCGCACCGGCCTCGCGGATGGCGTCTGAAGCTGCCGTCGCCAGCCGGTCCAGGCCTGAGTTGCAGGGGGTGATGTTGCTGTGCCCGTTGGCTATCGCCACTATCGGCTTGTTGAAATCCTCGTCCTCGAAGCCGACTGCCCGCATCATCGCGCGGTTGGGTGCCCGCTGCACCCCTTCGTGGATTGCCGTGCTGCGCCGTTTGCTCATGCTGTTACCGCCGAACTTTCAAGATTGTGGAGTACCTGGTCAGTGAATTCACGGGTGCCGGCGCTGCCGCCAAGGTCCCGGGTCGGATGGCTCGCCAGGGCAGCCTGAACTGCCGCTTCGACCTGCGCCGCTGCCTCGGGCAGTTCCCATGAGTGGCGCAGCAGCATGGCTGCGCTCAGGATGGTTGCAACCGGGTTGGCACTGTCTGTACCGGCTATGTCGGGTGCGCTGCCGTGCACCGGTTCGAACAGGCCGATGCTGCCGCCCAGGCTCGCCGAAGGCAGCAGCCCCAGCGAACCGGGAATAACCGCTGCAAGGTCCGAGAGGATGTCTCCGAACAGGTTGCCGGTCACGATCACGTCGAAGGCGCGCGGGTCACGAACTATCTGCATGGCGGCGTTGTCCACGTACAGGTGGTCCAGCGTCAGGTCCGGGAACTCGCTCTCGTGGATGCCAACTACGACGTCCCGCCAGAACTGCGAGACGTCCAGCACGTTGGCCTTGTCGATGCTCATGACCCGGCCCTGCCGGCCGCGGGCTGTCTCGAACGCCACCCGGGCGATGCGCTCCACTTCGTGCCGTTCGTACACCATCGTCGAAAGTCCGCGGTCGCGGCCGTTCTCACTCGGCTTGCCGAAGTAGATGCCGCCCGTCAGTTCGCGGATGATCAGCATGTCGGTGCCGCTGGCCACTTCGCTGCGCAGCGGTGACAGGTGCTCGAGGCCGGGGAACACGCTGACCGGCCTGAGGTTGGCGAACACGCCCAGGTGGCGGCGCAGTCCCAGGATGCCTGATTCCACGCGCTTCTCGCGCGGCTGGCGGTTCCAGGGGTGGTCACCGACCGGTCCGCCGGCAGCGCCCATCAGCACCGCGTCGCAGGTGTCGACGGCGTCAAGGGTCTCCTGGGGCAGGGGCGTGCCGTGGCTGTCCAGGGCGTTGCCGCCGAACGGCAAGGTCACTTCTTCGAAGCTGAAACCGTTGGTGCTGGCAGCCGCCCGCAGTACCTCGAGGGCGGAACCGATCACTTCCGGGCCTATGTAATCGCCGGGCAATACTGCCAGGCGGTGCTTTTCACTCATGTTCTGGTTACGGGCCTTTCCGCCGGAGATGTCCGGCCGGGGGTCAGAGGTAGGGGAGCTGGCGCTCACGTTCAGCCAGGAGGTCGCCCGCTTCGAGCAGGTCGGCGATCGGATCCCAGCGTCCTTCCAGCAGCGAGCGGCGGGTGCTGGCGTCGATGCTGGCCTGGAACGTGTGCGTGCCGGCAGTGACCGTCATGTCCTCGAGGTTGATGGCAACCTCGAGTGACGGGTCAGCACGCGTCGCGGTGGTGAGCGTCCTGATGTCGGCAGCCGACAGGCTCACGCACGGCATCCCGAGCGTGGTCGAGTTGCCGAAGAATATCTCAGCGAAACTTTCCGCGATGACCGCCCGGAAGCCCCAGCGGTAGATCGCCTGGGGCGCGTGTTCGCGGCTGGAACCGCAGCCGAAGTTGGAATCACTTATGAGGATCGTGGCGCCCTGGTGCTCGGGCCGGTCAATGGGGTGCCGGCCGTGGAAATTGCCTTCGGCGTCGTAGCGCACGTCGCGGAACAGATGCTCGCCCAGGCCATCGAAGGTGACGGCGCGCAGGTAGCGGGCCGGGATGATCCGGTCGGTGTCGATGTCGTGGCCGGGCACGTACACTGCCGTGCCCTGAACGTTCGTTATCTTCTCGAGTGCCATGTCAGGCCACCACGCTTTCTTGTGAAGCGAACACACTGCGGGCGTCGCTCACCGTGCCGGTGACCGCAGCTGCAGCGACCATTACCGGGCTCATGAGCACGGTGCGGCCGGTGGTTGAACCCTGACGGCCGATGAAGTTCCGGTTGGAGCTGCTGGCGCAGAGCTGATCACCCACGAGCTTGTCGGGGTTCATCGCCAGGCACATGCTGCAGCCCGCGGCCCGCCATTCGAAGCCGGCGTCGGTGAAGACCTTGTCGATGCCGCGCTTCTCGCACTCCTCCTTGACGAGTGTCGAACCGGGCACCGCTATGGCGGTTACCGACGGGTGGACCTTGCGTCCTTCGAGGTACCTGGCGGCTTCGATGAAGTCCGACAGCCTGCCGTTGGTGCATGAACCCAGGAAGGCCACGTCCACCTTGGTGCCGGCTATCGGCGTGCCCGGCTGGAGCTTCATGTGCGCGAGTGCCAGCTCGACGTTCTCGCGTTCTTCCGGGGCGCTGCCTTCGACAGTGGGGATGAGTTCGCTGATGGCGATGGCCTGACCGGGGTTGATGCCCCAGGTCACGGTCGGTTCTATGTCTGCAGCGTCGATCACGACGACGTCATCGTAAGCGCAGCCGGGGTCGGAAGCGACGGCCCGCCAGCGTTCTACTGCCTCGTCCCAAGCTGCTCCCTGCGGTGAGTAAGGGCGGCCCTGCAGGTACTCGAACGTGGTGTCGTCGGGGTTCACGTAACCGCAACGAGCGCCACCTTCGATGGACATGTTGCAGACGGTCATGCG
>CALDPK010000020.1 GCA_937911855.1 uncultured Trueperaceae bacterium | reverse complement strand
GCGCTTTGACGAGGCGTAGATCAGGTTCCCCGTCTGCGGGTCAGCGGCGAGCTGCTCGGCGATCTCGCGGCGGGTGCGGCTGAGCGTGGCGCCGATGATGCAACGCACGGACAAGCATTATCGTTACCTGCTGCGTCGCATCAGCGCGCGCACGCTGCTTTACACCGAGATGATCACGATGCGCGCCATCTTGCATGGCGATCGCGATCATCTGCTGGGCTACCATGCTGACGAACATCCGCTGGTCCTGCAAGTGGGCGGTGATGATCCTCACGAGGCGGCCCAGGTGGCGCGCATCGCGCAGCAGTATCACTACGATGAGATCAACCTCAACATCGGCTGCCCCAGCGAGCGGGTGCAGAGCGGCAACTTCGGCGCGTGCCTGATGGCGAGCCCCGAGCTTGTGCGTGACTGCGTGCGCGCGATGCGTGAGGCCACCGCGCTGCCCGTCACCGTGAAGCATCGCATCGGGATTGATGATCACGACAGCTACGAGGACATGCTGCGCTTTGTGGACACGGTGCATGAGCGCGAGGGCTGCGCGCGGTTCACGGTGCACGCGCGCAAGGCGTGGCTCAAGGGGTTGAGCCCGCGCGAGAACCGCGAGATCCCGCCACTGCGCTACGACACGGTGAGGCAGCTGGCTGCCGAGCGGCCACACCTGGACTTCGAACTCAACGGCGGCGTTAAGGACCTGGACCAGGCTGCGGGGATCCTTGAGCAGGGTGATATCAAGGCTGTGATGATCGGCCGCGGCGTAACGGATAACCCGTGGGTACTGGCGCGCGCAGACGAGCGTTTCTTCGGAACGGCTTCACCGGCTGACAGCCCGGCAGCTGCGGTGCGGTCGTACCTCGGTCATGTCGAGCGGAGCATGCTGGAAGGCGTGCCGTACCGGGTGCTGATCAGGCCGCTCCTGGGCATGTTCACCGGCATGCGCGGCGCCAGGGCGTGGCGCCGGCACCTGAGCGAAACCGCGACCCTGCCCGGTTCGGACGCAGCCACCATCGAAGCCGGCCTGGAACTGATCGAAGGGGCACCTGTGCACGGCGCAGCCGTTTACCCGGAGACCACAGCTGCCTCAGGGCGGTAGACTCCTTGAATGGAACCCGGAACTTACCTGGTGCGCGGCGTCAGGGGCGCAACAACCGTCGAACGTGACGAACCCGAACTGATCCATGAAGCAACGCGCGAACTGCTGAAGGAGATGCTTGAAGCCAACGGCATCGACGATTTCGAGGTCATCGCCTCGGTCCTCTTCAGCACCACCCGCGACCTGACCAGCACCTTTCCGGCCGAAGCCGCCCGGGCGCTGGGCATGACCATGGTTCCGCTCATGTGCCACGCCGAGATTGACGTTCCGGACCGCACACCCCGGGCCATCCGGGTACTGCTCCTGTTCAACACCAAGAGATCGCAGGCCGACATCCGCCACATCTACCAGCGTGAAGCGAAGGCGCTCCGCCCGGATCTGGTCAGCGCGCAGTGAAGCTGGCCGTCAGGCCGGTCAGTGGGGGAGAAGCGTCTCAGCCATGTCGCTGAGCAGCTCGTTCATCGCTTCGGTGTCCGGCCGGTAGAACGACCGGTTGCCCTGGCGTTCGACCTCAACCAGGCCGCTTTCCCGGAGGATCTTCAGGTGACCGCTGACGGTCGGCTGGCTTACGCCCAGGTACTGAGCCAGGTCGCCCACGGTGAGTGAGAAACCGGAGTAGCGCGCGATCAGCGTCAGCAGCAGGAACCTGGTCGGGTCCGCAAGTGCCTTGATCTTGCGTGCTTCGCGGTCCACGCGCGCCCGGATGTCGTCGAAGACATGCTCCGAACGCAGGCCGAAGCCGACGAACTGCCGGCCGCCGCTCTTGAACGAGAAGCCGCCGGCAGCCGCGTAGTACAGGGGGATCACGACGATCTCCTGCTTGCCTTCGGCGGTGCGGATGGACGCCGCCGTCTTCTCGAAGCGGATGAAATGATAGGGCGGCAGGGCCTTGATGATGTCCCCGGTCTCGCGGAAACGGTCGTCAAACTGCGTCCTGTGTTCCTCCACCACCCGCTGGCCTGAGTCCAGCCATTCTTCACGGAGGGCGTCAGCCAGGCGCTGCATGTGGTCTGCCCATGAGTTGCGCACACTGAGCAGGTTGCGCAGGTCGTCAGCCAGGCCGGGTTCGGGCTGCAGCTCGGGTTGCGCTTCGAACCGTGAAAGGAGCAGGCCCGGCAGTGACGGCAGGTCAGTAAGGAAACGCGCCGGATCGGCGTCATCCCAGTAGCCGAGCTCGCAGGCAAGAACCAGGAAGAAATGCCTGCGTTCGCCGGGCCGGAACTCTGTGCTCAGCTCGGCGACCAGGTCCGGATCGCGCTGCTGCAGGCGCTGTTTCCAGCCGGGAACTATGCCCGGGTTGGCACCCGCGGGACGGGTGAGGAAGTAATGCGCGTACAGCAGCTGCAGCACCGTGGCCGTGGCTGAGCGTACTTCGGGAAGGGAACCTGTGGCGGGCGGGGAGTCCGTGGCCATCTCAGGAGTTAATCGTCGTCATCGGTCCAGTCCCTCACGGGTATGAGCCGTCCGCCGTCAACGGTCGCGTTCAGCACCTTGTGCACGCGGTTCATCGTTACTTCCACGATCGCCTGGTCCAGCGTCCTGGGGCCTGTAAGCACCTTGCGGACGAAATAGCCGCGGTGCTCCACACTCATCTCACTCGTCTTCGAAAGCCGGACATGGATGATCTCACCATTCCGGTCAGTCTTCACGCGTGCCAGCAGGAAGTTGCCGTCGTCCTTGAAGGCCGGGTTCTGCCTGCGAAATAGTCCGAACACAGGTGCCATTGTAACCTGTTGCCGTGAACGCGCCCGGAACGGATCCCAGACGGAAAGTACTCCAGGGCGGCTGGGCTGCCGCACTTGACGCCGCGCACGCCGGGCGGGCACTGACCGGCCACCTGCCCGGAATGCCCCGCGGCCGTCTGGTCATAATCGCAGCCGGCAAGGCCGCAGGGACGATGGCGCGCGCTGCTCTGGATTACTACCGGCCTCACCTTGACCGGCTGAGCGGCGTGGTCATCAGCACGGAAGAACCCGCGGGCATCGCCCCGCTGACCGGCCTGACCGGCGGACATCCGCTGCCGACCGGGGCCAGCGTCCGTGCCGGTCAGGCTGTGCTGCGCCACCTGGAAGGACTCACCGCAGCTGACCGGGTTCTGTGCCTGCTGTCCGGTGGTGCGTCTGCCCTGATGACCGTGCCTGACGGTGTGAGCCTCACTGACCTGCGGGCACTGAACGAAGCCCTGTTGGCCAGCGGCGCCGGCATCGACCGCATCAACACCGTGCGCCGCAAACTGTGCCGGCTCAAGGGAGGCGGCCTGGCCCGGAGCGCTGCGCCTGCTGCAGTCACCGGCCTGCTGCTGTCCGACGTGGCCGGCGACGACCCCGCGCAGATCGCGTCTGGGCCGACTGTGGCCGACCCCGACGACCCTGCCGCCGCCCTGGAGATCCTTGACTCACTGGCTATCCGCATGCCGGCCATCAGCGAACGGCTGAGCTCCCTTCAGGACAATTGGCGTCCACCTGTAACTGATTCGGACACCCGGGTGGTGGCGAGCGGTGCAGCAAGCCTGGAAGCAGCTGCCGGTTACCTGCAGGGGGCCGGTTACCTGACCCGCAACCTTGGCGCAGCCGAGACCGGCGCCAGTGAAGAGGCAGCCTCGCGCCAGGCCATGCTTGTCCGTGAACTTCTGGCCACTGCAGCTGGCCCAGTGGCGCTCCTGTCCGGCGGGGAGACGACCGTACGCACCGCGGGAAGCAACACGGGCAGGGGAGGCCGCAACAGCCACTTCGCCCTGGCCCTCGCCTGTGAACTGTGGGGTGAACAGCACGTTACGGCGCTGAGTGCTGACACAGACGGATTGGATGGCAACAGCGAAGCCGCAGGTGCCTTCGTCACTCCGGAGCTGTACCGGACAGGTAACCTTGAAGCGGCCAGCGCTGCCCTGACTGAGCGGAACAGCGGCGGTTACCTGGCCGACCACGGCCACGCCCTGGTAACGGGACCGACCGGAACCAATGTCAACGACCTGCGCATCATCCTGCTGGAGCCGAATTGATAACCGAAGTACTCGAACCCACTCCCGAGAACCTGCAACTGGCTGCCCGGGCCCTGCTGGATGGTCAACTGGTAGCCTTCCCGACCGAAACTGTCTACGGCCTGGGCGCCAGCGCCACCAGCGCAGCGGCCGTGAAAGCAGTGTTCAGCGCCAAGGGACGGCCGGAGAACCATCCGCTCATAATCCACCTGGCAGAGCAGGCCGATCCATTCGAATGGAGCGATGCCAGCGCCCGCCAGCAGGTGGACGCCAGCGTTCTTGCCGCTGAGTTCTGGCCCGGACCGCTCACCCTGGTACTGCCGCGCTCACAGCGGATAGAGGACTCAGTCACCGGCGGCCAGGCAACGGTAGCGCTGCGCGTGCCGGCCCACCCGGTCGCGCTGGAACTGCTCGCACTCACAGGCCTCCCGCTGGTGGCACCATCAGCCAACCGCTTCGGGCGCATCAGTCCCACCACCGCCAGCCACGTCGTTGCCGAACTGTCAGGCAGGGTGCGCTTCGTTCTCGACGGCGGCCCCAGCCGGGTCGGGGTCGAGTCAACCATCCTGGACCTGAGCGGTGACGAGCCACGCGTACTGCGGCCCGGTGCGATAAGCGCCGCGCGACTGAGCCAGGTGCTGGGCCGGCACGTACACGCAGCCCCGGTGCGCCGCAGCCCGCGGGTATCCGGAAGCCTGGACAGCCATTACGCGCCGGCCACGCCCGCCCGGCTGGTCAGTCAGGCGCAGCTCACTGAAGCGGCGAACAGCGCAGTCGGAGTGGTGGGCGTCATCGCCCTTTCGGATTCACCCGCCGGCTTCAGCGGCCACTGGCTCAGGCTGCCCGACGAGCCGGCAGGTTACGCGCGGCAGCTGTACGCAGCCCTTCGGGAACTGGACGAGGTGACAGACGTTATCCTTGTGCAGGAACCACCCGGCGCAGAAAGCTGGGAGGCCGTGACTGACCGGCTCAGACGGGCGACGTTCTCCGACGGTCCTCAGGGCACCTGAGCCTCCGGCCGGCCAGGCGGAACAGGATGATGCGAAACATGAGCGAGCAGCAACATGGCAGACAGCCCACGGTAGCTATCGTGATGGGCAGCCGCAGCGATTTCCCCACCATGAAACCCGCAGACGACCTGCTGCGCGAGTTCGCGGTTCCCCACACGGTTTCCGTCGTGTCCGCCCACCGGACGCCGGACCGCATGCGCGAGTTCGCGCTGACCGCCCGCGGCAGAGGTCTGAAGGTGATCATCGCCGGAGCGGGCGGCGCCGCCCACCTGCCCGGGATGATCGCGGCGTGGACCACGCTGCCGGTGCTGGGCGTGCCGGTGCGCAGTGCAAGCCTGTCCGGTATCGATTCGCTGCTGTCCATCGTGCAGATGCCAGGCGGCGTGCCCGTCGGCACCATGAGCATCGGTGAGGCCGGCGCGCGCAACGCAGCCCTGCTCGCCATGTCGATACTCTCCCTGAATGACGTGAGTCTGGCAGAACGGCTCGAGGCGTGGCGTGAACGGCAGGCTGAAGCAGCGCTAGAGGTGCCACTCGACAGTGAGGATTTCCGGCCGTGAAGCCGCTTGCACCAGGCAGCACCATAGGCATCCTGGGCAGCGGCCAGCTCGGCCGCATGCTGGCCCTGGCCGCCAGACCGCTTGGTTACCGCGTCCACGTGTACGCGCCCGATACTGAAGGCGCACCGGCCAGCCAGGTCGCAGACTTTGCAACCACTGCGGATTACCTGGATAATGACGCCCTGGACGCGTTCGCAGCCGCCTGCGACGTGATCACCATCGAGTTCGAGAACATCCCCGCTGTGGCCCTGGAACGGCTGGCCGCCATCACCCCGGTCCATCCTGGCGCGCAGGCGCTGCACGTGACGCAGAACCGCCTGCGCGAGAAGAACTTCCTCACCGCAAACGGACTGCCGCTCGCCCCGTTCGCACACGTGACCGACACGCGGGGGCTGGAAGTAGCTGCCGCTGACATCGGCCTGCCCGCCGTCCTGAAAACAGCCGGCTTCGGTTACGACGGCAAAGGCCAGCTGCTCCTGCGCGAGCCCGCCGACCTGGCCGGCGCCGCTGCCCTGCTGGCGGAAGGCGAGGCCGTCCTCGAGGGCTTCGTGGATTTCGACCGTGAAGTTTCAGTCATCGCCGCCCGTAGCAGCACGGGTGAAACCGGCAGTTTTGGACTGTTCACCAACCGCCACGCGAACCACATCCTGGACGTCACGACAGCAGGTGACCCTGCTTCGGAGCGGGGCCTGCACGGGCAGGCGCTGAAGATCGCCGTACGCATAATGGAAGCGCTTGATTACGTGGGCGTCATGTGCGTGGAGCTGTTCCAGCTGGCTGACGGCACGCTGCTGGTGAACGAGATCGCACCCCGGGTTCACAACTCCGGTCACCTGACGACAGAAGCGACCGCCACCAGCCAGTTCCAGCAGCACATCCGGGCCATCTGCGGCCTGCCGCTGGGGGATTTCTCGTTCGTCAGGCCGGCTGCCATGGCGAACCTGCTCGGGGACGAATGGTCTGAGGGCGAGCCCGACTGGGCGGCAGCACTGCGGGACCCGCGGATCCAGCTGCACCTGTACGGCAAGAAGGAAGCGCGCCCCGGCCGCAAGATGGGGCACCTGACTGCACTGGCTGACAGTGAGGCCGAAGCGGAAGCTGCAGTCGTCATGGCCCGGCGGGCTCTGCGCCGCCCCTGACGGGCCGCGCGCCGGTTGACTGCCGGGCTGCAGTTAACTACTATTGGAGGTGAAGAACAAAGCGGAGGCGGAATACTTGCAGTTCGGTTCATACCGTCCTGGTCAGGCATTCCATTGTCTGCGGAAACAGGTGAACGAATGAAGAAGAAGCTGCTGACCTTCTCTGTGGCCCTGCTCGCTTCGGCCGGCCTGGCTTTCGGCCAGGGACTGACCGTCTGGACTACTTTTGCGGACCAGTCACTCGACTGGCTCCAGGATGAAGCTGACGGTTTCACCGCCGCCTTCGGCGTGCCAGTCAACCTCGTGCGTTTCAGCGTCGACGAACTCAAACAGCAGGTGCTGCTGGCCGCCCCGCAGGGCGAAGCTGCCGACCTGTTCGTGGGCGTGCCCCACGACCAGCTTGCCGAGATGGCTGTGGGCGGCGTCCTGGCCGACATGAGCAACTACGCCACCGCTGGCTACCTTGAAGACCTGAGCGAACAGGCCCGCCTGGCCTACACGTTCTCCGGCCAGCTGTTCGGCCTGCCCATGTTCGTCGAAGGCCCCGCACTCGTCATCAACACCGACCTGGTGAGCGAAGTTCCCGCCACCTACGAACAGATGATCGAAGTCGCCAAGGGCCTGACGACCGACACCACCTTCGGGTTCATGGCTGACCTGCCGAACTTCTACTTCGCGTACGGCTGGCTGCACACCTGGGGCGGCTACGTCTTCGGTCGCGACGCTGCCGGCAACCTCGATGCCTCGGACCTCGGCCTCGCCAACGAAGGCGCGGTCGCCGGAGCCCAGGCGCTCAAGGACCTGCGCTTCGCCCACGGCCTCATGCCTGCCGGCACCGACTTCAACGTCGCGAACGGCCTGTTCATCGACGGCGCCCTCGGCATGATCTACACCGGACCCTGGTCGATCAGCCAGTACCGCGACGCCGGCCTCGACGTCAGCGTCATGCCGGTACCCCCGCTCGCCGACGGCACCCCCTTCTCCGGCTTCATGGGCGTGCAGGGTGCGCTCGTCAACCAGTTCAGCGACC
>CALDPK010000019.1 GCA_937911855.1 uncultured Trueperaceae bacterium | reverse complement strand
GCACGACACGGCGGATCTCGGCGTCGCGGCCGATGACGGGGTCGAGCTTGCCGTCGCGTGCCATCTGGGTGAGGTCGGTCCCGTATTTCTCGAGTGCTTCGAAGCTCGTGTCTGCAGAGCGGCTGTCCACGTTGCGTCCTTTCCTGATGTCCTTCGCTGCCTGCTCGAGTGCATCCGTCTGCGGCAGGGAGCCCTTGACGGACTGGCCGGCGTGGCGGCTCATGGCGACGAGCAGCGCGTCGGCAGCCACGAAGCTGTCGCCCCATTCGCCCGCCAGCCTTTCGGCTTCGGAGAGGGCGGTGTTGGTGGCGTTGCCAAGGTACTGGCCGCTGCTGCCGCTTATCTTCGGGAACTGGTTGATGCTGGCCTGCAGGGCCGCCTGGATCTGCTGGGGCTGGCCACCGGCCCGTTCGATCACCCGCGCAGCCGGACCCGCCGGTTCTGCGAGCAGCCCGGCGAGCACATGGGCCGGCTCGAGTTGCTGGTTCTGGTTCGCCTGCGCCAGTTGCTGCGCGGCGGCCAGGGCAGCAAGGGCAGTTTCAGTGAATCGTTCCTGGTTCATTGCCCCGATTATGATACTTGAGTGCCCCATTGTCAAGTTCTCTGCGCGCTGACCTGGCCCCGGCGGCTGCAAATGCTGCCTTAGCGGTACACTTCAGCCATGCAGGCAAACCATCTGGCAGTCCTTACCTCAGGCGGTGACGCGCCCGGCATGAACGCCGCTATCAGGGCGGTAGTGCGCACCGCCATTCACGACGGCATGAAAGCCTCGTTCGTATACCGCGGCTACCAGGGACTCATGGAAGGCGACATCGAAGAGATCGGCCCGCGGGCGGTCGCCAACATCATCCAACGCGGCGGCACCATCCTGCGCACAGCCCGCGCAGACGAATTCCGCTCTCCCGAAGGCCGTGCGAAAGCTGCAGCGGTGCTGCGGGAGCGCGGCATAGACTCCCTCGTGGTCATAGGCGGTGACGGCTCGCTGCGCGGCGCCAGCCTCCTCCACCAGGAGCAGGGCGTGCGGGTGATGGGCATCCCCGGCACCATCGACAACGACATCTACGGAACCGATGTAACCATCGGTTTCAACACCGCCATGAACATCGCGGTGGAAGCGATCGACAGGCTGCGGGACACGGCTGCCAGCCACGACCGGCTGTTCCTGGTGGAAGTGATGGGCAGGCACTCAGGCCACATCGCACTGAACGTCGGCGTGGCAGTTGGCGCAGAAGCCATCCTGGTCCCCGAGGTCAGGCCGAGCGTTGAAGAAGTAGCAGAAGCACTGGTCGCGGCAGCAGAGCGCGGCAAGCAGAGCAGCATCGTCGTGGTTGCAGAGGGTGCATTCCCCGGCGGCAGCCTGGAGCTGGAGAAGCAGATAACCGCGATCTCGCATCAGGAAGTGCGCACGAGCATACTGGGGCACGTGCAGCGTGGCGGTTCGCCGACGACGCGCGACCGGGTGCTGGCCTCCCGCCTGGGCTTCGTGGCCGTGCGGGAACTGCAGAAGGGCGCCGATGACGTAATGATCGGCGTCGACCGGCGCGGCACTTCACTCACCCCCTTGAGCGATGTGAGCGGCAGGTCCAGAGACATCGACTGGCAGCTGCTGGAGCTGGCCCGCGTCCTGGCTATCTGACCTGGATTCTCAGCCCAGGCGTACGCGCACGAAGGTGTCCTTGCCCTTGCGCAGCACCACCGGCTCTGTCAGGTTCACCTTGAACTGCGGGTCTTCAACAACTTCGCCGTCGACCCGCAGGCCACGGTTGCCGATGAGCCGCTTGGCTTCGCCACCCGAAGCGGTCAGGCCGGCCAGCGTCGCCAGGCGCGCCGCAGCAACCTCGCCCCCGGGTGCGTCTGAAGCAGCGACAGTCCCCTCGGTCATCTCGTCCGGAGTGCCGCCGCTCGCCACGCTGTCGTAACGTGCCTCCGCAGGCGCGACAGCGTCCTCACCGTGGTAGAGGCGCACGAGCTCACGGGCGTAGGTGCGGTGCGCAGCCAGCGGACTCCCTTTAAGCTCCGCCTCGATGGCAGCGGGATCAAGGTCGGTGCTCAGCAACGCGAACTCGGCCAGCTTCCCGTCAGCCACCTGCATCGCCTTGCGGAAGATCTGCTCGGGCGCCTCAGTCAGGCCGATGTAGTTGTTCAGTGACTTCGACATCTTCTGCACGCCGTCAGTACCGACCAGCAGCGGCACGGTCAGGGCAACCTGCGCTTCCTGGCCGTAGGCACGCTGCACGTCGCGCCCCACCAGCAGGTTGAACAGCTGGTCGGTACCGCCAAGCTCAACGTCAGCGCGTACCTCGACGCTGTCGTAAGCCTGGGCCAGCGGGTAGAGGAACTCGTGCACGCTGATCGGCACACCTGCGCTGTAGCGGTTGGTGAAATCATCGCGCTCGAGCATGCGGGCCACCGTGTACGTGCTGGCCAGGCGGATGAGCTCGCCGAAGCCGAGTTTCTCGAGCCATTCCGAGTTGTGCCTGATCTCCAGCAGCTCTTCGTTCATGTCCAGGATCAGCGCGGCCTGCTGCAGGTAAGTTTCGCCGTTGCGGCGCGTCTCCTCGAGCGTGAGCGGGGGACGCGTCTTCGAGCGGCCCGACGGGTCGCCGATGGTGGCCGTGAAATCACCGATGATGAGAACAACCTTGTGCCCCAGGTCCTGGAACTGCCGGAGCTTGCGGAGGACGACCGAGTGGCCGACGTGCAGGTCCGTGCTGGAAGGGTCGACGCCCAGCTTCGCGCGCAGCTGACGCCCTTCACGGGCTGCAGCCTCCAGTTTGGCGCGCAGTTCACCGGCCGGCTCGATCTGTGCCGTGCCGGACTCAAGGATTTTCAGGCTCTCATCAATACTCGACATGAGCGCCAATATAACCCCACTCTGACGGGACGGGCGGTTGCCATCTGATAGCATTTGGCCCATGGATGCCCCACGTTGCGCCTTCGTGATTCTAGGCATCACCGGCGACCTGGCAGCACGCAAACTGCTGCCCGCACTTTATGAACTGCACCTGCAGGACCACCTGCACCCCGAAAGCCGCATCATCGGCTACGCCCGCAGTGATCTGACCGACGCCGAGCTTCGCTCGCGGCTGGAAGAGGAAGTCAGGCAGCACGCGCGCAGCTTCGATGCTGCCGCCTGGGAACAGCTTGCCGGGCGGATAAGTTACTGCCGCGGCGGTTACGGCGACCCGGACGGCTACGGGCGACTGAAGGAAAAACTGGCCGACACAGGCCTTGAACGGCACGTGTTCTACACCTCGACGCCACCTTCGACCTACGGCGGCATAGTAAGCAGCCTGGCCGAAGCCGGCCTCAACGACGCCCCCGAGGGCGGCTGGTCGAGAATCGTCATCGAGAAACCGTTCGGCGACGACCTCAGGAGCGCCCGGGAACTCAACGAGGTTCTGTCCGCGAGCTTCACGGAAGAGCAGATCTACCGCATCGACCATTACCTGGGCAAGGAGACCGCGCAGAACATCGCTGCCCTGCGCTTCGCCAACACGCTGTTCGAGCCGACCTGGAACAACCGTTACGTCGATCACGTGCAGGTGACCATGGAGGAGTCCGTCGGCGTCGAGGGCCGCGGCAGCTTCTACGAGGAAGCAGGCGTCATCCGCGACGTGTTCCAGAACCACCTGCTCCAGCTGGTGGCGCTGATCGCCATGGAACCGCCGGCCCGCTACGACGCGCGCAGCGTCAGGAACGAGAAAGTCAAGGTGTTCGAGGCGATGGCCTGCCCCAACCCCGAACACGCGGTACTGGGCCAGTACACGGCCGGTGACGGCCAGCCCGGTTACCTCGAGGAAGACGGGGTCGCAGCCGACTCCCGCCAGGCCACTTACGCGGCAGTGGAATTCCGCATCTCCAACTGGCGCTGGCAGGGCGTGCCTTTTTTCGTCCGCAGCGGCAAGCGCCTGTCCGGCAAGACGACCGAGGTGGTGCTGCAGTACAAGGTCCCTCCGCACCTGCCATTCAGCCTCGACCAGGAGCTGCACGCCGACCGCCTCGTGCTGCGCATCTCCCCCGACGAGGGCATCAGCATCAATTTCAACGTCAAACAGCCCGGCCAGGAGATAAGGATGCAGCGCGCCCGCCTGGGCTTCAGCTACCAGAACGACCTGGGCAGCCACAACCCCGACGCGTACGAGACCCTGCTCCTCGACGTGATGCAGGGCGACGCGACCCTGTTCATGCGTTCCGACGAGGTCGAGGCGCAATGGCGCATCGTGCAGCCGCTCCTTGAGGGCACGGCCGCGATGGGCAAGCCGCATGGCTACCCGGCAGGTTCACGTGGGCCCGATGCGGCCTACGAACTGCTCAGCCGCCAGGGACGCTCCTGGCACGAATCGGGAGAGTGAGCCCGGGTGCAGAGGAACATCGCGATACTGGGAATACCCACCGACCTCGGCGCGGGCCGGCGCGGCACCGACATGGGGCCCAGCGCCCTGCGCCTGGCGCAGCTGGGCAGGATGCTCAGGAACCTGGACCACCTGGTGACGGACCTGGGCAACGTCGACGTGCAGCAGCCCGAATCGGCGAGCAACCTGGATCACGGCCTTGATTCCGCACGATTCGCCGAGCAGATAATCTCGGCCTGCCGGGTCGCCTTCCACCAGCTGAGCGAACTGGACCCCGGGGTCATGCCGCTGTCACTGGGCGGGGACCACGCCGTGGCAATGGCGACCGTTGCCGCTGCCATGAAGGGCCCGGCCGCCTGTGACGCAGTCATCTGGATAGACGCTCACGCCGACCTGAACACTCCGGCCAGCTCACCCAGCGGCAACGTGCACGGGATGCCGATGGCGCAACTGCTTGGTCTGGGCGACCTGGGTGGCGACACGATCTGGGGTGGCGGCAAGGTGCTGGACCCGGAGCAGATCGTCTACATCGGGCTGCGCAGCGTGGATCCGTTCGAACGCGAGATGATCAGGGAACTCGGCATAAAGGCGTTCAGCATGAGCGAGATCGACCGCATGGGCATGGCCCGGGTCATAGACGAGGCTTTCGGGTACCTGGCCGGCTTCGAGCGCTGGCACGTGTCACTTGACGCTGACGCGCTGGATCCGATGATCGCCCCGGGAGTGGGAACACCGGTGGCCGGCGGCCTCACCTTCCGGGAAGCGCACCTGCTCATGGAAAGCCTGGCTGCGGGCGGCAAGGTGGCAAGTGTCGACGTGGTGGAGGTCAACCCCATCCTCGACACCCGCAACCGTACAGCCGAACTCGTCACCGGGCTCGTCAGCAGTCTGCTCGGTCAGCAGATCCTTTAGGTCAGACGGCTGTTTCGAAGCGCGCTATGGCACCGCGCAGCTGCGGCAGAAACTGCGCTGCTGCCTCACGTCCTGCCCGGATGGCCTGGGCGGCCCGGCCGAACTGCAGCCAGTGGATGGGCGGCGCGGTCTCCATCTCGAGGGCACCGTCAGCCCGCTCCACCACGCCCAGTCCGCGGGCACCCACGGCCAGGGCCTTGCCGAGCCCCACGAACGCGTTGCCGTTGCGGCTGGCAAGCACGCGGTCGCACATCATGCTCCCGAACCTGGAGCTGGCCATGCGCCGCACTGCCTCAGGGGCAGCGGAACCACGCACGGTCAGGCCGGCACCCACGCCGATGCGCAGGTCCACGTCGTGGTCGTACAGCACGTCAAGTGGCACCGACGCGCCGAGCCCGCCGTCCGCGAGCCTGCGGCCACCTAACTCCACCGGCGCGAATATGCCCGGCAGCGACGACGACGCCCTGAGTGCCGGTGCGAGCGGACCTGAGTTCAGCACCACCCGTTCACCGGTGTCCACGTCAGTGGTGGCCACGACCAGCGGCAACTCGAGGTCCTCGAAATGCCGTCCGTCGATCATGTGCTCGAAGTACGCCTCGAGGCGCCTGCCTTCGAATACCGCAGCCTTGTGCAGTCCGAAATCGGGGATGCGCCTGAGCAGGTCACGGCCGCGCACCGCCTTCGCGGTGGCTTCGATCTCCTCGACGGTAAGGCCCGCAGCGTAGAGCGCGGCGACGAGTGCACCGAAGCTGGTGCCGGCCAGGAGCGCCGGCCTGATGCCGTGCTCTTCGAGTACCTGCAGCACTCCGATATGGGCGAAACCGCGGGCACTGCCGCCGCCGAGCGCAAGACCGATTCTGGTTGTTTCCTGGGAACCGGCCTGTGCCGGGGTAACTTCAATCATCCGTCAACCACTATATGCGCGTCACTCTGAGAAACCTGTCACTTAAGTGGTAGTTTTGAAGGCGTGCCGGCACATTCCGTCAGTCAGTCTGGGCCCAGACGTCGCCAGCGCCTGCTGCTGGGCACCCTGGCCATGGCGCTCCTGATGGTGTTCCTGCTGGTGGCGGGTCCGGTTCGCAGTCACGCGCTTGAGTTCCAGGTAGGACCGCTCGAGGCGGGACGGATAGCACTCATCAACCTGCTGAAGGGCCCGGTCAGGGTGGGCATCCAGATCGGCCACCTGGACGCGCACCGGCACCCCGACGAGCACGCTGCCCTCCGCTGGAACACGGGCGGTCATTCAGGTGGCGTCGACGAGTTGGACGTGAACCGGGCCGTGGCCGCCGAACTGACCGCCCTGCTCGAGGCCCGGGGCGTCATGGTCGACCTGCTGCCCGCCAGCGTACCGGTCCACTACTCGGCCGATGCCATCCTGTCGCTGCATGCCGACAGCGTGGATGACGAATGGCGCAGCGGTTACAAGAGCTCGTTCTTCGAACCTGCCAGGAACCCCACCGATCTGGCGCTGAAGAAATTCATCGATGACGCCTACCTGCAGGGCTCGGGCCTTGCCGACGATTCGCTCAATACGAGCGGCACGATGATCCACTACTACGCCTTCAACCCGCAGTACCGGCACAGCGTCAACCCGCGCAGTCCCGCCCTGCTTATCGAGATGGGTTACATAAGCAACCCTGAAGACCGCCGTTTCCTGCTGCAGCCCGAGAAACCGGCAGCACTGATAGCCCGGGGACTGCTCGCGTTCCTGACCGAAACCGGTCGCCTTCCGCCGCAGCTGCACTGATACCTGACGCCGCACGGGCCGGTGCTAGCATCGAGGCATGAAGCGTGTGGTTTTGGTCGCCCTCTCACTTTTACTCCTGGTCAGCTGCAGGCCGCCGGATGAAGGCGCTGCCACTGCCGGTCGCCTGCCGGCCGGCGTGCAGGGCCGCGTCGAACTCGCAGCACCCGCCCGGATCGGTCCGGCGCCCGTGACCGTGTACCTGCTGGACGGACAGGAAGGGATCACTGGCGCTTCCGTGACGGTTACCGGGGACATGACCCATGCCGGCATGGTGCCAGTGATAGCGGAAGCGCATGAAGTCGCGCCCGGTGAGTACGTGGCGGATGATTTCGCCTTCAACATGGGTGGTGACTGGTTCCTGATGGCGAACGTCGCCCTGGCAGACGGCACATCGTTCGAACTGAACGTGCCGGTATCAGTCAGCAGCGGCGACTGACATGGCCCTGAACGAACCGGGACGGGTAGGCCTGCCGATCGCATCCACACCCACCAGAGCCACTGCACCCGCAGGACGCTGGCCGGATCAGCCGCGCGGCTTCGACCTGATGGGCAGGCTGGGCCTGCGGCGCTTCTTCCGCTGGAAGTACGCGCGCCTGGTGTTCCAGCTGCCGCTGCTCATCCTGGTCGTGATAATGCTCATCGACGGCTTCACCGGCCGGCAGCTGGCGCCGCGCAACATGGCGACGACGTTGTGCACCGGCACGATGTTCCAGTCCTGCCGCACCCGGAGCCGCAGCCGCACTGCGCCCCCTAGCCGATAGGTGATCGGCAACGCTCCCTGCCATTCCGCCGGTGC
>CALDPK010000018.1 GCA_937911855.1 uncultured Trueperaceae bacterium | reverse complement strand
CGTCGACGAGGACCGTGTAGAGGCCGGTGATGCTGCCGGTCTCCGCTGCGCCGGCCCGCTCGAGCAGCTTGGGCAGCAGGGCGAACACCGACGGCGGGTAGCCGCGGGTGGCGGGGGCCTCGCCGGCGGACAGCCCGATCTCGCGCTGCGCCATGGCGACGCGTGTTCACCACCTTCACGAGCGGCGTGTGCTCCGGCATCACGACCTCCACCGGAACTCCCAGTCGCGCACCGTGGTACGCCACCGCCTGCGCATGGTTCCCCGCGCTGGCCGTCACCACGCCGCGCCGTCGCTCGTCGGGCGACAGGTCGAGCATCCGGTTGAGCGTCAGGGACATCTCCTGGATCTCGTCGTTGCTGGCCGGCACCGGTACCCGCTGCGACAGGTCGCGACCCGTGACAAGGGCTGCCGTCTGGGTGATGCGGTGCAGCGGCGAGAGCACGCTGCCGGACAGGAACCAGATACCGAGGGCACAGACCACGAACGCGCCGAGTGAAGTCAGGAACAGAGCGCTGCGCAGCTGGTTCAGTGCAGCCGTGAACGAGTTCGCCGGCACCGCCACCAGGATGAGTGCAGAGTAGCGTTCCTCGCCCGACTGGAACATGATGATGCCCAGCCTGGCGCTCAGGTAGACGCTCTCACCGGTGGGGAGGCGCGTGAGCATCGCGGTCTCGCCGCTTTCGACAAGTTCCTGACGGTTCTGGTCGGTCAGCAGCGAGCGCAGCTCGACATCGCCGGGTGGTGCGTTCGGCTCGAACAGCTGCAGGTCGTTGGGATTGACGAGCGGTACGCCTTCGAAGCCCAGTATCTGGAAGTCCCAGATGATGTCCGCGGCCAGCAGCGATGACACCTCGTAGAACAGCGCCCCGTCGATACGCTCCATCGACTCCGTGGCACGTTCCCTCAAGGTCTGGTCAAGGAAGCGCTCAGTGAGACTGAAGGTCGACAGCGACACCACCGCCAGGATCACGGCGATGAAGAGGCTGAAGAACAGCGTAAGACGTAGGCGGAGGCTCATCTGCGCTCAGCGGAGGGGGTCAGTCGTCACGCAGGACGTAGCCCATCCCGCGGATGGTGTGGATGAGCCTGCGCTCGCCATCCGCTTCAAGTTTGCGGCGCAAGTACCCCACGTACACGTCCACGACGTTGGAGCCACCTTCATACTCCGGCCACACCTTCGCCTCGATGTCGAAGCGTTTGAAAACACGGCCGGGGCTGCGGGCGAACATCTCGAGCAGTTCGAATTCCTTGGCTGACAGCTCGATGCGCCGGCCACCGCGGAACACTTCGCGGCCATCCAGGTTCATCACCAGGTCGGCAACCCGCACTTCGCCGGTGACGACCGGACTGACGCGCCGCAGGTGGGCACGGACCCGGGCGAGCAGCTCCTCTATCGAGAACGGCTTGATCAGGTAATCGTCCGCGCCGGAGTCCAGGCCGATGACCTTGTCGTCGACGCTGTCCTTGGCGGTGAGGATGATTATCGGGGTGTTGGAGGTCTTGCGGATGCGCCTGGCGACCTCGAGGCCGTCGAGCACCGGCAGCATCAGGTCGAGTACGACGAGGTCGGGATTGACTTCGCGGTACTTCGACAGGCCGGTGACGCCGTCATAGGTGACTATCGTTTCGTAATTTTCCGCCTGGAGTTCCAGGTCGATGAACTTGGCGATTTCTTTCTCGTCTTCGACGATCAGAATCAGGGGTTTCGGTTCCATGGTCCAATTATGAGACTGCGAACATGAGAACGTGGCGTCAGGATCCGATCGTGACCGTTTCCTGCACGATTATGTCGTCTGCGAGCACTTCGGCCGCCCAGGCGCGGGCTCCGGGGAGGGAATGGTCGCGCCAGTTGCCGCATTCAAGTTCACTGCAGCCGGGTATGTCGCCTTCATGCGCAGCTACGCGGGTAAGGGCATTCTTAAGCGCCTCGGCCACGGCTTCAGCTTCAGGCTCTCCGAACGCCACCAGGTAGAAACCGGTGCGGCAGCCCATGGGGCTTGCGTCGATGACCACGTCACCGAGTTCATCCCGCAGGAAGCCGGCCAGCAGGTGCTCGATGGTGTGCAGGGCGGCAGTGGGGATCTCGGCCTTGTTGGGCTGTACGAAACGGAGGTCGAATTTGGTGATGCGGTCACCGAGTTCGCCGGTGTAGCGGCCGGCGATGCGCACGTACGGTGCCCGCACGCGGGTGTGATCAAGATCGAACGATTCAAGTCTGCGGTTGTCATTCTGCTGCATTCAGCGAGTATAAGGTGACACAGTACGGATTCCGGTCATGACTGCTGCCGGCAGGGTTAAACTATGTCGCACTGACCTGTCTTATATATGTTGGTTAATCAGGAGGATATCTTGCAGGAAAGAATTGCCATATTTATCGACGGCAGCAATCTATACAACGGCATGCGTGAAAACCTGAGCAACACGCGCGTCAACCTGGCGGAGCTGGTCAGCCAGCTCAAGGGAAAGCGCTCCCTGGTCCGCACCTATTATTACAACGCCCAGCTCACTGACGATTATGACGGCGATCTCCGCGACGGACAGCAGCGGTTCTTCGAATCGCTGCGGCGCATCCCGTACGTGACCGTCCGACTGGGACGGCTGTACCGCCGGCAGGACGGCACGATGGTCGAGAAGGGCGTCGACGTGGCCATCGCCGTGGAGAGCCTGAGCCTCGCGATGGCTGATGCCTACGATCACGCCCTGATCGTGTCTGGCGACGGCGATTTCGATCTGCTCGTGCAGCGCCTACGGGAACGGCACGCCATCGACGTCGAGGTGTACGGCGTTCCACAACTCACCGCCGGCACGTTGATGCGCGCCGCGAGCCGGGTGGAAGTCGTGAAATCGGGGGTGTGCAGGTTCAGCGTCAT
>CALDPK010000017.1 GCA_937911855.1 uncultured Trueperaceae bacterium | reverse complement strand
ACCGGATCCCGGACGGCCTGTCACTCGAGGCTGCCTCGTTCACGGAGCCGCTGGCCTGCGTGGTCCACGGCCTGGTGGACACCGCCGGCGTGCGGGCCGGCGACCGGGTCGTGATCGCCGGCCCCGGACCCATCGGTCTGCTTGCCCTGCAGGTGAGCGTGGCCTCAGGAGCGCAGGTGGTGATGCTCGGCACGGGCCAGGACGGGCAGCGGCTTGAACTGGCACGGGAGCTGGGGGCGCGGGCGACCATTGAAGTCGACAGCACGGCTGATGTGCCCGCGGCAGTACGCGACCTGTTGGGACCGCCCGACCTGGTCGTGGAATGCTCGGGTGCCGGGCCAGCCGCCGACCTGCTGCTCAGAACCGCCGGACAGGGCGCCCGCTACTGCCAGCTGGGTCTGGCCGGCAAACCCGTTCAGCTTGACCTGGACCTGGTCTGCTACAAGGAACTGGTCGTCACCGGCAGCAACGCGACCGTGCCGACCGCCTGGCCGCGCGCCCTGCGCCTCCTTGAAGAAGGGCTGGTGGATGCCGGCAGGCTGGTGACGCACCGCTTCGCCCTGGGCGACTGGGAGGAGGCGTTCCGTACGGCCCGCGAGAAGCAGGGCGTCAAGATACTGCTCAAACCGCAGCAGGTGTGATTGTCCTCAACCGCCATTGGGGCGGGGCTCGTGGGTACGGCCGGTGCTAGAATCCATGAATGTCCTTTGATTACCCGCTGCTCAAGAAACTGTCCGAAGTTCCCGGCGTACCCGGCCGTGAAGATGAAGTCCGCAAACTGATCAGATCCGAACTGGGTGACGCCGCTGGCGCAGCCACGACTGACGTGATGGGCAACCTCATCGTCCGCGTCGACGGCCCCGAAGGCGCACCGACCGTCATGGTCAGTGCCCACATGGACGAGATCGGCTTCATCGTCAGGCACATCGACGATGACGGCTTCATCCGCATCCAGAACCTGGGTGGCTTCGACGTGCGCAACCTGTTCGCCCGGCACGTGGCAGTGCACGGCCGCAGTGGCAAGACCCGCATCGGCGTGCTCAACCCCGGCGTGAAGCCCGTCCACATCTCCAGTCCCGAAGAGCGCAAGCGCCTGCCCGAGATCCACGATTTCGTCGTCGACCTTGGTATCGAGGCGAAGACGGTCAAGGACGAGTACCGCATCGGTGACATGGTCACGCTCGTCCAGCCGTTCCAGGACCTGGGCGAAGTCGTGACCGGCAAGGCGCTTGATGACCGCACCGGCTGCTGGATCCTGATCGAGGCGCTGCGCCGCCTGAAGAACCCGAAAGTCAGCATCGCAGCCGTGTTCAGCACCCAGGAAGAAGTGGGCCTGCGCGGCGCGATCACCAGTTCCTTCTCGCAGGAGCCTGACATCGGCATCGCCCTCGACACCACCCTGGCAGTCGACACCCCCGGGACGCCGGGCCACATGGCAGTAACCCGCCTCGGTGAGGGCGTCGGCATCAAGGTGAGCGACAGCTCTGCGATCAGCAACGGCTGGCTCGTGGACGCGATGGCGGACCTGGCGGAGGAGAACGGCATCGCCTTCCAGTTCGAAGTGCTGCCGCGCGGCGGTACCGATGCCGGTGCGATCCAGCGCAGCCGCGCTGGGGTCGCCAGCGTCACGCTGTCCACCCCGTCCCGCTACGTGCACACCGTCACCGAGATGGTCGCCAAGCGCGACCTGGAAGCTGCCGTCAGCCTCCTGGTCGCGTTCCTTGAATCTGACGCGCACACGCGCGCTCCCGCCTGATCAGGCTGGCGTGAGCCTCAGCAGCTGACCGTCCTCATGGTCAGTGAGAACGAGGATCGAACCGTCAGCGGCCAGCTGTATGTCACGTACACGCTGGCCAAGCTGAATCGTCTCCTGCTCCGTGACCTGCTCACCTGACAGGCGCTGCCTGATCAGACCCTCGGTCATGAGGCCGCCGGTCAGGAGGTCACCCGACCAGGCCGCGAACTTATCGCCGGTCACGAAAGCCAGGCCGGATGGCGCCACGGTTTCCTCGAAGTAATGCACGGCGGGGATCGTTCCCGGGTACTCCGGGCCGGCACCGACCTGCGCGCCTGAGTAGTCGACGCCGGCGCAGGCCAGGGGCCAGCCGTAGTTGCCGCCGGGGATGATGCGGTTCAGCTCGTCGCCGCCCTGAGGGCCGTGCTCGTTCTCCCACAGGTCGCCCGTACCCGGCTGGAAGGCGATGCCCTGCGAGTTGCGGTGACCGTACGAGTAAATGTACGGGTCCGCATCTTGCTGATCCAGGAACGGATTGTCATCCGGTACGCTGCCGTCGCGGTTCATGCGCAGGATCGTGCCGGCCTGATCGCCCAGGTTCTGGGCGCGGCTCATGTTGCGGC
>CALDPK010000016.1 GCA_937911855.1 uncultured Trueperaceae bacterium | reverse complement strand
ACAGCGGCATGTCGGAGCCGTAGTAGTTGACCTTCAGGTGCTCGACCAGCGCGGTCGAGGCACGGCCGGTACGGACCTTGACCAGCGTGTGGCGAAGCGCCTCGACGCTCTTGGCCATGCGGGTCTGGGTGTCTTTCTTGATATCGTCGAGCATCGCCGGCTCCAGCTGCGGTCGGGAACCGCGGGATTATACGTGCACCACGCGGCGCGACGCTGCCCGACGGGCTGGCGTGCGATCAGCGGCCGGTGACCAGGGTGCCGATCGCCTCGCCGCGCAGGATGCGCAGCAGCACGCCGGGCTGGCCCATGTCGAACACCCGCATCGGCAGGCTGCTGTCGCGGGCCAGCGCGAACGCCGCGGTATCCATCACCTCCAGCCCGCGCGAGATCACCTCGTCGTAGCCGAGGCCGCCTTGTCGAGGAGCCGCCGAGCGCGACCCGCACGGCGTTCCAGCGCGATCGGGACCGGATTATCCACGCCGGCGCCTTCCGGAAGCTGCAGTACAAGACCCAAGTCTTCGTGTACCACGAAGGCGACTACTATCGTACCCGTCTCACCCATTCCCTGGAAGTTGCGCAGATTGCACGCTCCATTGCGCGCGCGCTTGGCCTGAACGAGGATCTGGCAGAGGCAATGGCGCTGGCCCATGATCTCGGCCACACCCCCTTCGGACACGCGGGCGAAGATGCGCTGCGCGCGGCGATGCAACCTTATGGTGGCTTTGATCACAACGAGCAGACCTTCCGCGTGGTTACAAAGATCGAGGAGCGCTACCCGCTTTTCGAGGGACTGAACCTGACCTGGGAGACGCTCGAAGGCATCATGAAGCACGAAACCGAGTACGACCTGCCGGACGCCGACTGGGAACCTGACAAGCAGCCCGGGCTCGAGGCGCAGGTGGTGAACAGTGCCGATGAACTCGCCTACAACGCGCACGACCTGGACGACGGCCTGGGCTCGGGTCACCTGACTCCTGAGCAGATCCAGGAGGTGCCGGTCATCGGCAACCTGATGAAGGAACTGGGCCTGAGTGCCGCGCGCTTCCGCGACCAGGACCGCTACCTGCTGGTCCGTGAGCTGCTGGGCCTCATGATCGACGACGCGGTGGTGCACACGGCCGGTGCGATCGAAGCGGCAGGCGTGCGGACGGTGAGTGACGTCCGCAACCTGGACGTGAAGCTGATCGGCAACAGCCCTGAGCTGGCGCCGCAGCTGAAGGAGCTGAAGGCGTTCCTGTACGAGAACTTCTACTTCCATCACCGCCTGATCCGCATGACGATGAAAGCCAGACACATCCTGGAGCGCATCTATCACGCCTACATGGAGACGCCCAAGATGCTGCCGCCCAGTGTGCTGGGCCTGGCAGAAGACCGCGGTCTGGAAAGGGCCGTCATCGACTACCTGGCCGGCATGACCGACAGGTACGTCGGCAAGGAGTACCAGCGGCTGTTCGCGCCCGACGTCCTTACCTGATCGCCAACAGACAGAAGGGCGGCCTGCGGGAAAATCGCAGGCCGCCCTTTTTCTGGTCTCGACTGAAGCCGCGCTCAGGGGGTGACGGCGCCCAGTATCTCGCCGGTGTCGGCGTCGCGCAGCCAGACCGCTGCAACGTTGCCGCGCAGGATGCGGACCATCTGCCAGGGTGAAGTGAGCGCCTGGGTGGTGATGTCGCCTGGGCCGGGACGAGTCATGCGCACGTCGGCGAAGATCTCGCCGTTCTCTTCACTCATGCGCTGCAGGCTGATGCCGTAACCGCCGGTCGGCTGGCTGCCCATGAACAGGGCCAGCACGGTCTCACGGTTGAAGTCAACCTGCGGAACGGGCGGCGGGGTGAGGAGGCTGCCGTGGGCGTTGTTCCAGGCTTCGCGCAGGCCTGCGTTGTCGCTTATCAGCGTGTAGGTGCTGCCGCTGCCGGCGAGCGCCTGGCTGCCGCTGCCCAGGACGTCAAAGAACACTTCGCGCCCTGCCGGCCTGGTCTCTGCCTCTATCGAGCCGATCTGCCGCTGCAGGTAGAAGCCGCTGCGCAGGTACTCGTCCACGCCATTGGCCACGCGTGCGGGCGAGGGCATCTCGTCCAGAACCGTCAGCACGACCGGTTCGCCGCGCGACAGGTAGGCCTCGAGCGCGTCCGCTTCGGAGCGGGTCAGCTGGCCCAGACCCTGCAGGCCGGACAGCCGCGGCACCGGTACCACACGTGTGTTGACGCCGGCACTGGCGTCCTCGAGCAGCGTGAACCACATGTCACCATCCCAGTACAGGACCTGGGCGGCATCCTGGCCGACCACGACCCGCATGTCGCTGCTGCCGCCCACATAGCGTGCCTCGGTCGGTGCCCGCCGCAGCCGTACGAGCGGTTCCCGCAGGAACGGCGCTCCGTTGACGCTAAGGGCTTCACTCACGACAAGCTGGCCGGGCTCCCGGTCGGGTTCACGGGTGAGCGCGACCGTCTGGCTGCCGAGCTCCAGTTCGCGCGGTTCACCGTAGAACCAGGTGAGCCGCACGTACTCGGAACCGACGATGTTCACTTCATGTATGGACGGCTGTGAGTCAGCGGCGCATGCAACAAGCAGTAATAGTGGCGCCAGGGCCAGCAATAAACGCATTCAGGACCTCCTCCTGTACGTCCGTCATGCTAGCACCCGCAGGCCGACCGCCCGTGAGCGCGAACTGAGAGTCCCGGTTCAGGGAAGGCTGTCCACGAACTGCCGGGCGGTACGGCCCGACATGCCGTTGCCACGCCTGGCGAACAGCACTGCCGCTTCGCTGAGGCCGCCCGGATCCAGGCCCCGTTCGGCAGCCAGTCGCTCAACGATCTCGAGGTAGCGGCGCTGGTCTGCGGGCGGGAAGTTGATGACAAGGCCGAACCTGTCGCCCAGGGCCAGTTTCTCGTCCAGCGTGTCCCAGGCGTTGGCGTCGTCATCGAGCGGGTCGGGCCTGTCGGAGAACTTTTGCCTGACGAGGCGCCGGCGGTTGCTGGTGGCCAGCACCACCAGGTTGTCAGGCACCTCCTGAAGTGTCCCTTCCAGCAGCGTCTTGAGCTGCTGGAACGCAGCGGGATCCGCGCCGAACGACAGGTCGTCGACGAACAGGACGAACTTCAGCGGCGAATCACGCAGCTGCTCCAGCAGTTCGGGCAGGCGGTCCAGTTCGGCAGGCGCAGCCTCGATCATCCGCAGCCCGTCCTGGGCGTACCTCTTGAGCAGCGCGCGTGCCGCAGTTGACTTGCCGCTGCCGCGCGGACCGTAAAGCAGGATGTTCAGGCGGGCGGAACCTGCCAGCCAGCGCTCGGTGGCGCGCCTGAGTTCAGCAAGCTGCGTCTCCAGTCCGTACAGCGAGCCGAAGCTGGCCTCAGCGGGAGTCGGGATCGGCAGCAGTTCCCCGCCACTCCAGCGCCAGGCACGTCCTTTGGCGAGTAGACCCTGGCCCTGGCGTTCCCAGATCGCCAGCAGATCGCCGCTTCCGGCCTTACCGGCCGCCAGCAGCTCGGTGAGCCCGGTGTCGTCGCTGTCCTTGCCTGGTGCGAGTCCTTCCAGCGCCGGCAGGGGCTGACCGGATTCGACACCGGCCAGGTGCTGCCAGTTGCTGGCCGCGAGCTGGTTGAGCCGTTCGAGGTCCAGTTCCAGCGCCTGCCTGAGGCTGCCGCCCCCTAAGGCGCGGTGACTGACCGGCAGCTGCCCGTACAGCAGCTCGTCAGCCAGTGCCGCGGGCACGCTGTCATGACCGGCAGCCAGCAGGCTCCGGTACAGGTTCAGATAGGCCACCTGCGGGTCGGCCTCTGCAGCAGCGACGCTGCGCTCAAGCCTGACCAGCGCGGACCACCAGTGATTGTCCTCAGCAAGGCCGCTCAGCAGCCAACATGAAACGTGGTTCACTCACTCACCTCCAGGGGTGCTCCTCCGAGCGGGACGAGCGTATCAAGCAGTCCGCCGTCGAGTGCCGCCCTGCCCACCTCAAGGCCCGCCTGCACCGCGAATGCCGTGCGGTGGAAGTCCCACCAGGCTATGCCGGGATCGATCCTGAGCAGTGCGGCTCCGGCAGGCATCGGCTGCGGCCTGCCGTACGAGTGGGCAGCCCAGCCCAGCCCGCGCAGCACCCGGCCAGCGGCGTGGCTTTCCGGGCGGCTTGCACCCCAGGTCGCCACCGCCCGTGCCCAGCGCCTGCCGCGCAGCGCCCTTATCCAGCGCACCATCGCGGCACGGTCCGTGTCTATTCCCGTGCTGACGCCGAGCAGATACGGCTCGCCCAGGCT
>CALDPK010000015.1 GCA_937911855.1 uncultured Trueperaceae bacterium | reverse complement strand
GAACGCCCTGAGCCCGGTCATCGTTCAGATCACCCTGTCACTGGCAGGCGCCATCCTCACTGCAGCTGGCCTGAGCTTCCTGGGCATGGGCGCCCAGCCGCCAACACCCGAATGGGGAGCCGACCTGAACGGCGCACGCGCCTACCTGCGTGACGCCCACTACCCGGTGACCTTCCCGGGCATAGCCATCGTGCTGACCGTGCTGGCACTCAACTTCGTCGGCGACGGCCTGCGCGACGCGCTCGACCCGCGGGGCCTGGCTGACTGAGCCACAGGGCCGCCCTGAACTGCAAACAAATTGGCGCTGCCGGTCATCCGGCAGCGCCAACTTTCGTTATCGGGTTGAATCCGCTCTCAGCCGTTACGCAGTGGTCGGTCCGGATCATCATCCGGGTTGTCAGTGCGGTCGGCCTCATCAGCAGGCGCAACCGGTTCAGGTGCTGATCCGGTCTCCGCAGGGCGGTCCGCAGACGCGGATTCTGACGCCTGATCACCGTACACCGGCTCTGCAGGAACGAACTCACCCGGCACCGGTTCAGGTGCAACTGCCGGCGCGGGTGGCTCGTCATGCGACGCAGGCTCGGCGGGAAGGGCGGGCTCAGCTGCCAGCTCGTCGGGTACAGGTTCCGCCGGAACGGTCGGTCCGGGCACCGTTTCATCTGGCACCGGCGCCATCGGGACGGTCTCTCCGGGCATCGCTTCGTCCACCACAGGTTCTGCCGGAGCGACCGGTCCGGACGCCGGCTCAGGAGGTGCGGGCTCGGCCGGTACGGTTGTTGGTTCGGTGCCGGCGGCCCACTGGTCGGCCGGGTCACCAGCGGTAACCGTGTCAGGAACAACCTCACTGCCAGTGGTGACAGCAGCATCGGTAACATGCGTTCCGCTTCCGGCCGGGTGAGGATCACCGGCAGGCGGGCGGGCTGAAGTGCTGGCTGCAGATGCGGCGCCAGCAGCTCCTGCGGCCGCAGCCTGTTCACGGCGCTGCTTCATCATGTAGTTGACCAGCCAGTAGATGAGGCCCGCCACGATTACCAGCGGCACCAGAACGATGAGTACCCGCCAGAGCAGGCCGGTGATTGCAAGGGCGAGCCAGCCGGCGCCCGTGAAAATCCAGCCTGTAAGCCAGAGAACACCGGTACCGATCAACAGGGCGATCGCCCCGAACACGACGAGTTCGACTATTTCCTGAACGGACCGTTTCATGTGGGGAGTATAGCAAAGTGACCTGTGAGAACCGGGGCTGGTTACACTTAAGCGTGACGGAACTTCTTCTTGAACGCATGGTGCATGGCGGAGCCTGCCTGGCGCGGCTGCCGGACGGACAACTGGCCCTGGTGCACGGCGGACTGCCCGGCGAAACCGTGGCGACGGAACTCAAAACCGTTTCCGGCGTTCCCCAGGGCACCGTCACGGACGTCGTGTCAGCCAGCGACGACCGCATCGATCCCACCCGCCATCCCGGCCTGAATCTGGACTACGTTCGCTACGAACGGCAACTCGAACTCAAGGCGGACATAGTCCGCGACGCCCTGCAGCGCGCCCTGCCCCGCGACACGGAACCCGTGACGGTTGCTGAAACCGTTGCGTCACCCGAAAGATGGCAGTACCGCAACACGGTCCAGCCGATCGTGCTGAAAGGCCGGCTCGGCTACCTTAAGCCCGGCACCAGCGAAGTCGTCCTGATGGAAGCCGACCCGGTAGCCAATCCCGCCATCCAGAAGGCGTGGGAAGCACTGCAGAAGCTCGGCCTGGCCAAGGGCGTGCGTCAGGTTGCCATCCGCGGCGTGGATTCCGGCGAGGCCATCGTGGCACTCATCGCCAGCGCCAGCGCCCGCAACTTCATCCAGTACGCTCACGAACTGGTCGACACCGGTGTGGCCGGCGTGGCGTATGCCCAGCATGACCCGCGCGGCAGGTTCCGGCGTGGCAGCGAACGGCTGGCCGGAGTCAGGCAGCTGCGCCAGCAGTTCGGTGACTACGAACTGTCCGTCACCGTCGGCAGCTTCGCCCAGCCCAACGCCTCCGCCGCAGGGCTCCTGTACCGCAGGCTGAAGGAAGTGGCAGGAACCGGCCACGAAGTGCATGACCTTTACGCCGGCAGTGGCGGAATCGCCTTCCACCTGGCAGAAGGCTTCCAGAACGTGTTCGCTTTCGAGATCGACCGCAGCAGCGTGGAACGCGGCCGCAACGACGCCCGCCGGCTGGGACTGACGAACGTGACCTTCGAAGGTGGCGACGTGAAGCAGGCGGACTTCGGTCGTGGTGCGGAACTGGTCACGGTGGATCCGCCGCGCAGCGGACTCGGCCGGGAAGTGCGCGACCTGGTTCACGCCTCCGACGCCAGCCGGCTCATCTACGTATCCTGCGACGCTGCCACCTGGGCCCGCGACACGGCCGACCTGGTCAGCAAAGGCTGGAAACTCGGCCTGGTCGAACCGTTCGACTTCCAGCCCCACACCCACCACGTGGAGGTGCTCTCGCACCTGAGCCGCTGAACGGATATCATCAGCGGCATGTCAGAAACAGTCGAACCACGCTTCGGACCGGACGGGCTGCTGCCGGTCATCGCCCAGGACGCAGAGAACGGCCAGGTGCTCATGCTCGCCTGGGCGAACCGCGAAGCCCTGGACCTCACCCTGTCCAGCGGTCAGGCCCACTACTTCAGCCGCTCGCGACAGGAACTTTGGCGCAAGGGCGCCACCAGCGGCAACACCCAGGAAGTAGCCGGCGTCCGGGTCGACTGTGATGGCGACGCCCTGCTGTACCTGGTACGCCAGACGGGACCGGCGTGCCACACCGGGGAGCGCAGCTGCTTCTTCAACGAACTCAAACCCGGCGGCCAGGAACAGCGGAGCAGCCAGCAGGAAGCCGTGCGCCTCCTCGATGAGGTGGTCGGCAGCCGGCTGAAGGAACTGCCTGAAGGCTCTTACGTCACGAGCCTGCACGAGCGCGGCATCGGCTATATCGCCCAGAAAGTCGTCGAAGAAGCGGGCGAGACGATCGTTGCCGCCCTGCAGGGGCGACAGGAAGAGCTTTACGGAGAGGCAGCCGACCTGCTGTTCCACCTGACCGTTCTGCTGCACGAGCAGGGCGGCAGCCTGGAAGGGCCGGCGCAGGTACTGCTTGAGCGCCACCGGGACGGCAGACCGGACTGACTCCGGGCGGTACAACCACATGCGCAGCGCCTGCAGATGCGATGATTGCTGTATGGACAACCCGCGGGCACCCCAGGCCATCTCCGATGCCGATGTCGTGAAACTCGAGCGCGAGCTGGTGCTCGAGGTCGTACGTGTAACCGAAGAAGCCGCCATCGCTGCGAGCCGGGTCGCCGGCAAGGGCGACTCCGACCTTGTGGACCAGGCCGGCACCGACGCGATGCGGCGCGTGCTCAACGAACTCGACATCGACGGAGAGATAGTCATTGGCGAAGGTGAACGCGACGAAGCCCCCATGCTGTTCATCGGTGAGAAGGTGGGCAAGAGCGGCCCGGACGCCTGGCAGGTGGACATCGCCGTGGACCCCGTCGAGGGAACGGGCATCACTGCCAGGCTGATCAACAACGCGGTCGCAGTGATCGCCGTCTCTGAGAAGGGCGGACTGCTGCAGGCACCGGACACCTACATGGAGAAGATCATCGTCGGGCCGCCCGCAGCGGGCAAGGTCGACCTGCGCTGGCCGGTGGCCGCCAACCTGCACGCCATCGCGCTGAGCCTCGACCGCGACATCGAAGACCTCACAGTAACGATCCTCGACCGCGACCGGCACACGGAGCTGATCCGCCAGGTGCGGGCAGCCGGGGCCCGGGTCAAGCTGATCGGTGACGGTGACGTGATCGGCGCCATCTCGGCCGCAGTGCGGGGTACGAACGTCCACGCCGTCATGGGCACAGGTGGCGCCCCCGAAGGTGTACTCGCCGCAGCAGCACTCAAGTGCCTGGGCGGGGAGATCCAGGGGCGTTTCAAACCCGCCAACGAGGCTGAAGAACAGCGCTGCAGGGACGCTGGCATCGACCTGGAGAAGGTGTACGGCACGAACGAGCTGGCTCCCGGCCGGAGCGTGGTGTTCAGCGCCACGGGCATCACGGACGGAGACCTGCTGCACGGAGTCAAGTTCTTCCGGGACGGCGCGCGCACCCATACGCTGAGCACGGGCTTCCGCTCCCAGGTGGTGCGCTTCGCCGACAGCGTCCACCTGTTCAAAAGGGGAGCGCGCGTCAACATCCATCTGTGACGCGCGCTCCCTGATGCTTTCAGCCAGTTGCTGACACGACTTCAGTCCGCCATGCGGCGGCCGGCCTCTTCAAAGAAGTAACGGTACGTATCGAAAGCAGGTTCGATGTCGACGGCGCGGCCGTAATAGCCGCGGGCGTCAGCATAGTTGCCTGCTTCGAACTCGACGCGGCCGAGCCAGGCCCACGCCTCGGCGTAACCTTCGTTCAGCGCGGTGGCGCGGCTGAACCGCTCGCGGGCCTCGGTGAATGAGCCCTGCTCGTAGAAGCTGACGCCCTCACGGAAGGCGTTGGCTGCGTCGGTGCCCCAGCGGGCCTGGTCGCGGGCCAGGTCACGGAAGTAGGCAGCGCGAGTGTCGGTCGGATCGCGCTCGGCAACTGTCGACCAGTATGAGATGGCCTGCGCCGGGCGGTCCAGCTCCATCAGGATGCGGCCGGCCCATGACACTGCCTCGAGGTCAAAGGGAACCTCATCGATGACGCCCAGGTAGACACTCAGTGCGCCCTCGAGGTTGCCCTGCGCGTAAAGGTTATAGCCGGTGCGGTGACCGGCCTCGACGAAGTACTGGGTGGCTTCGGCATCGAGCTGCCAGCCGCGGTCCAGGTAGGCCTGCCACATGTCCCAGGCCGGGCCGTACCAGTTCGCCATCGTGTGCGCGATCGCCTGGAAGCGGTACACCTCGGGGTTATCGGGTGCCAGCGAGATGGCTTCTTCGATGTAGCCGAAGGTCTCCTGCCACAGGGGACGGTCGGGGTAGTGCGCAGAATACGTACTCAATGCCTGATTGGCGGTGTTGCGAGCGAGCTGAAGTCTTTCAGCGGCTGCGTCACTGAGCGGCTGCGCGAACGCCGAAGCGGTCAGTGCGAAGACGACCAGTGATGAAAGTATGAACCGGAAGCGATTTTTCATGACTTCCCTCCTCTCGTTATGGTAGCAATTGCGTGTGTGAAGTACCTGACGGGAACGTACGGAAGCCTTAACGCCAGGTGGCAAGCAGCTCTGCCGCTTCTTCGGTGGCGAGCCAGTCCGACAGCTTCCGGATCGCGTCGCCGCGGTGGCTGACGCGGCGCTTCTCCTCCGTGCTGGCCTCCGCGAAAGTCTTGCCGAGTTCCGGTGAGAAGAAGATGGGGTCGTAACCGAAACCATGACGGCCGCGCGGACCTTCCAGGATCAATCCCCGGACCTGCCCGGCGAACACCCGGACCTCTCCGGTGGGCAGCGCCAGGACCAGCGAGCATCTGAAGGCTGCGCCGCGTTCAGCTTCGGGCCGGTCGCGCAGTCTGTCCAGGACGAGGGCGATGCGTTCGCCGTCGCCGATGTCCCCGCCGAAGCGTGCGGAGCGGACGCCCGGAGCACCGTCCAGTGCGTCGATCTCGATGCCGGAGTCGTCGCCGAGCGCCGGGATGCCCGACTGCACCGCCGCGAAGCCCGCCTTGATCAGCGCGTTCTCGTCGTAGCTCAGGCCCACTTCGGGCGGGAACTCGCCCAGGCTGAAGTCATCGGTGCCGAACAGCCGGACCCCCGGCAGTGCCTCGCGGAATTCAGCCAGTTTGCCGGGGTTCTGGGACGCCAGCAGCAGTTTGAGGCCATTCACGTGCGGACTTTGCCGATCTGGGGACGGATGCGCTCGAGCAGCGCCGCCACGGCGGTGACGCCCGTGCCTACCAGTGAGACGTACGTTTCGGCCGGGATCGGTGCTGCCTCGCCGCCACCCTGTACTTCGATGATGTCGCCGGCTGCAGTGGCCACGATGTTCAGGTCGGCGTGTGACGCCTGGTCTTCCTCGGCGTCAAGGTCCAGCCGCACCTCACCGTTCACGAGGCCGACGCTTACTGCCGCCAGTTCATTGGTAAGAGGCCATTCGTCCAGTTTGCCGTCGTGGATCATGCGGTCAGCCAGTTCGAACAGGGCGGCGTAGCCGGCCACCACGCCAGCGCAGCGCGTGCCGCCATCGGCCTGCAGGACGTCCACGTCCACGTAAAGAGTCTGGCCCTTGAACAGGTCCAGCCTGGTGACCGTCCGCAGGCTGCGGCCGATCAGCCGCTGTATCTCCTGGCTGCGTCCACCTGCGAACAGTCGTTCACGGTTATTGCGGACTGAAGTGCTGCGCGGCAGCATCGCGTACTCAGCGGTGAGCCAGCCCACGCCTTTCTGGTTGCGCAGATGGGGCGGCAGGCGCGCTTCGACGCTGACGGTCGCCTGCACCCGGGTGTTGCCCCATTCGACCAGGGCTGAGCCTTCGGCGTGCATGTTGACGCCGGTAGTTACGGCCAGCGGCCTGAGTTCAAGGTTGGCGCGGGAAGTTCGCATGACTGCCCATGATTGCACGTCCTGCGCCGGGGTGGGGACTGGTTTCCCTCAGTTGTTGCGCGGGTCAAGCGCATCCCGCAGGGCGTCGCCCAGCAGGTTGAAGCCCAGCACCACCAGGATGATGGCGACGCCAGGGAAGGTGGCGACGTGCGGCGCAACAGCCAGGTACTCACGGCCGCGGGCCAGCATCAGGCCCCATTCAGGCTGCGGCGGCCGGGCGCCCAGACCCAGGAAGCCCAGGCCGGCGGCGAACAGGATGGCGATGGCCATCTGCAGGCTCGACTGGACGATGATCGGTGACAGCACGTTCGGGATGATGTGCTGGAACAGGATCGGCAGTTTCTTGCGGCCCAGGGCTTCGGCAGCCTCCACGAACTCACGTTTGCGCATCGACAGTACCGAGCCGCGCACGATGCGCGCGTACACGGGTACGGCCGCGATGCCGACCGCAATCATGAGGTTGGTCAGGCCGGTCCCGAACGTCGCGACCAGCACGATGGCGAGCAGGATGCCGGGGAAGGCCAGGAGCGTGTCGATGACGCGCTGCACCACCAGGTCGGTGACCCCGCCCAGGTAACCGGACAGCGCTCCGACCGGCACGCCGACGCCGATGCCGATCCCCACCGAGATGAGGCCGATGAACAGCGAGATCCAGGCGCCGTGCACGAGGCGAGACAGCAGGTCACGGCCCTGCTCGTCGGTGCCCAGCAGGTGGAAGCGGACCGGTCCGTCGACGCCGAACAGGTGCAGGTCGGACTCGATCAGCCCGAACAGCCAGGTGTAAGACTGGCCGCGCACGAAGAACTCCACCGGGTACGCTTCAGACTCGTCGACACTGACGCCGCCGACGGGGGTGCGTGAGGACGGGCTGACCCAGATGCCCCGCTCGCCTTCCGGGCCGCTGAAACTGACGCCGGTGCCGGGTGGCAGGTAGGTGGTGCGCAGGTTCTGCGTCGTCGGGCTGTACGGAGCCAGGAAGGGCGCGAAGGCGACGATCAGCAGGAAGAAGCCGATGAGGAGGGCGCCCAGGATGGCAAGCGGGTTGCGGGCAAGGCGCCTGCGCCAGCGCGGTGACTTGCGCTGGACGGGGGTAGCAGTGGCGACGTCAGTCAAAGCGAATCCTCGGATCGATCATGGCGTAAACAAGGTCCACGAGAATGTTGATGATGATGAACGACAGCGCGATCATCAGGACCGCGCCCTGCACCACAGGGTAGTCGCGGGCCAGGATCGACTGCACCAGCAGGCGGCCGATGCCGGGCCAGGTGAATACCGTCTCGGTGATGACAGCGCCGGCCATCAGCGAACCGAACTCGAGGCCGCCGATGGTCACTACAGGGATGAGGGCGTTGCGCAGGGCGTGCTTGAGCACCACGGATCCGCCACGCAGGCCTTTGGCGCGGGCCGTGCGGATGAAATCCTGGCCCAGTACTTCAAGCATGGCGGAACGGGTCATGCGCGCGATCACGCCGGTGCTCGATACGCCGAGTGTGATAGCCGGCAGCACCAGGTGGGCCAGGGTGCCGCGGCCCGCCACCGGGAACCAGCCCAGTTCGACGGAGAAGAACAGTATCGCCAGCAGTCCGAACCAGAACACCGGCATGGACACGCCGATCAGGGCCAGGATCATCGCCAGTGCGTCCACCCACGTGTTGGGCTTCAGCGCCGAGATGATCCCCAGGGTGATGCCTATGACGAGCGCCACCAGGATGGCGGCAGCAGCCAGCTCAAGGGTGTTGGGAAAATAATCGACTATGTCCGCGATGACTTCGCGGTTCGTCCGGGTGGAACGGCCCAGGTCGCCCTGGAACACGCCGCCGATGAAGCGGCCGAACTGGACGGGCATCGAGTCGTTCAGTCCGAAGCGCTCACGGATCCGTTCCACGGTCGCTGCGTCCGCGAACTCGCCGGCCAGCAGCGTCGCCGGGTCGCCGGGTGCCAGGCGGACCATGGCGAACACGATGATGAGTACTCCAAGGACCGAAGGTATGGCGATCAGGAGGCGTCGGAGAGTGTACTGGAGCATTCAGGGTTTCCTAGATGATGGCATGCAAAATAACCGGTACCGGTTGAAATAGGCGGGCATGTGATGCCGCCGTGATCCCGGTGCGATGGCTACGGGATCACGGCGGCGGATCAGGTCAGTTCACGACGTCTGACAAGACGGGCTCAGTCGATCGTGACGTCGAAGGCAAGGACGCGCTCGGTCGGGTGGATGATGAGGCCGTTGACGTCATCACGCACTGCCACGAGCTGGGTTTCGGAGTGCAGGAACAGCCAGGCGGCGTCGTCCCAGATCAGCTGCATGGCATCTTCGTACATCTGCAGGCGGGCGTCGTTGTCCGGGCTCACGCGGGCTTCGTTCAGCAGGGCGTCCACTTCGGGGTTGCTGTAGAAGGCGCGGTTGGAGCCGGCGGGTACCCACTGGTCGGTGTGCAGCAGCGGGAACAGGCCGTAGTCGGCGTCACCGGTGACGGTGCCCCAGCCGAGCATGCCCATGGGGACGACGTTCTCGTCGACCGGCTTGTTGAGCTGATCGAGGTATGCGGACCATTCGAGGGTTTCGATCTCGGCGTTGATGCCTACTTCAGCGAGCATGCCCTGGATGGCCTCTGCAGTCTGGATGTCCTGCAGGTAACGGCCGGAGGGGCTGTAGAGGGTGGTGCTGAAGCCATCGGGGTAGCCGGCTTCGGCGAGCAGTTCACGTGCGCGCTCGAGGTCCTGGTCGTAGTTGCCGACCGGGGTGTAGCCGAAGATGCCCGGTGAGATGGGGGCGTCGCTCACGCGGACGGCACCACCGAGGACGAAGTCGGCGAGTTCCTGGTTGTTGACTGCGTAGTTGACAGCCTGGCGGACCAGTGGATTGTCGAACGGCTCGAGGTTGTGGTTGAAGTAGATGAAGATCGTGCGCAGGCTCGAGACGTTCTCGACGGTGATGTTGGGGTCAGCGTCAAGGCGTGCGATGTCCTGGGGCGGTACGCGGACAGCCACGTGGGCTTCGCCGCTTTCAACCATGGCCATGCGGGTGGTGTTCTCGGGGACGGTCAGGAAGCGTACGCCGTCGATCTGGGCGACGTCGCCCCAGTAACCGTCGAAGCGCTCGAGCTCGATGGCTTCGTTGCGCTGCCAGGAGACGAAGCTGAACGGGCCGGTGCCGACGGGGTTGGCGTTGAACTCTTCGCCGTGCTGCTCGACTGCCGAGGGCAGAACGATGGCGGTGGAGCTGTGGGTCATGTGGGCCAGCAGCGGTGCGAACTGGTTGTTCAGGTTGAGCTGGACGGTGTGGTCATCGACGACTTCGACTTCACCGACCGAATCCAGGAGGAAGCGGAAGGTGAATGCCTGCTCGGGATCGAGGAAGCGGTCGAGGCTGCCCTTGACGATTTCCGCGGTGAGCGGGGTGCCGTCGTGGAAGACGACGTCGTCGCGGAGGTTGACGGTGACGGTCAGGCCGTCATCGCTCATCTCGTAGCCGGTGGCGAGGGCAGGAACGATCTCGCCTTCAGGGGTCAGATCGAAGAGGGTTTCGTAGACGTGACTGGTGACGGTGGCCGACGGTGAGTCGGTGGCGTCGTGCGGGTCAAGCGTTACTGCGTCAGTGCCCTGTGCAACGATCAGCGTCTGTGCCATCGCGGTTGCCAGGATTCCTGCTGCAGCCAGTGAGGCCATCAGGCGTAGGCTTTTCTTAAGCATTGGTGCTCCTTTTCTGTACTCGGTGTGTTTCAAGACCGGATGATAACAGTACGCACCGGCCGCACTGTTCTGCGGCCTGCGTCAAGTTCCCATACAGTCCCTGGCAGTAATGGTAGTGCGATTGCACTCGAAGCGTCAACAGGCATGGGCGTTACATGACGTGGCCGTCAGCGGTATATGACATGAAGGTGCAGCGCTGCCTGGGCTGCAGGCCAGACGGCCCCGCAGCACGCAGGTAAACCGGATTTTGAAGGATGGTGGCGGAGAGGGAGGGATTCGAACCCTCGATGCAGGGAATACCCACATACACGCTTTCCAGGCGTGCTCCTTAAACCACTCGGACACCTCTCCAGAAGGCTTCGCGCCGCCTGCAGGAGCAGGTGGCTTCGAGGGCAAAGCGTACTGTACCACAGGCCGGGTGGCTGCGGTCAACGACATCACAGACAACGTGCGCCCGCAGTTCCGACATCTACAATGGCGGCAACGACTTAAAGATCTGGGAGTAACCATGTTCAAGGACCGAGTTTTCAACCTCACCACACCCGAAGCCGTAACGGGCTTCCTCGAGCAGCACCCCACGAGCGTAATCTTCAAGGCCGGCACCTGCCACAAGACCATGCAGGGTTTCGGTTACGTCCAGGAACAGCTGGAACCACGTGATGACCTGGTCGTGGGCCTCATCCGCGTCGTCGAGAACCGTCCCGCCAGCAACCTTGTCACCGAGATGACCGGCCTCCGGCACGAGAGCCCCCAGGTGATCGTCTTCAAGGACGGCAAACCCGTGTTCGAAGTGAACAACTGGGACATCACCCCTGACAGCCTGACTCCCGCGTTCGGCTCCCTGCCTGCGGGTGAGCCGGTCACCCCGGAGCGGAGTGCCGCCAGCAGCGACCTCACGCCATATGTGAACGTGCTGGAGTCGTACCTTGCGGGTGACATGGATGACCGGCAGTTCGAGCAGACCTACACCTACATGTTCCGTGACGACGCTTCACTGCGCAGCCGCGAGGAAGTCGACATCCTGAACAGCATCTTCGGTGACGTCGACCAGCACATCAACATGCACATGATGATGGCCGGACGCACCGACAGCAGTGCCGTGCGCGGCCGGGCGGAAGAAGCACTGCAGCGCCTGCGTGCCCTTACCGCCGCCTGAAGTAAGTTACCTGAACAAAGAGAATCCCGGGCCAGGAACGGTCCGGGATTCTCTTTGGTTCCGGTTACTGCTGATGAACTGATCAGAAATCGTCGTTGTCGTCACCGCGGCTGCGAAGGAAGCGCTCGAACGCATCCTCGCTGTTGCTGCGCTGCGGGTTGCCGGGCTGCTCGGCGCGCGGAGGGGGCGGCTTCACCGGCGAGACGGTCGCAGGCTTGTCTGCCCTCGGCTTCCGTGATTCGCGGCCCGTCGGGAAATCCACTTCCGCCCTCGGAATCGGCTCCTTCAACTGGCGCGGAACAGCGCTTGCAGTTTCCGCGGGTGCAGCGGGTTTCTCAGTGAACGCCGGACGCTGTTCCCGTTCGGCCACACGCGGCCGGACGCTGTAGCTGACCACCGAATCGCTGTCGGCGACCCGCCGGGAAGCCCTTGCGTCGGCTGGTGGTGCAGCAGGCTTGCGGGTTTCCTGGTGAACGGTCGGGTTCCGGCGCACCGGCTGTGCGGGCTGTTCAGCGGAACGTTCCGCGGGCTTCCTGCGCCCACCCAGGTCAAGCGCCGTCCACAGCACCAGGATGACCGCGATCAGCAGCCCGTACAGCAGCAGCATCAGCAGCATCATCGGTGACAGGTCAAGTTGGTCGAACATCAGACGGCTCCCTCATGCAGTGGCGCGTCCGGGTCACGGCCTCGCATTCAGCCAGATTGTAACGCGTCGGGCCGGCAGGTCTGCTTCAGGATGACAGTCGGGGCAGGAGGCTCAGGTCCAGGTTGCCGCCGCTCAGTACCAGCACGGTCGGGCCCGAAGCAAGCAGGCCGGCGCCTGGCTGCAGTTCGCGGAAGGCAGCCAGGGTGAGGGCGCCGGTCGGCTCGGCCACCAGGCGCACCCGCTGCAGGTAGAAGGCTGCTGCGGCGAGGATCCCCTCTTCGGTGGCGGTCAGGAAGCCGTCGACGTTCTCCAGGATGATGGGCAGGTTGTTGTGGCCGAGCTGCTGGGTGCGTACGCCGTCGGCAACGGTGCGCGTGGTCCGTTCCGCTTCCCAGCGCACGGGTCGTCCGCTGACGAATGATTCAGCTGCGTCGGCAGCCAGTTCGGGTTCGACGCCGAACACCCGCACATCCGGCCGCAGCGATTTGATTGCCAGGGACACCCCTGCCAGCAAGCCGCCGCCGCCGACCGGTACCAGTACGTTGGCGACTTCAGGAAGCTGTTCCAGGATCTCCAGGCCGACGGTGCCCTGACCGGCGATGACCCGCAGGTCATCGAACGGCGGCACCAGGGTCAGGCCGGCCCGTTCAGCTTCAGCTGCGGCAACGCGTTCGCGCTCTTCCGAGGACGGCCCACAGCGTACGATCCGAGCCCCCCATTCCAGCGTGCGCTGGATCTTCACTTCCGGCGCCCCTTCCGGGATGACGATCGTTGCCTGCACACCGAGCATCTGCGCCGCGCAGGCCAGTCCCTGCGCGTGATTTCCACTTGAATGGGTGACGACGCCGCGCGCGAGCTGTTCTGCGGGAAGCTGACGCAGGGCGTTCACTGCGCCGCGCAGCTTGAAGGAACCCGTCTTCTGCAGGTTCTCCGCCTTGACGTAAACCTGGCCGTCCAGGGGCAGCTCGAGCAGGGGGGTGCGCCTTACCGCTCCACTGATCCTTGAAGCAGCAGACTGAACGTCGGCGAGGGTGACAGAAGCTGGAACTGATGATTTCGTACTGGCAGGCATGCGCCAGATTACAGCAAAGGTGAAGCGACAAATGAATGCTGCATGCGCCCCACCGGCATCGGTCCTTTCATGTTAGAACAGAGTCAACTGAAAGAGACTCCGGTGTGCCTCATGCACCACCTCCGGCACACGACGGGGAAGGACTGGCATCAAACGGCATGGACAATGTCAAAGAGTAACGGCAACCAGCAGGGAAGCCCGGGTGCACGCAGCCATACCGGCAATAACGCACCCTCATTCGGCAGTCACAACCTGGCATTCGCAGAGGAACTCTACCTCGAGTACCTGACCGACCCTGATTCCGTTCCCGCCGAATGGCGGGCATGGTTCGAATCCACCGACAGCAGGGCCGACGGTCCGGCCGGCGCACCGCGCAGCAGTTACGGTCCGGAATTTTCCACCGGCTCACTGTTCCGACCGGCAGCGTCAGGCGGTGCTGACGCAGGGACGACCACGGCAGCTTTCCAGCACCGCGTCGACAAGCTGCTCAGAAACTACCGCGTCCGCGGCCACCGGGTAGCGGACGTCAATCCGTTGTTCGACAACAAGACCGAGATCCCCGAGCTCGATCCCGGCTTCTACGGGTTCAGCGAACAGGACATGAGCCAGCCCGTCGTGGCTGACAACCTGGTCGGCGTCAACACGCTGGGCGACCTGATCGAGGGGCTGAAAAGCACCTACACCCGCTCGATCGGGATCCAGTTCATGCACATCGACAACTTACGCGTCAGGGCCTGGCTGCAGACGCGCATGGAGCGCACCCGCAACCGCCTGGAACTGACGCGGGACACGCAGCTGCGGATCCTCACCCGGCTGACTGACGCCACCATCTTCGAGGATTTCATCCAGAAGAAGTTCGTCGGCGCCAAGAGCTTCTCGCTCGAGGGCGGCGAGACGCTCATCCCGCTGCTCGACCTGGCCATCGAGAAGGCCGGCTCGCAGGGCGTCAAGGAGATAGTGCTCGCGATGGCGCACCGGGGGCGGCTCAACGTCCTGGCGAACATCATGGGCAAGAGCCCGCGCACCATCTTCCGTGAGTTCGAGGACCGCGATCCCGAGCTGAGCCGCGGCCGGGGCGACGTCAAGTACCACCTTGGCTACTCCAGCGACTGGACCACCCAGGACGGCAATGAGGTCCACCTGTCGCTGTGCTTCAACCCCTCGCACCTCGAGTTCGTCAATCCGGTGGCAGTCGGCCGCACCCGCGCCAAGCAGGACCGTTTCGGCGATTCCGAGCGGGTCACCGGCATGCCGATCCTCATCCATGGGGACGCAGCCTTCATCGGCCAGGGCGTGAACCAGGAGACGCTCAACATGAGCGAACTGGACGGCTACGCAGTGGGCGGATCCCTGCACATCATCGTCAACAACCAGGTCGGCTTCACGACCGGCACGCAGCAGGCCCGCAGCACCACCTACGCGAGCGACGTGGCCAAGATGCTGCAGAGCCCCATCTTCCACGTGAACGGCGAAGACCCCGAGGCTGTCGCCCAGGTCATCGAACTGGCGATGGAATTCCGCCGTGAATTCCGCCGCGACGTGGTCATCGACATGTTCTGCTACCGCAGGCTCGGCCACAACGAAGGTGACGAGCCGGCCTTCACCCAGCCGCTCATGTACGACATGATCCGCAAACGGCGCGGAGTCCGTGAAGGCTACCTGACCCGCCTGCTGGAACTTGGTGAGGTCACCGCCGACGAGGCGGAGCAGATCGCCGAGTCACGGCGGCAGGTGCTTGAAGAGGAACTCATCACCGCCCGGCGCGAAGATTTCCAGCTGCGCTACTCAGCGCTCGAAGGAAACTGGACGGGTTACACAGGCGGGCTGGAAGAAGACACCGCCGACGTGGACACGGGCATGGACGCAGACGAGGCCGCCAGGCTGCTGGCCCGGCTGGCCGAGGTACCGGACGGCTTCAACGTGAACCCCAAACTGCAGAGGCTGATGACGGCCCGCTCTGAGATGGCTGCCGGCGAGCGCCCGCTCGACTGGGCTGCTGCCGAACACCTGGCCCTGGCGAGCCTGGTGACCAGCGGCCACCGCGTGCGCCTGACCGGGCAGGACAGCCAGCGGGGCACGTTCAGCCAGCGGCACTCGGTGCTGCACGACGCGCTAACCGGCAACGAGTTCATGCCGCTCGCCAACCTGGCTGAAGACCAGGCTCCCATCGAGATCCACAACAGCCCGCTGTCGGAAACGAGCGTCCTGGGCTTCGAGTACGGCTACTCGCTTGACATGCCTGATTCGCTCGTCATGTGGGAAGCGCAGTACGGCGACTTCGTCAACTCGGCCCAGGTGATCATCGACCAGTTCATAGCGAGCGCCGAAGACAAGTGGAACCGCCTGTCGGGCGTCACGCTGCTGCTGCCACACGGCTTCGAAGGCAGCGGACCGGAACATTCCAGTGCCCGTCCCGAACGCTTCCTCCAGCTGTGCGCTGACGACAACATGCAGGTGGTCAACTGCACCACGCCGGCGCAATACTTCCACCTGCTCAGGCGCCAGGTGCTCAGGCCACTGCGCAAACCGCTCGTGGTCATGTCACCAAAGAGCCTGCTGCGGCACCCGCAGGTGCTCTCATCACTTGAAGAGTTCAGCACGGGCACTTTCAGGCGCGTGCTGCCCGACCCTGAGGTGACCGGCGACGTCAGCCGCATCCTGCTCTGCACCGGCAAGATCTACTTCGAACTGCTCGCCGAACGGGCCGCGCGCGACCTGGGTGACGTGGCCATCATCCGCCTCGAGCAGCTTTACCCGTTGCCTCATGACGAGCTGAATGAAGCGCTCGCAGGTTACCCGCAGGACGTTCCGGTCACCTTCGTTCAGGAGGAGCCGGCCAACGCCGGTTACTGGCGATTCCTGCTGGCGCACTTCGGCTTCGAGATTGCGGGCCGGCCGTTCACCGGCGTATGCCGCCCGGCGCAGGCCAGCCCGGCCACCGGGTCTGCCAGCGCACACAGGCTTGAACAGGCGGAACTGATCCGCGAGGCTTTCACAACTGAAGCAGGAACAACTGCCCGACCCGCCACTGCCGCCGGGTCCAGAGGCTGAAGGGAACCGCATGGCAATCGAGCTGAAGGTACCGACCGTCGGTGAGTCAATAACGGAAGTGTTCATTGGCAGCTGGCTGAAGAACGAGGGCGACAGCGTCCGCCAGGACGAACCGGTCGTCGAGATCGAAACTGACAAGGCAACCCTTGAAGTTCCCGCGCCCGTGAACGGCAGGATCGTGAAACTGCTCAAGCAGCCCGGTGACAGCGCCACCATCGGCGAAGTGATCGCGCACCTCGAAGAAGGCGAAGTGACTGAGGAAAGCGCTCCTGCAGCAGCCGAACCCCCTCAGCAGGAGCAGGCCCCCGCGCCCGCGCAGACCGGCGGGCATGTCATGCCTGCCGCCGCGAAACTCGCAGCCGAGTCAGGCGTTGACACGGACAAGGTAGAAGGAACAGGCCCGGGTGGACGCGTACTGAAGGAAGACGTGCAGGCAGCCGGCCGGCAGCCCCGGGAAACCGAAGCGGTCGATGGCGATGAAGCCCCGGCAGGCCGCCGCGAAGAAACCGTGCGCATGAGCCCGCTGCGGCGCACCATCGCCGCCAGACTCGTTGAATCGCAGCAGACGGCAGCGATCCTGACCACCTTCTCCGAAGCGGACATGACCGCGGTCATGGAGCTGCGCAAGGAGTTCCGCGATTCGTTCGAGAAGAAACACGGCGTCCGCCTCGGGTTCATGTCGTTCTTCATCAAGGCGGTCATCGACGCCCTGCAGCAGATCCCCCAGCTGAACGCCGAAGTCCGTGACGACAGCATCGTCTACCGCAACTACTACGACATCGGCGTGGCCGTCTCGACCCCCAAGGGGCTCGTGGTACCTGTCGTACGCAACGCGGAGACGCACAGCTTCGCCGAACTGGAGAAGAAGATCGGCGACTTCGGCCAGCGCGCCCAGGCCAACCGCATCACCCCCGACGAGCTGCAGGGTGGCACCTTCACCATCAGCAACGGCGGTGTCTTCGGCAGCCTGCTGTCCA
>CALDPK010000014.1 GCA_937911855.1 uncultured Trueperaceae bacterium | reverse complement strand
GGCTCGACGATGATCTCGAACAGCGTGTCGTGGAAGACGGTCTCGTACGACTCGGCGAAGCGCGAGTTGGCCCAGACCATCGCGAGGACGGTCATGGCCAGCAGCACGATCGACGCGGCCGGCACGGCCGTGACGTCCGACCGTTCCCGCGATGCAGCAACCGGTTCGTGGCTGACGACATCCACGGTTTCGAGCGGCTTCATCAGGGTCGCTATCGGCTTCATGGCCGCACGGATGACGAGCTCCTCGCCGGTTGTCATGCCGCCCTCTAGCCCGCCCGCCCGGTTCTGCTTGCGGTACCAGCCTTCGTCGCCGCGGTAGATGGCGTCGTGCACCTGGCTGCCCGGGATGACTGCGTTCTCCCAGCCGTCGCCGATCTCCATGCCTTTCATCGCCTGGATGCTTAGTGCCGCCTGCGCCAGCCGGCCGTCCAGGCGCCGGTCCCACTGCGTGTGGCTGCCCAGGCCTACCGGCACGAACCGGAAGCGTGCCTCGATGATCCCGCCGATGGTGTCGCCGGCGTCACGCGCAGCGTCGACCCGGTCGATTATCTCGTCCTCGGCCGCCTGGTCGAACGTCCGCAGCGGGCTTTCGTCCAGCGCGTCCAGCCGGTCCCAGTCCATGCCGCCGTCGCAGGCGACGCCCGCCATGCTCACCACCCGCGCGGAGCTCTGCACGCCGGCTTCCGCCAGGATGCGCAGCGCGACCGAACCGGCTGCCACGCGTGCTGCTGTCTCGCGGGCCGAGGCGCGCTCGAGCACGTCGCGCAGGTCCTTGTGGCCGTACTTGATGCCGCCCGCCAGGTCAGCGTGACCGGGCCGCGCTTCCGTCAGCGCCTTCTTGCGGGGCTCGCCGCCGGGAGCCGGGTCCATGATCTCGAGCCAGTTGCTGTTGTCGCGGTTGACTACCTTCATGACAACCGGAGCGCCGGTGGTGCGGCCGGCGCGGACGCCTGCCGTGAACACCGCGGTGTCAGTCTCGATAACCTGCCTGCGACCCCGTCCGTAGCCGCCCTGACGGCGCCTGAGCCACGGGTCGATGTCGCGCTCGGCAACCAGGTCGAGTCCGGCAGGAACGCCGTCCAGAAGGGAAGTCAGTTCGGGACCATGTGATTCACCGGCAGACAGAAACCTGAGCATCCGCCAATGTTAGCACCGGTCTGAGTACCCGCAGCGGCCGCACACCCGGGCGGCCCCGGGACAGGGACGTAGAATCACCCCTATGTCGCCCGATACCTATGAAGTTTTCGCTGCCTTTCCGCGCAGCGCGGCGGTGATTGACAGTTGAGAAAGAACCCACCCCTGTACCAGACGGTCCGTGACCGCCTGCTTGAACGCATCGGCACCGGCGAGCTGAACGTCGGCGACCGGCTTGAACCCGAGATCGAACTCGCCAGTGATTACGGCGTGAGCCGGGCCACCATGCGCAGCGCCATCCGCGACCTGGTGCAGGCCGGCCTCCTCGTCAGGCGCCCCGGCGTGGGCACCATGATCGTGCGGTCCCGGCCGCGGGTGACCGCCTCCGGGCTCGCTGACATCATGGGCGTTTTCGCAGCCAGGCTTGAGGACGCCCAGCTGCTGGTACTGGATTCAAGCATCAAGCCCGCCAGCTTCGAAGCTGCAGAGAAACTGGGCGCTGAACCCGGCAGCAAGCTGCTGCGGGTGTTCACGATCTGCAAGTCAGCGGGCCAGCCGGTCGCCATCTGCGAGACCTGGCTGCCAGCTGAAAGTGGCATCAGCCCGGCCGAACCGCACGTGGCGCCGATCTACGACCTGCTCGAGAAGACGTACGGCAGGCGCATCAGCCACGGTGACGACTCGGTCAGCGCCGTCCTGGCCAAAGGCGAGACAGCCCGCCTGCTGGACGTGAAGAACGGCTCGCCGCTGATCAGCGTCGAGCGCGTCGCCTATGACGGTGTCGGCGCCCCGCTTCTTTACAGCAGGGCGCAGTTTTTAAGTGAAAACTACCGCTACCAGGTCACCCTGGCCCGGGACGTGCAGGCCGACTGAACCTCAGTGCAGGTCCCAGCCGCCTTCGACCTGGCTGAGCGCCCGGTCGAGCGCCTGCAGACCGAACTGAAGCTCGTCCTCGGTGATGACGAGCGGTGGGGTGACCAGCAGCATGTTGTAGCGGCCGAACGCGTAGACACCCTCGTCGCGCAGTGCCTTGCACAGCTGGGTGACCGGGGTGTTGTCGCCCGCGTACCAGGGCACGAGCGGCTCGCGGGTATCACGGTTCTTCACGAACTCCAGGCCGAACATCGCGCCTTCACCGCGGACGTCGCCGATGCTCGGGTGCCGCTCGGCAAGCTCGGTCAGGCCCTTGCGCAGCAGGGGCTCAAGCTCACGGGCGCGGTGCACGATGCCCTCGTCGCGCATCGCCTGCAGGTTGGCCAGGCCGGCTGCCATCGACAGCGGGTGGCCGGAGTAGGTGTGGCCGCACATCAGCGCCAGGTCCTCGAAGAACTCGCAATGCTGGTCGCGGATCAGCACGCCGCCGAGCGGAACGTACGCGGAAGCGACGCCCTTGGCGAACGTGATCATGTCGGGCTCAACCCCGTAGCGGATGGCGGCGAACCATTCACCCAGGCGGCCGAAACCGGTCATCACCTCATCGAAGACGAGCATGATGCCGTGCCTTGAGGTGATGTCGCGAACCCCACGCAGGTAGCCGTCCGGGTAGCTGATCACGCCGTTCGAACCGACGAGCGGCTCGATGAACAGTGCTGCGATGTTCGAGGGTCCTTCGAACATGATCACCTGCTCCAGGTGCTTCAGCGCGCGGTCGGTTTCCTCGACCGGATCGACCGTGTTGAACGGGCTCGAGTACGTGTAGGGCGCGAAGAAGTGCTTGATGCCGGGCATGCCGGGTTCGTTGGCCCAGCGCCGGTCCTCACCCGTCATGCTGCCGGCGCCGGGTGCGCTGCCGTGGAAGCTGCGGTAGCTGGCCAGGATCTTGTGGCGGCCGGTGATCATGCGGGCCATCTTGATGGCGTCCTCGTTGGCCTCGCCGCCACCGGTGGTGAAGAATGTGCGGCCACCTTCGGGCCAGGGCGAGATCTCGGACAGCAGGTCAGCCAGCGCGTTGCGCGTGTCGTTGATGAGCGCCGGGGGCACGTAGGCGACCCGGGCTGCCTGCTCGGCTATGGCCTTGACGATCTTGGGGTGGGCGTGACCCATGTTGACGGCCACGAGGCCGGCTGACAGGTCAAGGTAGCGGTTGTCTGCGTCGTCGAACATCCACGAGCCCTCAGCGCGGACAAACGTGGGTGTGTTGACTGCTGACTGTTTGCTCCAGGGAGCCAGCACATTCCTGGCGCTGCGGGTTGTCTTGGTCTGTTCCATGGCTAACTATTGCACGAAGGCAAAAGAAATGCTAAGGGTTCCCGCGAGGCCCGCCTGGAACGTCATCTCAGACGCGGCGAACCGTGAAGCTGCGCTCCTGATCCAGGGAGAGGATCCCGTAGCTGCGCCCGCCCGTCCGGTCCCGGTTCAATAACACCGAACCCGGGTTGAGGATGGCGGTCGTACCCTCGGGCAGCTGCCAGGTGTGTTCCGCGCGGCGCGCGGGACGGGCAGACCAGGCGCCGGCTTCCTTGAGGAATATGCCCGGCAGGTGGCTGTGTCCGATGAGGCAGAGAGGCTCCAGGAGGTGCGGCTCCGCAATCCTTGCGTCCCTGGCGGAGAGCACGTAATCGAACACCCCCGCGGGGCTGCCGTGGATGACCTGCACCCCGGGCAGCCGAGCCACTTCAGGCAGCGCCTCGAGCCAGTCGAGCTGCGCGGCGTCAAGTTCCTGCAGGCAGCGTTCCAGGCCCGCCAGAACCGCTCGCGACATCCGCAGTTCCTGACCAGCCCTCAGGTCAGCCAGCATGCGTTCGTGATTGCCCGTCACAGCTGCACGCACCGGCAGCGCCTGCAGCATCGCCAGGGTCTCTGCCGGCTGCGAGCCGTAGCCGATCAGGTCACCCAGGAGCACCAGCTCGTCCCAGCCGGCCTCGCCCGCGTGATCCAGGACGGCCTGCAAGCCCGCAGCATCGGCGTGAATGTCGGACAGCACCAACATGCGCATGAGGGGATGGTAACTCTGCTTTAACAAGCTCATACGCACATGACAAATCGCCGGTATCATTCGGGAAACTGTGCCGCAGAACACGTAACGCCCCAGGCGCAGCCCAGGAGGAGTCCGCCATGTCCAGCAAGAAGATCCTGATTGCCGCCCTGGCAGCGCTGGTTGTCAGCAGTGCTGCCGCCCAGACGCTGCGCGCCGGTTTCGCAGCTCAGCCCGACACGCTCGACCCGCACACCACCTCGGCAACCTCATCGTTCCAGACGATGAAATCGATCTACGACACCCTGGTCGAAGTGAACCAGGCAGGCGAGATCGTTCCCGCGCTGGCATCCGACTGGGTGATCAGCGACGACCAGCTGGAGTGGACTTTCCACCTCGTGCCGGGCGTTAAATTCCACCATGGCAAGGAGCTCACTGCCGAAGACGTGATCGCGACGTTCGAGCGCATCACAGACGAGGACGTCGCTTCACCCAAGGCGGTTGAGTACGGGAACATCGTCGACATCCGCGCTGAGGACGAGCACACCGTCGTGTTCGAACTTCAGGGTCCGACCCCCGCACTCCTGGCCGCGTTCGCATCCGGCTGGGGCGCGATCCTGCCGGCTGACCTGATCGAAGCCGGCCACGACTTCGGTAACGACCCCGTCGGCACCGGCCCGTTCACCTTCGAGAACTGGATCCGTGACAGCTCCCTCGAACTCGCCACCTTCCCTGACTACTTCCGCGGCCCGGCCGCCATCGACGGCGTGCACATCACCTTCGTCACCGACTCAGCCATCCAGCTGCAGGGCCTCACCTCAGGCCAGTTCGACGTGATCGACCAGCCCGCCTCGGCCGACATCCCCGCAATCGAAGCCAACCCTGACCTGGCCACCAACATCGGGCCGTCAGGCCTGGTCAACGTGGCCGCCATGAACACGCGCCGTGAACCGTTCGACAACGTGCTCGTCCGTCAGGCCATGAACCTGGCTGTCGACTCAGACGTAGTCAACACCGTCGCCTACGGCGGCGGCTTCCTGACCGGCACCTTCATGGAAGCCGGCAGCCCCTGGCTGCCCGAAGACCTCGAGCCCTGGCCCTACGACCCGGAGCGCGCCCGCGAACTGCTGGCCGAAGCCGGTTACGCGGACGGTTTCAGCTTCACCCTCACCCTGCCGCAGCTGTACGCAGCCCACGTGCTGGCCGGCCAGATCATCCAGTCGCAGTTCGCTGAAGTCGGCGTGACCGCCGAGATCAAGATCGTCGAGTGGGGCGTCTGGCTCAACGAGGTGTACAGCAACAACTACGACTTCGACATGACCGTCGTCGGTCACACCGGCAAGCTCGACCCGACCGGCCGCCTGGGCGGCTACGTCGATTCCGACAACTACGTCGGTTTTAGCACGCCTGAGCTCGCTGCGGCACTCGAGCAGGCCGCCGTCACCAGCGACCCCGAAGTTCGCGGCGAACTTTACGACGAAGCCCTGTGGATCCTGCACGAGCAGGCGCCCTGGGTTTACCTGGGCACTCCGAACGCCCGCACCACCACCCGCGCCAACATCGAAGGCTTCTGGATCACCCCGCTGCTGGACAGCTTCAACTTCCATGGCGTGACCATCAACTGACCGGTTAAGACCGAGTACACAGGCGCCTCGCGGCATGCTGCCAGCGAGGCGCCTGAATTTTGGTAATAGTTGGACTGATAAGTGGCAAAATACCTGCTCTCCCAGACAACGTCGCTGCTGATCACGATGCTGCTCGTCATCGCGATGGTGTTCTTCGGCATGCGCCTCCTGCCGGGTGACCCGGCAGTCATCCGCGCCGGCCTGGACGCGACCCCGCAGCAGATCGAGAACACGCGCCGCGTCATGGGCCTTGACCAGCCCCTGCCGCAGCAGTTCGTGAACTACCTGGGCGGGCTCGTCCAGGGCGATCTGGGCTCCTCCTGGCGTCAGAACCGCCCCGTGCTCGACATACTCTCTGACCGCCTGCCGGTCACACTGCTGCTCGCAGGCAGCGCCTATCTGCTGTCGCTGCTGATCGGGTTCAGCTTCGGCATCATCTCCGGCGCGCGGCCCGGCAGATAGGGAAATGCCGCGAAACGCAGGCCTTCGACCAGCAAAAGGCCGGACATGGAAATTGGACCGAGTTGATGTCCAGCGACCCGGCGGCGGGCCTTGCCTTTTACGCCGGGATTTTCGGCTGGACGGCGGGCGAGGCCATGGACATGGGCGCGATG
>CALDPK010000013.1 GCA_937911855.1 uncultured Trueperaceae bacterium | reverse complement strand
GAGTTCGAGGCCTATACGCCCTACCTCTACTCGACTTACGAGTGGGAGGACGAGGTCCGCGAGGGCACGAAGGAGCGTGTCGTCATCCTGGGTTCGGGACCCAACCGGATCGGTCAGGGCGTGGAGTTCGATTACGCCACTGTCCACGCGGCCTGGGCGCTCCGCGAGGCGGGTTACGAGACCGTCATGATCAACTCGAACCCCGAGACGGTCTCGACTGATTACGACACCGCCGACCGGCTCTATTTCGAACCGCTCACCCACGAGGACGTCCTGAACGTCATCGAACGTGAGCAGCCCGTCGGCGTGATCGTGCAGCTGGGCGGGCAGACGCCCCTGCGCCTGGCCAAGGGCCTGGCTGCAGCGGGCGTACCCATCTGGGGTACCGACCCGCAGGCCATCCACCGCGCCGAAGACCGCGACGAATTCCATGCACTGTGCGAAAGCCTGGGAGTGGCGCAGCCAGCTGGCGGCGTGGCCGCAGATCCCGGTGGCGTCCGAGAACTGGCTGCCCGCATCGGCTACCCGGTGATGGTCCGGCCCAGTTATGTCTTGGGAGGACGCGCCATGAAGGCGGTTTTCTCCGAACAGGAGCTCGAGCATTACCTGCAGGAGATCTACTCGGAGATTCCGGGGGAACCCGCCATCCTGGTGGACGCCTTCATCCAGGGCGCGGTCGAGGTGGACGTGGACGCGGTCTCTGACGGTGAAACTACCGTGGTTGCCGGCATAATGGAGCACATCGAGGGTGCAGGAGTCCACTCGGGCGACAGTGCCTGCATCACCCCGCCGGTCACGCTGTCACCGCAGGTCATCTCGCGCATCGAGGAGTACGCCATCCGGCTCACCGAGGCCATCGGCGTGCGCGGCCTGGTGAACTTCCAGTTCCTGGTCCGCGGCGGCGAAGTGCTGGTCATCGAAGCCAACCCGCGCTCCAGCCGCACCATCCCCTACCTGTCCAAGGCCATCGGTCACCCGCTGGCAAAGTACGCTGCGCTCATCGCTGCGGGACACAAACTGAAGGACATCGGTTTCACCGAAGCGCCCCGTCCGAAGCACTACAGCGTCAAGGAAGTCACGCTGCCGTTCACGAAGTTCGCCGGCGAACTGCCGGTTCTGGGTGCGGAGATGAAATCGACCGGCGAGAGCATGGGTATCTCATTCGACCCGTACCTGGCGTACTACAAGGCGCAGCTCGGCGCCAACGTCAGGCTGCCGCTCTCCGGCACCGTGCGTTTCATCGGTGAGGACCTCGCTGACCTTGTCGAAGGTTTCAGGGACCTGGGCTTCAAGGCCGAAGAGGGACCCGCTGACGGCGGTATCGACTACGACCTGCTGATCGACGTGCAGCACACCCAGGAACTGCGCCGTGCACTGGATGGGTCCAGGCCGTACGTCAGTACCCGCGAAGCGGCAGCCTGGACCCTCAGATCAATAGCCGCGGCGCGTAACGCCGTGGTCAGCGTCAACGACCTGCAGTCACTCGTCTCTGTGCAGGACCTGTAACTGCGCGCGGCATCTGGTTCTGCAGCGACGTGGCGTATTCAGCCAGTTGCTGCAGAGCCACCTGCACGTTCTCGCGCAGGTGATACTCGCCGGCCTCGCGCCTGATCACCAGCTGGAACGGGGAGCGGGACAGCTGGTCGAGGATCTGCCAGGCTGCATCCCGGTCAACGCCTTTTGACGCATCTTCGAACCGGAAGCTGGCTCCGCCTTCGAGGGCCGACAGGTTGGCAAGTACGGTCGAGAAGGCGCCACGTTCAGCGATGCGGGCCTGGATCTGCTGTTCGAACTGCTCGCGCGCCTGGCCAGTCATCCCGCCCTGGCGGAAGTGTCCTTCCAGGTCGGCCGGGCAAAGCGGCAGGCTGTCAGCTATGACTGCCAGCTGTTCGACGGAGGCCTGCGGCCAGAGTGTGGCGTGAGCCAGTTCAGCCGGCGCTGCCAGTGGCCTGAGCTGCTCGTCGCTGCCCAGGACGCAAAGGTAATCAGCTGACTGTTCGCGGCGTTTCTCAAGCAGCGAACCCCAGTCAAGCCTTGTCCCTGATTCAACGAACTTGGCCAGGACGCGGAAACCTCCGGTGCTGCTGCCGGCGCCGGCGTCGAGCAGGTGGAAGCCGTCACCGAGTGAACTGACCCGGAAGCCGACGCGTTCCAGTGCTTCCAGTGCGGGCAGTGCCGTACCGGAAGCGCCTGCGGCGCGTGGCTCGCTCTGACGGGCGGAAGCCTGGGCCAATGCGTCATCGACCTGACGGTCGAACTCCCTGTCGACAATCTGGCTGGCGTCGTGCCAGCGGCCGGCCTGCAGGATCAGCTTGCCGCTCTGCCTGAGCAGCGGGGCGAGCTGAAAATCGGCGGGCATGCCCGGCAGCAGCGCCCGGGCTTCAGCCTCCGTCACCGGAGCTGCGTCCAGGACGGCCTTCACTATCCGGTCTGCTGACATCTTGCTGAAATCCGGCCTGCGTTCACGCTTCTGCGGGGTCAGGTTGAGACTGCCGTCCGCGGCGGGCCGGATCAGGATCACGTCGTTTACGTCAAGCTCATGCTCTTTGAAGAAGCCGTGCATGCCGGTGAGGACTCGCTCACCGACCAGGCTGAGTTCATGTTCTTCGCCGCTGCCCGTATCAACAGCCTTGACGGGCACACCTTCCTTGAATACGCCGGTGAGGCTGCGGGGCAGTGAAAGTTCGCCACGACGCAGGCATACGCGGGTAAGCGAATATCTGTGTTCCTGGGTCAAAAGAGGCCTCCTCGGGCAAAAGCCAGTGCAGTCATGTTATCAGCCGCTGCCCCCGCGCGAATGAGAGATTTCAGGATTTCGGTCCGAAAACCAGGCGGCGGCGGACGCGCCTGCCTCCGGCCTGGGTGCGGGGCCGTGACGACTGCGCGCCTGCTGCTGGCGCGCGGGCCGCTTCGGGCTGCCGCTGCTCGCGGCCCTTGTCCCGGTCCTGGCGGCGGGATCTGCCGCGTTCCGGTTCGGCGGCGGCTGGTTTCTCGCTGGAAGCGGCCGGTGGCTGCTGCGCGGGCGGGGTCTTCGCAGGCGGGGTCTTCACGGGCGGAGTCTTCGCGGGCTGCTTCGCCGGCTGCTTGCGCGCCTTGGACTTGTCAGCGTCCTCGCTGGTCGCGTCAGGCATCTCCTGCGCGGCCGGGATCAGGTCGATCTGCCTGCTGACCGGCACGCTGTTCAGGATCCGCACGTCGACCCGGTCGCCGAAACGGAACTTCTTGCGGGTGTGCTTGCCCATCAGCATGAGCGAGTCCTCGAAGAACATGTAGTAGTCGTCGTCGAGGTTGCTCACGTGCAGCAGGCCTTCGACGCCGTTCGGGAGCGCCAGGAACATGCCGAAGTTGGTCACGCCGGCAACCGTGGCGGTGAATGCCTCGCCGATGTGCTCCTTGGCCCAGCGGGCGTGGAAGTAGCGGGTCAGGTCGCGCTCTGCGTCCTCGGCTGCGCGTTCGCGCAGGCTGGTGTGTTCCGCCAGTTCGGGCAGCTGGCCTTCAACGCGGGCCTTCTCGCCCTTCTTGGGTCGCTGCAGGAGCATGGCCCGCATGGAGCGGTGCACCACCAGGTCCGGGTAGCGGCGGATGGGGCTCGTGAAGTGCAGGTAGTGCTCGAAGCCGAGGCCGAAGTGGCCCAGGTTCTGCTCCGCATACCGCGCCTGTTTGAGGCTGCGCAGCACGAGCATGTTGATGAGCTGCGCTTCAGGCTTGCCGGACACTTCGCTGAGCAGCTTCTGCAGCGCAGCGGGTGTGATGTTCTCCTGGTCGAGGTTGTAGCCGAGGCGGGTCACGGCGCGGCCCAGCGTCTCAAGCCGGTCTTCACTGGGGTCCTCGTGAACCCGGTACAGGGCCGGGATCTTGCGTTTGTCGAGTTCGGCAGCCACGTTGCGGTTGGCGAGCAGCATGAGTTCTTCGACGAGCTGCCGCGCTTCGTTGCTGCGCACCGGGTGCACTTCAAGTTCGCCGTCTTCGCCCAGCATGACGCGTGCTTCGGGGATGTCGAAATCAAGTGCTCCGTCAGCGAACCGCGCGCGGCGCAGCACCTTGGTCAGGTCCAGCAGTACCCGCAGATCCCGCTCGAGTTTGCGGCGGCCCATGGGCATGCGTTCCCCGTCAGCGAACTCCTGCACCTCGTCATAGGTGAGCCGTGCGTCGGAGCGGATCACTGTCTCCTTGAAGCTGACCCCGTGGATCTTTCCCTGCCGGTCGATGTCGACCAGCACGGACATGGCCAGCCGGTCCTGACCTTCCACCAGCGAGCAGATGCCGTTGGACAGTTCCTCCGGCAGCATCGGCAGCACCTTGTTGGGCAGGTACACGCTGGTCGCCCGCTCGCGCGCTTCCTTGTCAAGCGGGCTGTTCTCCTGGACGTAATGGCTCACGTCGGCGATGTGGATGCCGATCCTGAACCTGCTCTGGTCTCCCCTGCCGCCGACGCGTTCCAGCGAGATGGCATCGTCAAAATCGCGGGCGTCAGCGCCGTCGATGGTGAAGGTCGTCTTGTCGCGCAGGTCCACGCGCTTGCCCAGGTCCTGGTCGGTCACTTCCTGCGGGATGTCACGCGCGGCCTTGAGCGTTTCCTTGTCGAACTCGTCTTTCAGGTCGAACTTGATTATGACCGCGCGGGTCTCGATCTCGGTGTCGTCGCCGTCGCCGTCGCCCAGGAACTCGATTACCTCGCCGAACGGTTCACTCTCGTCGGAGTCCTCGGGCCAGACCATGCTGGCGACCAGCCGGCTGCCCGCCTCGTAGTTACCCACGGAATCGGGCGTCAGCAGGATGCGGGTGCTGAGGCGCGCACTGTCGGGACGCAATATGGCGTAACCCTGCGAGTACTCGAGGGTGCCGACCACACGGCTGTACTTGCGTTCCAGCACGCGCACGATCTCGGCGCTCTGCCGGTTGCCGTCGCTCGGGCCTGCCGCGGGGCGGGCCACGACTTTGTCGCCGTCCCAGCCGCCGCCCAGCTGGTCTGCCGGCACGAACAGGTCGTCGCCGCCTTCCTCGAGGATGACGAAACCGTTGCCTCCTGAGGTGACCTGCAGCCTTCCGACCAGCAGGTTCATCTCCTGCGGAAGCCCGTACGTGCGCCTGCGTGTCCTTATGAGTTTGCCTTCGTCCGTAAGTTCGTTAAGCAGTTGCCGCAGGTTGCTGCGGTCGTCCACGCCCAGTTCCTTGGCGATGTCCTGTTCGTGCCAGGGACGTTCCGCTTTCGAGCCAAAGAAATCCAGGATGGCCTGTCTGTCGAGTTCCTGTGTCTTGCTCGTCACCGCTGCACCAGCTTTCTTCTTGCCTGTTCCTTTGCGGGCCATCACGCTGCCCGTTCGTTCTCTGTTGCCGCCAGCTTCATCAGTTCGTCTCTGGCGTCGGATGCCGGGAACGCAGCGAGCGCTGCCCGGGCGTTCCTGGCTTCTTCGTTCACACGCTCAAGCGTGGCCGCCGCTGCTCCTGATTCCCGGAGCAGTTCAACCATACGCCCGACGTCACCGGGTTCTTCCGCGCGGCGGGCGAGTATCGCAGCGGCCTCGCTGTTGCCCCCCTGAAGGAGGAGCAGGACCGGCCACGTCGCCTTGCCTTCGCGCAGGTCGTTGCCGACCGGCTTGCCCAGCTCCCGTTCGCTGGCGAACAGGTCCAGGTAATCATCCTGCAGCTGGAATGCCCTGCCGTAGCGCAGACCGAATTCGCGCAGAGCCGCCCGCGCTCCAGGGGGGGCGTCAGCGAGCACAGCGACGCCCTCCAGGGCGGCGCTGATGAGCACGGCGGTCTTGCCGTCGATCACCCTGAGGTATGAATCGAACGAGTAACCTTCCGTTTCCGCCAGCTGGTACTGCAGTATCTCGGCTTCCACGATGGCAGCTGCAGTGTCGCTCATCAGCATCGTGAAGTCATGATTGCCCGTGCGGGCAAGCACGCGCAGTACCCTGGCCAGCAGAAAATCACCGGCCATGACGCTTATGGAATTGCCGAAACGCCGGTGCGCGGCGACCTGGCCGCGGCGTGTATCGGACTCGTCTATGAGGTCGTCGTGCAGCAGCGAGGCAGTGTGGAGCATCTCCACCGCCATGGCGACGGCGAAACCGTCGCTCTCTTCTGCTTCCAGCAGCCGGGCAGCCAGCAGCGCCAGGCGCGGCCGGATGCGCTTGCCACCTGCCTTGATCAGCGAGACTCCGATGTCACCGAGCAGGCCCGGGTCGCTTCGCAATTCTGCTTCGAGTTGCTCGTCGAAGAGCTGCAAGTCACGGTCCAGAAGCTGATGCACTCGGGCGATTATACAGTCTGGTGACGGCCGGAATGTTTCAGTACCGGAAGGCCGCGCAGATGGTAGGAAAGGCGCTTGAGGCCAGCCAGGAAATCAACCGTCTCGACGACGACGCCGTCAGGCACCCTGATGACGACAGGGGCGAAGTTGAGTATGGCCGTTACTCCCGTTTTCACTACTTCATCCGCAACGGACTGGGCTGCAGCCGCCGGCACCGTGATGAGTGCCATGTCGATGTCGCGGTCATGCACCACCTGAGCCAGGTCAGCGCTGTCCGAGACGGTGACGCCCGCGAACTCTTCGCCGATGCGGCGCGGGTCGCGGTCGAACATCGCCCTGATGGCGAAGCCGTACTCCCCGAACGCCGGGTAGTCGGTTATCGCCTGGCCCAGGCGTCCCATGCCGATTATGGCCACGTTGTAGGCGTCCGTCAGGCCAAGTATCTCGCGCAGCCGGTCGTGCACCACCCGCACGTCGTAACCGCTGCCGCGCGTTCCGAACGTACCGAAGTAAGCCAGGTCCTTGCGGATCTGGAAAGCGGAGATGTCCGTGGCACTCGCCAGTGCCTCACTTGAGGTGATGGTGACGCCGTCATCCAGGAAGCGCGAGATGGTGCGCAGGTAAGTGATCAGTCGGCTGACTGTGGCTGGCGGCGCCGGGTCCTGCATCAACGCGGAACGCTGTCGATACCCTGGGCGGCCAGCCTGTTTCTGGCGCCGGTGATCTGACCGTCGTCAAAGGGTCCTACGAGCACCCGGATGAGGGCGCCGTCCTGTTCCTGGGTGACCGTGTAGCCGAGGCTCTCGAGCTGGTCGGTCTGGGCGGCGGCGTTTTCGGTTGACGAGTAGGCGCCTACCTGCAGGTAACGTCCGGCAGCCGTGGCCGTGGGGGCCGGAGCGGGAGCTGATTCAGGCGTGGGCGTCGCTGCCGGTGCCGGCGTGGTCGCTGCGGGCTGCTGTACCGGCTCCGCGGTGGCCGCGGGGGCGGTGCTGGTGCTGGTCTGCTCGCCGCCTTCATCGTCCTGGTAGGTGTACACGATCGGTGAGACGCCGAAGCCACCTGAAGTGACGGCAGTCTGCACGCGGTCAGCTTCCGAGCGGTTGGCGTACGGTCCGAGCAGCACGACGGTGAAGTCATCCTGGTTGGCGACGACCACCGGGTAGCCGGCCTGGCGGAACACGTCTGCCTGACGCTGGGCGTTCTCCTGGTTCCTGAAGGCTCCGACGCCGACGGTGTAGGGAACCGTGCTGCTGGGCAGGCCTTCAGTGCTGCTCGGCGAGCTGGCGGGCGTTTCAGCCGGGGCAGCCGCTGGCGTCTGCTGTGCCGGCTGCTGTGGTGTGGCGGCCGGTTGCTGAGCGTTCGCGGGTGCAGCCGTCTGCGGGTCGGTGCCGGGACGCAGGGCAACCACTGAGGGCAGCTCCAGCGGATCGGCAGCATCGGCTGCAGCAGCTTCCTGTTCTTCTTCAGGCGTCGTCGCGGGTGGAGCTGCGAACGGATCTACCGGACGGTCAGCCAGCGGGTCCTCGCTGATGCTGGGCAGATCGGTCTCTTCGGGTGACTGGGCGGAAGCAGCGCCGTTGCGGGGCTGCGTCTGTGGCTGGGCCGGCGCCTGCGTCTGGGCAGACGGCTGCCGGGCAGCCTGATTGCCCTGACCCGGGAAGAAACTTCCTCCGGTGAGCAGCGTGGCGACGATTCCTGAGATTACGGCCAGCAGGGCGAAGCCAATCAGCAGATCCGGCCAGTTTCTCCTTATCCAGTCCATGGCTGACATTCTAATACTGTGGGTGTGAGATACAAAAGGACGCCCCGTCCGTTGGTTAGCGCAGCATTAAGCGAAGCTTGAGTGAGGCTGATCAGAAATACTCGTTAAGAGCGTCCCGCGCGGGTCCGTGGTCGAGTTCGGCTGCAGCCTGGAACGAGTCGCGCGCAGCTGCGAGCCGGTTCTGTGAGAGCAGTGCCCAGCCCAGGTTGTAGTGGCTTGCTGCGTCAGCGGGCTGCTGGTCCAGGAGTTCCAGGTAGATGAACTCGGCGTCGGAGTACTGGCCGGCGGCAAGGTAGGCGGCTGCCAGGTTGGCGCGGGCGTCACGGTTCTCGGGTGCGAGCTGGACGGCGCGTTCGTAGTACTGGATGGTGATGGGCGTACTGACCGCGCTGCTGCATTCGCTGGGCCTGTCGTGGCTGGTGTCGTTCGCGATCTGCGCCGCGCTGAGCCTGGGCGTCACCGGGGCGCTCATTCACGACTGCTTCGAACAGCTGCGCGGCCCGCGTGTGGTTGCCCAGCCGGTACTCGGAGCGGCCGGCCAGGAAGCGGGCCTGGGCCTGCAGTCCCGCGTCGGCGAGCAGCCCGAGCGCAGCGTCAGCCTGCTCGAGTGCGGCTTCGGCCTGGCCTGCCTGATCGAAGGCTGCAGCCAGCGCCACCCTTGCTTCACCGCTGGTGGGTTCGCGCACTACGGCTGTTTCCAGCGGGTTGATGGCTTCGTCGGTGCGGCCGGCCTCGAGGAAGCTCAGGCCCAGGTTGTAGTGCGCCTGCCAGGAGGCAGGGTCGATGTTGGTGGCGCGCTGGAACGAGACGATGGCTTCATTGCCACGGCCAAGGTCGCGCAGCAGCAGGCCCAGCTTGATGTGCACGCCGGCCTGGACGCTGGCGGAGCCGCCGTCTTCAGCCTTGCGGATGGCGCGTTCAAGTGCCCGCAGTGCGTAGTCGGTCTGACCCTGCTCCACGTATATGTCTGCGATGAGCGAGCTGACGCGGTGGTCTTCGTTGTCTTCGTCGTCGAGTTCGATGAGGAGCGGCAGTGCGTCAAGGCCCTGGCCGGCCCGGTAGAGCGCTTCAGCGTGGAGGAAGCGGATGTTGCGGTTGTCAGGCTGGGTCTCTATGGCGGACGCGTACGCTTCGGCCGCGCCGCTGTAGTCACCGGTGAGTTTCAGCTGGCCGGCGAGTCCCTGCCAGGCGTTGAACTGGTCCGTCAGGTCGGCTTCCGGTGCGGCGTTCTCGAGTGCGGCGCGGAACGATTCGGCGGCCTCGGCCGGCATGCGCAGGCGCGCCTGCGTCACTGCCAGGTTGTAGTGGCCGTCGAAACGGTCGGGGTGCAGCCTGGCGACCTCACCGAACGAGAACAGGGCTGCCTGGTAGTCACCGCGGTTGTACTCGGCGAGTCCCAGTCCGAAGTGGGCGTCGCCCTGCCGGTAATCAAGCGAGATTGCCTCGAGGAACGCCGTCTTGGCTGCCTCGAAGTCACCCTGGTCGAGGTAGACGTTGCCCAGGTCGATCCAGGCGGGTACGTTGCCGGGTTCCTGTCCGACCAGGTTGCGGAGTTCAGCCGCCGACACCTGTGCAAGGGCGGCGGTCATGAGACTGCCGCTCACGACGAGCAGCAGGATGACAAGCGAACGCTTGAGCCTCGTAAAGTTAATGCGTTTATCCGTGAGCATTCCCGCCTCCATGGTGCAGCCGTGGAGGCCAGTCTAATACGCGACAGGCAGGCTGTCTTGTGAAATCCGCTGCAGGGACAGCTGACCGCAGGCTGCGCCGGCGTCCTGACCGCGGCTGAAGCGCACCGAGACGGAAACGCCAGCTGCAAGCAGTCTGGTCCTGAACACGTCGATCACGTCGCGTGAACTGGTGGAGAACTCGGATTCGCCCCAGGCGTTGAAGGGGATGAGGTTGACGTGACTCACCAGGCCCTCGAGCCGTTCAGCCAGCATGTCGGCCTGCCAGGCGTGATCGTTGATGCCCTGCAGCATCGTGTACTCGATCGTCACGCGGCGTTTTATATTCTCCTGCCAGTTGTGCAGGGACGCCATGATGTCGTCTATCGAATGGGCGTGGGCGGTAGGGATGATCGCCTTGCGGGTCTCCTCGTCGGGTGCGTGCAGGCTGACGGCGAGGGTCAGCGGCAGGCCTTCGCCTGTCAGCTGGTCGATCTTCTTCGGCAGTCCGACGGTCGACAGCGTGATGCGCCGCGGCGACATGTCAAGTCCATCCGGATCAAGCCAGGTGCGGATTGCAGCGAGTGCGTTCCTGTAGTTGAGCAGTGCCTCACCCATGCCCATGAGCACGATGTTGCGGATCGACTGGGGCGGGATCCGCTCCTCCCAGGCCACGGCGAGCAGCTGCGCGACGATCTCGGCGCTGGTCAGGTTGCGGCCGAAGCCCATCGCTCCGGTGGCGCAGAACGCGCAGCCGGCCGGGCAGCCGACCATGCTCGACACGCAGACGGTGCGCCGGTTGGCGTACGGCATGTACACGGCCTCGGTCTGCTTGCCGTCCTGAAGCGTGAACAGGTAACGCACCGAATTGTCTGCTGACGGGTAACGGTCGATCCTGCGGAACGGGTCGATCAGCCACTCCCTCGAAAGTTCGCTCCGCCACTGCAGCGGCAGGTTGGTCATGCTTTCGAAATCACGGGCGCCCTGGCGGTAGATCCAGTCGGCCAGCTGGGTGCGGCGGAAGCTGCGGCCGTCGTCGGGCAGCTGCTCGAGCGGCACGTCCAGTATCAGCCTGCGCGGGTCAGGTCCGGGTGAAATGAGGTCACTTGCAGTCATCCCCGGCAGCATAGCGTCCCTCCGGCGGCCCGCGCGGTCAGTGCGCGACGCTGATATGCTCGCAGTAACAGGAGGTGGCGGTCATGGTGGCAAGGCGCAAGGTGAAGACCCTGGGCATGGTGCTGGCGGGTGGCAAGGGCAGCCGGCTGCACCCCCTCACGTCGCAGCGCACGAAACCTGCCGTTCCGTTCGGCAGCAAGTACCGGATCATCGATTTTGCACTGAACAACATGATCAACTCCGGCATATACGGCATGTACGTGCTGACCCAGTTCAAGGCGCAGAGCCTGACGGAGCACATCCAGCGCAACTGGCGTTTCGGCACGTTCCTGGATGACCACTTCATCACCCTGGCACCCGCCCAGATGTACCTGTTCGAGGAGCTGGGCTCCGAGTGGTACCGCGGCACGGCCGACGCCATCTATCAGAACCTGCACCTCATCGAAGGCAGGGACGTGGACCTGCTGGCCATCTTCTCCGGCGACCACATATACAAGATGGACATCTCGCACATGATCGAGTACCACCTCGAGAAGGACGCGGACATAACCATCGCCGCCTACCCCACGCCGGTGGAGCAGGCGACCCGCTTCGGCGTGATCCAGGTGGACAGTGACTTCCGCATCACGGAGTTCCAGGAGAAACCTGATGACCCGAAGCCGATGCCGAGCCGTCCTTCGCACGCGCTGGCGTCGATGGGCAACTACATCTTCTCGCGCAAGGCATTGATCGAGCTGCTGCATCAGGACGCGCGCATACCTGCCAGCGAGCATGATTTCGGCAAGGACGTACTGCCCAGGGCACTGGAGCAGGGCCGCAACCTGTTCGCTTACGATTTCGCCCGCAACCCCATCCCCGGCCAGGAAGGCCCCAACACGTACTGGCGTGACGTGGGGACGCTCGACTCGTATCACGAGGCCAGCATGGACCTGGTTGAGGTCGTCCCCGAGTTCGACCTGTTCAACGAGGAGTGGCCGCTGCGCACCTCTGCCGAGTACAGTCCGCCGGCGAAGTTCGTCCACGACCTGGAAGGCCGGCGCGGCCAGGCGCTGAACTCACTGGTGGCCGGTGGGGTCATCATCTCGGGTTCGGTGGTCCGCTCGTCGGTTCTGGCGCGGCGGGTGCGGCTGCACTCGCACAGCCTGGTGGAGCGCAGCATCCTGTTCGATAACGTCACGGTGGGCCGCAACTGCGAGATCCGCAATGCGATAATCGACAAGGGCGTGACCGTTCCGGACGGAACGCAGATAGGCGTGAACCTGGATGATGACCGCGCCCGGGGCTTCACCGTCACTGCCACGGGAGTGGTTGCGGTACCGAAAGGTTACCGTTTCGACCAGCGTTCCTGACCCCCTGCCACAAGGTTCGACAGCTTACAGGAAGCTCATGACGCAGGGTGCTACTATTCCTGTCAGCAACGAGACAGCCCAGCAAGCCCATTCGCGGGCGCCGGCTGTCTTCTGGAGGTTCTGTTGAGACGTACATTCAACCCCTGGTTACTCGTCATGCTCATCATCCTGGGCATATTCGTGTTCAACCAGTTCTCTGCCGGTACCGGAAGCCGGGAGATCAATTTCAGCACATTCGTCGAGCTGCTTGACTCCGGCCGGGTGGCTTCCGTCACCGTGGACCGCGCCAGCGGCGACATACAGGGCGAACTTGCCAGCGAGAGCCAGGTAACGGTCAACGGCGAACCCCAGACGATCCGGGTCTTCAGCACCACGACCATCATCACCGACACCCTGCTTACCCGCCTGGAAGAACGCGTCCCTGACGTAACGATCCGTAACCCGCCGGCGTGGATAAATTACCTTATTTCGTTCCTGCCGATTCTGATACTTATCGGTCTGTTCTGGTTCGTGTTCATGCGCGCCCAGGGCGGCCCCAACCAGGTCATGCAGTTCGGCCAGTCGAAAGCCAAGACGTACGGACGCGAGAACCGCGTGAAGACCATGTTCGATGACGTTGCCGGTCATCGCGAGGCGAAACAGGAACTGCGTGAAGTCGTCGACTTCCTCAAGCAGCCCCAGAAGTACCTCCGCATCGGTGCCGAGATCCCCAAGGGCGTACTGCTCGTGGGTCCGCCCGGTACGGGCAAGACGCTCCTGGCCCGCGCAGTTGCCGGCGAAGCAGGCGTGCCGTTCCTGACGGTTTCAGCCTCCGAGTTCATGGAGATGTTCGTGGGTGTGGGCGCAAGCCGCGTCCGCAACCTGTTCGAAGAGGCCCGCAAGACCAGCCCGGCCATCATCTTCATCGACGAGCTTGACTCCATCGGCCGCCGGCGTGGTGCCGGCATAGGTGGCGGTCACGACGAGCGTGAACAGACACTGAACCAGATCCTGTCCGAGATGGACGGCTTCGAGAAGGACACTTCGGTCATCATCATCGCGGCTACCAACCGTCCTGACGTCCTGGACCCGGCGCTGCTGCGTCCCGGCCGTTTCGACCGTCAGGTCACCATCGGTCTGCCGACCCTGTCCGAACGCCGTGACATCCTGAAGGTCCATGTGCGCAACAAGCCGATCTCCGAAGACGTGGACCTCGAGCGCCTGGCAGGTGCCACCCCGATGTTCTCCGGTGCCGACCTCGAGAACCTGACCAACGAGGCCGCGCTGGTCGCAGCCCGGACCAACAAGCAGGTCATCTCCTGGGAAGACTTCAACGAGGCGCTGGACCGCATCACGCTGGGCCTGCGCCGCAGCAGCCTGACGCCGTCGAAGGAAGAGCAGCGCGCGCTGGCCTATCACGAGGCCGGTCACGCCATCGCCTTCGCCGCGCAGCCGAACCTCGGCAGCATCCGCAAGGTGACCATCATGCCGCGCGGCTCAGCCGGCGGCTTCATGGCTCCTTTGGCCAAGGAAGAACTGCTCTACAACATCGAACGGTTCCGCCAGCAGCTCATCGTGGCGTTCGGTGGCCGGGTGGCCGAGAAACGGCTGACCGGCACCATCTCGTCCGGCGCTTCGAACGACCTCCGTCAGGCGACTGACCTTGCCAAGAAGATGGTCTTCGATCTGGGCATGGGTGAGCACGAGTACATCTCGTGGGGCAGCGACGACCAGCCGGTGTTCCTGGGTGGCGAGATCAGCCGCCGCAAGGACTTCAGCGAGGAAACCGCCCGCAGGCTGGAAGAGCAGGTCCACGAGATCCTGAGCGCCGCCTACGACAAGACCCACGCGATCATCGAAGAGAACTGGACTGCGGTGGACGCCGTCGCTCAGGCCCTGCTCAAGCGCGAGACGATCGACGGCAAGGTCATCCACCTGGCCATGGACAAGGTCAAGGAAGGCCTGAGCACCGAGGAAGTGGCGCAGTGGATTGAGGAAGAATCGATCCGCCGTGAACCCACGCCCGGCCCGTCCGAAGTCGAGACCTCACCGGCCTCCCCGCCAGCCGCCGCTCCCGGTGAGGAGCGGCGCCGCGACGACCGGCCGGGCAAATCACTGGATCCGCGTCCCACACCGGGCGCTGACTGAGGTAACTTCCCTGAACCGCGGGCGGGCGTGCTGACATGCCGATGCTTGACGGCAAGTACGAGATCCTCCGTGAGGAGCATTCGGGCAACCGCCAGACCCTGTTCGAAGCGTCATCGCCCGACGGCACCGTACTCCGCATCGTCTGGTTCGAAGTAAGCGCCGACCAGGAACGCAGTTTTGAACAGTACCGCCGCGGTCTGAGGCGGCTGATGAAATCCGGGCACGCGGCCGTACATGATGTGGTCGCGCGCCCGGGTGCTCATTACGTGGCCTGGCAGCTGCCCCAGGGCACCGTCACCCAGACGCTTGAACCGGAATTCAAGGCAGCCATCGAAGCCGCCGGCTTCAAGCCGGAGCAGGCCGAGGTCAGGCGCAACGGCCGCAGACTGCAGATATACGGGCTGCAGTGGGCCGATGCGGAAACCGGCATCACAGCCGGTGCAGTTCCCCCCGCTGCCGCCCAGGCGTCCTCAGGAACCAGGCAGGCTTCCAGGACCCTCCCCCAGTCGACCGTCACCAACGCGCTGGCCTTCGGTTTCCTGCTGCTGGCGGCCGTGGCGCTCGCGGGCTCGTGGTACCAGCGCACGAACACCAGCCTCGTTACCGTCACCAGCGTCACCGGCCTCGAGGTGAACGATGCGGTACGCGAGCTGGCCGAGATCGGCCTGTACGCAGAACCGCTGGCGAGTTCATCCGACGAGGAACCCGGCACCGTGCTTGAGACCACGCCAGCTGCCGGCAGTCAGCTCGCCCGGGGCGGCAGCGTACAGCTGAAGTACGCGTTCCCGCTTGATGAAGTGCGTCCACTTGTAGTTCCTGAACTGACGGCATTGAGCTGGCCCGACGAAGTGTCAGCCGCGCTGCAGGGCACGCCGCTGGAAGTGGGCAGCATCTCGCGCCTGCCCTCTGACCTGCCCGAAGGGGTTGTCATCGCCCAGAGTGAACAGGCAGGCTCCACCGTGGCCGAAGGCACGCCGCTGAACCTGCTGGTCAGCGCCGGCGAGCCCGTACCCAGCGTGGTGCTGCCCGACCTGACCGGCATGCAGCTGAGCGACGCGCTGAGCGCTGCTCTCACGGCCGGCCTGCAGGAAGCGCAGCTGAGCATCCTGCAGGTGCGGGACATCAGCGCCCGGCCGGGCACCGTCGTGGCGCACGAACCGGCCCCGGGGGTAGAGGTTGCCCTCGAGGACGTCAAACTGTCACTCGAAGTCGCCAGCGGCGACCCGGACATGCAGCCGCTGCCCACCTTCATCGGGATGAGCCTGCCGCTCGCCCGCTCGCGCGCCGAAGGCTTCGACATCGAAGTCGTCACTGTGAGTGACACCGCCAGGCCCCAGGGTGTGGTCGAGCAGGATCCGCCGCCCGGAAGCTGGTTGGACGAGGGGCGGCTCGTGCTTACGGTCAACGAGCATCCGCGTGTCATCCCCACCCCCGTACCTGAACCGCGGGTCGAGAGCCCGGGCGAGCGGGGACTGGCGTACAGCTGGTACATCGAACCGGGCATCCCGCAGGTGACGGCCAGGGTGTACGCGCTGGCACTGGACGGGCGCGAGCACCTGGTGGGACAGCAGACCGTGGAAGGAGGCGAATGGGTGCAGGGCTCTTTCGATACCGACGAACCGCTCGTGACCTTCCGCCTGGAGCTCAACGGCGACCCGTACGGCGAGCTGCAGCGCACCCGCTGACCCGCCGTTTCAGCAGAGCTTGCGGCCCGGCAGCCTGCCTGTATAATGGCGTTCGCCGATATACCCCTGGCCGGTGCGTCAGGGGTGTTTGCTGGCCTGCAGCCGAAGCAGATTCGCCAGCAGAACGTCCATCCAGTACAGAAGGCAGGTTCTCACAAAGTTGCAAGCATTCCGTGACGTCTTCACTTATGTGAAGCGCTATCCATGGCCGTTCGGCATCGGGATCTTCCTGATCCTGGTCTCATCCTTCACCGCCACACTGGCGCCCCTCATCACGGGTCAGGCCATTGACGCCCTGGCTGACGGAACCATGACCATGCAGAACGTCTGGTTCTACTCGCTCGGCATCCTGGGTGCAGTGGGAATCGCGGTTGTGGTGCTGGTGTTCGTGCGCAGGACCATCCTGGGGGCCAGCTGGGACGTGCAGTTCGACATGCGTCACGACCTGTTCGACCACTTCACCAGGCTGGACGCGCATTACTACGACAACAACCGGGTCGGCGACATGATCGCCCGCCTGACGGTCGACCTCAACGCGGTACGCATGTTCGTCGGCGTCGGAATCTTCCAGGGGTTCAACACACTTACCCTGCTTATCTTCAGCTTCATCCGCATGTACGGCATCAGCCCGCAGCTCACGCTGCTGACCCTGATCCTGGTCCCACTGACCACGCTCACCTTCTTCCTTATCCTCCGCGTGGTGCACCGCCGCTACGCGAAAGTCCAGGAGCAGTTCTCCAACATCGCGGCAATGGCCCAGGAGAACTTCAGCGGAATCCGCGTAGTCAAGGGCTTCGGCATCGAGAACCGTGAGATCGGCAAGTTCGCGCGACTCAACGACGAATTCATCAGGCGCAACCTGAACCTGGTCCGCGCGGACGGCCCGCTGTTCCCGCTCATGGAAGTGCTGTTCGGCCTCACCACCTCGGTCATCCTGCTCATCGGCGGCAGGCAGGTGCTGGGACTCGGCGCGGATCTGTCGATCGGCCAGTTCAGTGCGTTCCTGCTGCTGTTCGAAGCACTCAGCTGGCCCATCATCGCGCTGGGCTGGATCGCCAGCGTGTTCCAGCGCGGAGCGACCTCGTGGGGCCGCCTGAGCGAGATACTCACCCACGGGCCGCGCGTCCGCGACACCAGCCGCACCGATTACGACCTGCGCGACTTCCAGGGCGAGATCGAGTTCCGCAACGTGAGCCTGAACTTCGGTTCCACCAAGGCGCTGAAGAACGTCTCCTTCCACCTCCCTGCCGGAGCGTCGCTGGGCATCACCGGCAGGACCGGCAGCGGCAAGACGATGATCGTGCAGCTGCTCTCCAGGCTGGTGGACCCGACCGAAGGCGAGATCCTCATCGACGGCCGCGACATCCGCGAGTACCCGCTCGAAGTACTGCGCCGCCACATCGGCCTGGTGCCACAGGAACCGTTCCTGTTCTCCGACACCATCGCTGAGAACATCGCTTACGGCCTGCCCGAGGATGACTCGCCGGAGCGGTTCGAGCAGATCCGGGCGACCGCGCGGCTCGTGCAGCTGGCCGGCGACGTGGAGGATTTCCCCGAAGGCTACGACACCAGCCTCGGCGAACGCGGCGTGACCCTCTCGGGCGGCCAGCGGCAGCGCACGGCACTGGCACGCGCCATCATCCGTGAACCCGCCATCCTGATCCTGGACGACGCACTGAGCGCCGTTGACACGCAGACTGAAGCCCGCATCCTCGAAGGACTCGAGACGGTCCAGCAGGACCGCACCTCGCTCATAGTCGCCCACCGGGTGAGCGCCTTCAGGAACTCCGACCACATCATCGTGCTGGATGACGGGAAGATCGTCGAACAGGGAACCCAGGAAGAGCTGCTCGCCCTGGACGGCTGGTACGCGGACATAGACAGGCGTCAGCAGCTTGAGCAGGATCTGGAGCAGGCCTGATGAACCGAGACCCACAACTGACAGACATGAGTGCCGCCGATTACGACGTTGAGGCACTCAAGGCCGAATACCGCCGCAACCGCCGCAAGAACGTGGCCCGGCTCCGCCGGGAAGGTGCTTTCGACGAAGACGGCGAGTCGTTCGAGAAATCGTTCGACATGCAGGTCACCAGGCGGCTCCTGGCGTACCTGAAGCCCTACCGCCTGCAGCTCGTCCTTGGCATCCTCCTGCTGCTGGCCTACAGCGCGGTCGCACCGGCCTTCCCGAGCCTGATCGCACTGATAATCGACAACTACCTGGTCGCTGGTGAAGCGCCCTTCAACAACCTCACGGTGGATGAACGGTTCAGCGGCGTGCTGAACATCGTGCTCATCTACATGGGCCTGCGCCTGCTGAGCTTCGGGCTGCGCTACGCGTACACCTACATCATCGCCTGGCTGGGCCAGCACGTCATCTACGACCTGCGCCGCGCCATCTTCACCAAGATCGAGCGGCTGCACATGGGCTTCTTCGACCGCACCCCGGTCGGCCGGCTCATAACCCGCATGACGAGCGACGTCGACGCCATCCAGCAGATGCTCACCGACGGGGTCGTGGGCATCGTCGCGGACTTCGGCATGATCCTGGGCCTCATCGTCTACATGTTCATCATCAACTGGCAGCTGGCACTCATCACCCTGGCCATCATGCCGCTGCTGTTCCTGGTGCTGAACTTCCTGCGCTCGCGCATCCGCGACGCCTACCGGTCGGTGCGCCTGCGGACCAGCATCTCCAACTCGTACCTGGCCGAGAACCTGACCGGCATGAAGACCGTGCAGCTGTTCAACCGCGAGGGCCGAAACCGCAAGCACTTCGACCGGCTCAACCTGCGCCTGCTCGACTCGAACCACGAACAGGTCCGCTGGTTCAGCCTGTTCCACCCCGCAGTCACGCTCACCGGCGCCATCGTCACGGCAGTCATCGTCTACTACGGCGCTTACCACCTGGTTGGCCCGGGCGTCAGCGAGTTCGTGACCATCGGCGTGCTCATAGCCTTCAACCAGTACGCAGGCATGTTCTTCCGGCCGCTGCAGGACCTGAGCGACAAGTTCAACATCATGCAGGCGGCCATGGCCTCCAGCGAACGGATCTTCAGCCTGCTCGACACCGAGGAGAAGATCACCGACCCGGAATCACCCGTCAGCTTCGACAACTTCCGTGGCGAGGTCGAGTTCCGCGACGTCTGGTTCGCCTACGAGAACGAGAACTGGGTGCTCAAAGACCTGAACCTGAAGATCGCCCCCGGCGAGAGCGTGGCTCTTGTCGGCCACACCGGTGCCGGCAAGACGACGATCATCAGCCTGCTCTCGCGTTTCTACGACGTTCAGAAAGGCGGCATCTTCATCGACGGCGTCGACGTGCGCGATTACGACCAGATCGAACTGCGCAGGCACGTCGGCATCGTACTTCAGGATCCGTTCCTGTTCTCCGGCACCATCCGCAGCAACATCTCGCTCGAGGACGACAGCATCCCCATGTCACGCATCATCGAGGCGGCGAAGTTCGTCAACGCGCACCAGTTCATCTCGAAGCTGCCGAGCGGTTACGACACGGTCGTACGCGAACGCGGCGCGGGCTTCTCGACCGGCCAGAAGCAGCTGATCGCCTTCGCCCGCGCACTCGTGCAGAACCCCGACATCCTGCTGGTGCTGGACGAGGCCACGGCCAACGTCGACACCGAGACCGAGGAACTCATCCAGGACGCACTCGCCAAGCTGATGCAGGGCCGCACGAGCATCATCATCGCGCACCGCCTGTCGACCATCCAGGACGTGGACCGCATCATGGTCATGCGCAAGGGCAAGCTGATCGAGGAGGGCAACCACTTCGAGCTGCT
>CALDPK010000012.1 GCA_937911855.1 uncultured Trueperaceae bacterium | reverse complement strand
GCGGTAGAGGGGGAGGCCGAGCGTCTCGGAGGTGGCGCGCGCTGCTGCGAGCGACACAGCCAGGAGCGCATTTGCACCCAGGCGGCTCTTGTTGCCTGTCCCGTCGAGCTCGAGCAGGACCCGGTCCAGCTCATGCTGGTCCGAGGCGTCCATGCCTTCCAGGACAGCGGCGATCTCGCCGTTTACGTTGGCTACAGCAGTGGCTACGCCCTTGCCGCCGAAGCGCGTGTCGCCGTCACGGAGTTCCATGGCTTCGTGTGCGCCGGTTGAAGCTCCCGAGGGCACGAGGGCGTGGCCCATGAACCCGCTCTCGAGCCGGACGGTGGCACCCACGGTCGGGTTGCCACGCGAGTCGAGCTGTTCCAGTGCGTGGACAGATTCGATTCTGGTCATAACTGTTCCTCCGTCAGAGTCCGTCCGCCCGGCCTGGTGGCTCAGTCGACGACGGTTTTGAGTGGCACGATCATGGCAAGGTAGCCCGGATCGGCGATGCCTTTTACGATGCTTGGCGTGGTCGTCCCGGAGAAGCTCAGCTGCACGTCTCCGGACAGTGGCTTGATGGCTTCCAGCAGGAAACGGGCGTTGAATGACAGCGCCAGCTGACCGCCCGTCTCGTTCTCCTTCAGGGAAACCATTTCCTTCGCCCCGCCGAAGTTTCCTTCAGCGGTGAAGGTGGCGCTGTCGCCGTCCAGGTAGATGTCCATGCGGTTGTTGCTGGCCGCATCGGACAGGACCGCCACGCGGCTCACGGCCTGCTGCAGTTCGGATGACGACATGGTTACTTCAAGCGCAAGCTGTTTGGGGATGATCCGCTGGTAATCGGGGAAGGTTCCTTCCATCAGCTTCACGTTCATGCGGTACTGCTTCGTCTTCAGCGAGATCTGGCCTTCGCCGAGCGAAAGCCCCACTTCACTTGAGTCGTCCAGCAGTCGCACGATCTCCTCGGCAGCCCGCGCGGGGATGAGCACGTCGGCGTCAAGGCCGCTGCTGGCGTCCTCGTGTGACCAGGCGAGCCGGAAACCGTCACTGGCGATGGCCCGCGTGTGATTCTCGTGAAGTTCGAGCCTGATGCCGCGGAAGACGGCCTGGTAGTCGTTGACGGCCGATGCGTAGCGCACGTTGCCCAGGACCTTGGCCAGCAGCTCGCCGGGAAGCTTCCCGGGGTAATCGTCAGGGAAGTACAGACGCGGTGTCTGTGAAGCTTCAGTCATCTGCAGTTTGGTGTCGAAGCTGCCTGAGACCACCTGCAGTTCGCGGTCGCCGAAGGTCAGTTCGACCGTGTCAGCCGGCAGCGCACGCACGACCTGGCCGAAGACGTGAGCAGGCACGGCCCACGTGCCTTCGCCATGTGCATCACAGCTCAGATACGCTTCCAGATCGATTTCCAGGCTGGTACCGCTGAGGATCACGTGCTCGGGCGTAAGCCGGATGAGCAGTGAGCTGAGACCCGGGTTGCTGCTGCGGGCCGGAACCACCCGCTCCAGTTGGGCAAGGGTCGCAGCCAGGGTCGAGGTAGAGACTTGGACCTTCATCGGTTGAAAGCATACCCCGTGCAGGAGATTTCTGCCCCGTGGTGAATGCCTGGTCGTTGTTGGCAAAATCCGTCGGAAGACGGAGACTGAAAATCTCTCTGTTCAAAAGGTTAAAAGCACTAGTAGTAGGGCCTGTGGAAACTGGGGAAAACCGCTGACAAGACGCTGACAATCGGTGTTTTCCATGTTGATGAAGCTGGGGATAACTCACTGTTACCTGTGGATAACCTGCCTGCTTATCCACAGCTTTCCACAGGCACCGGCTTGAGCGGGGTAGTGCACAGTCCCATCCCCAGCTTGTCCACAGGATGTCCCCCGGGTTATCAACAATGCCGTCCAGGACGGCGTTTCTGCCAAAACAGACAGTCGGGAAATGGCACATCCGCCGGGCTGAAAAAGCACGGGAAATCGACTCCGAAGGCGTTTCTGCTGCCCAGGAGTTACCGGTTTGAGGCTGTGGATTACTTTACTGGATTAAGTGCCGAGCGTCTGGCGGATTTCCCGCACCTTGCGCTGAAGGTCAGCGTCTTCCTTCAGCTGACCGCCGACTTTGTTGATCGAATACATGACCGTCGAGTGGTCCCGGCCGGAGAAGAACTGGCCGATCTCCGGGAAGGAATGCTGCGTGAGCTCCCGGATCAGGTACATGGCCAGCTGCCTGGGTATTACGAGCTCCTGACGCCGGCCTTTCGAACGCAGGTCATCGGTTTCGATCCCGTACGACTGACCGACGGTGCGCAGGATGTCCTCCATCGTCACCGTCACGTCAGCACCCGGGAATACATCCGACAGGGCGCTGGCTGCCCGCTCCACGGTCAGCTTCCCGTCACTCATGCTTGCGGAAACGATCACGCGCACGAGCGCCCCTTCCAGCTCACGGATGTTGGAGGTAGCCCGCCGGGCGATGTACTCGGCCACATCGGTAGGCAACTCGACGTTGCGGAACTGGGCGTTCTGCTCGAGGATGGCTACCCTGGTCTCGAAGCCCGGCGCCTGGATGTCGGTGATCAGCCCCCATTCGAAGCGGCTGCGCAGGCGGTTCTCAAGCGTCGGGATGTTCTTGGGCGGCCGGTCGCTGGACAGGATGATTTGCTTGCCTGCTTCGTAGAGCGAGTTGAATGTATGGAAGAACTCTTCCTGGGTCTGTTCCTTGCCGGCGATGAACTGCACGTCGTCAACCAGCAGCAGGTCAACCGACCGGTAACGGTCCCGGAAGGAGTTCGTATCCTTGCCACGGATGGCGTTGATCAGGTCGTTGGTGAAGGCTTCGGTAGTCACGTACTCGATGGACAGCGCCGGGTAGCGCTCAGCCACCGCGTGGCCGACCGCGTGCATCAGGTGGGTTTTGCCCATGCCCGCCTCGCCGTACAGGAACAGCGGGTTGTAGTTCTTCCCGGGCTGCTCGGCTACCGCCTGAGCTGCTGCGTGGGCCAGGTTGTTGTTGCTGCCCACGACGAAACTCTCGAACCGGTACTTGGAGTTGAGGCGCGCGCGGGTCGTAGTTTCAGGCCTGGTGGTCTCGGACTCGGGCAGCGAAAAGATGTCCTGCTGCTGCGCCTCGTCCATGGGGAGTACCTGCAGGCCGACTTTGGGTGTCTCGGCGCCGAGTTTGCGGAGTCCTGCTTCGATCTGGCCCAGGTAGTTGTCGCGGATCCAGTCGCGCGCGAAAGTGCCGGCGACCCCAATGACGAACGAACCTTCCTGGATGCCGACCGGCTTGACCTGACTGAACCAGGTGTTGAAGTCCCGCTCGCTCAGCTGTCCACGCAAGTGATCCAGCAGCTCTTCCCATATTGCCTTGTCCTGGTTGAGCATGAAACTCTCTCTTCTCTGCGCGGACACCGCCCAGGCGCGTCCGTAGGTTCGTAACTCCGGACTGCCTCAGCCGGTCATCTGTCCGAGAAGTCTATCAGATGAACTGCGGGACCCCTGCTGCATCCGGCCTACTGCATCACAGGGCTGATGGCGCTACAGTACTAAACGGGATTGGATGTAACTGAGTGATGAAGAGCAGCTATGGAGTCATTGTGGTCGGTGGAGGCCATGCCGGAATCGAGGCCGCCTGGGCGGCTGCAACACTCGGTGCCGACGTGGCACTCGTGGTGCAGAACCCTGAGCGGATCGGGGTAATGCCCTGCAATCCGGCTGTCGGCGGCCCCGGCAAGTCACAGATGGTCTTCGAACTGCAGGCACTAGGTGGCGTTATGCCACGCCTTGCTGATGCAACTGCCATCAACACGCGGGTGCTCAACGCCAGCCGCGGACCCGCAGTCCGCTCGCTGCGCGTTCAGAACGACCGCGACGCGTACGCCTGGGCCGCCCAGGATCTGCTGCGCAGCCATTCCGGCATCAGCATACTGAGCGGGGAAGTCGTTGAGATCCTCAACGAAAACGGTCAGGTCACCGGGGTCGCACTGTCCGATGGCCGTGAACTGACTGCACCGTCCGTCGTGCTGTGCACGGGCACCTTCCTGGCGGGCGTCGTCTGGTTCGGCAACCGCAGCCGCGAAGCCGGCCGCCAGGGCGAAGCGCCTGCCCGGCACCTGTCGAAAAGCCTGCGCGCAACCGGTCACGAACTCAGGCGCTTCAGCACCGGTACGCCTCCGCGCATCCGGGCCGACAGCGTCGACGTGTCGGTGATGGACGAAGTGCCGGCCGATAACCCGGCGGGCTCGTTCACCGGCACGCCCGGCCCACGCGCACTGAGCAGCCCCACCTGGCTCACGCACACCACGGAAGAGACCCACCGGCTGATCCAGGCGAATCTCGAAGACTCACCGAACTACAGCGGCAACGCAGAAGGCGCATACCCGCGCTACTGCCCGTCCATCGAAGACAAGGTCGTGCGCTTCGCCGACAAGGACCGCCACCTGCTGTTCGTAGAGCCTGACGGCACCGACACCAGTGAGCTGTACCTGCAGGGCTTCTCGACCGGACTGCCGCCACTGTTGCAGGACGACCTGATCCGGACCCTGCCGGGCATGGAGAACGCCCGCATCCAGCGTTACGCCTACTCCGTCGAGTACGACACCATCGACTCACGCCAGTTCGACACCAGCCTCATGTCACGGCACCTGACCGGCCTGTTCAGCGCCGGGCAGATCAACGGGACGAGCGGCTACGAGGAAGCCGCGGTCCAGGGTCTGATCGCCGGTGTCAACGCCGGCAGGTTGGCACTCGGCAAACCCGCCGTGACGCTGCGCCGCGACCAGGGTTACATCGGCGTCCTCCTTGATGAACTGGTGCGCTGGGGCCTCGAGGAACCGTACCGGATGCTCACCTCCCGCAACGAGCACCGTCTGCTGCACCGCCAGGACAACGCCATGTCCAGGCTGGTTTCCACCGGTGTGGAATGGGGCCTCGTGGCCCGGGAAGTCGAAGAGCAGGTAAAGGCGAGCGACGCCCGCGTGACAGCCGAGATAGAGCGCCTGCGCAGAACGCGCCTGGACGGCACCCCGTTGACCACCGTGCTGTGCCGCCCCGGTTACGACTACACCCGCGCAGTGGAAGAAGCCGGTGCCGATAGCGCCGGCCTGTCCGCAGCCGAGATCGCCAGTGTCGAGATCCAGATCCGTTACGACTCCTATATCCAGCGCAGCCAGCGCGAGCTGGAGAAGCGGGCTGACTTCGAGCACCTCAGCCTGGCTGGGGTCGACTACAGCGTCGTACCCAGCCTGAGCGGTGAAGGGCTCGAGCGGCTCAGGGCAGCCCGACCCGGCAGCCTGGGCGCAGCAAGCCGCGTGCGGGGCGTGCGCGACAGCGACGTCACGGCCCTTCTGGTTCATCTGACTCAGCACCGGAGCGGTGCTGCTCATAAGTGACGGCCGCCGGGCTTGAGGCCTACGGCCAGCTGGTGCGCGAGTACCACTCCACCCTTGACCTGATCTCTGCTCAGGCGCTCAGGAGCTGGGACGGCCTGCTGCACGACGCGCTGCTGTACCCGGCGGTCATCGAAGAACTGCTGCCCCGGACCAGCTCGGTCGTTGACGTCGGCTCGGGTGCCGGCCTGCCCGGCATCCCGCTGGCCGTCAGCAGGCCGGACTGGGACGTTCACCTGGTCGAGAGGCGGCGCAGGCGGGCAGCGTTCCTGAACCTGGCGAAAGGGCGGCTGGGACTGGCTAACGCGCAGGTACACCTGGCTGACGTGAACAGGCTCGAAGCAGTAACTGCCCAGGCCATCACGGCTCAGGCCGTGGGACGCTTTGCTGCCGTCTATGAACTGACCCGCCACCTGCACGCTGACGAGATAGTCTTGCTGAGCAGCAAAGGTGACGACTGGCAGGCTGAGGCTGATGAGCTGCTGGAATGCACCGGTGCCACACTGATCGGGTCGGCGGTGCGCCCGAGAAGTTCGGGCACCGGGCTGGTGGTCGGCCTGCTGCTGCCTGGAGGACTTGCATGCCGATAGTCGGGGTCATCAATCAGAAGGGGGGCGTGGGCAAGACTACTACCTCCGTCAACCTGGCGGCCGCCCTGGCTGAACAGCGGCGCGTGCTGCTGATCGACCTTGACCCGCAGGCCAACGCCACGAGCGGACTGGGCATCGAACCAGGCGAGCACACGGTTTATGACGTCCTGACCGGCGAAGCGACGGCTCGCCGGGCAGTGGTGCAGGGTCCGCTCGAGAACCTGTTCGTACTGCCTGCCTCCGCGGACCTGGCGGGGGCGGCCCTGGAGCTCGACGCCAGCACCGAGAACATGCAGTTGCTGGCCAAGGCACTCATCGGGGTGCGGCCGCTGTACGACGTGATCCTGATCGACTCGCCGCCTTCTTTCGGTGCGCTCACGCTGAACTTGCTGGCCGCGAGTGACAAGCTGATAATCCCGCTCCAGACGGAGTATTACGCACTGGAAGGCATCGCGGGCATGATCGATACCGTCGTGCGGGTGCAGGGTGGCATGAACCCGCACCTGTCGATACTGGGTATCCTGCTGACGATGTTCGATTCAAGGACCCGGCTCTCGCAACAGGTCGAGGACAATGTCAGGCAGCATCTGGGCGGGGTGGTGTTCCAGACGGTAATCCCCCGTAACGTCCGCCTGGCTGAAGCGCCATCGTACGGACAGTCGATATTCGAGTACGCACCGACTTCCGCCGGTGCACTGGCGTACCGGGAGCTTGCCGAGGAGGTAATCAGACGTGTCAGCGAAGCCTAGGGGTCTTGGCCGCGGACTGGATGCGCTCCTGCCGAAGGTGGAGCAGGGCTCCCAGCGCCTGCAGGTGTCGGAGCTGCGCCCGTCCGGCCTGCAGCCCCGCAAGACATTTGATGCCGAGGCACTTGCTGAGCTGAGCGCGTCCATCAAGGAGAAAGGCGTCCTGCAGCCGATACTCGTGCGTCCCAAAGACGGGTACTACGAGATCGTTGCCGGGGAACGCCGCTTCCAGGCCGCCAAACTGGCCGGGCTCGCCAGCGTGCCGGTTCTCGTGCGGGAGCTGTCTGATCAGGAAGCGCTCGAGCTGGCGATCATCGAGAACCTGCAGCGCGAGAACCTCAACGCAGTTGAGGAAGCGGAAGCATTCGAGCAGCTCATGGGCTTCGGCCTGAACCAGGAACAGGTATCGCAGGCGGTCGGCAAGAGCCGCAGCGCGATCGCGAACTCCCTGCGGCTGCTGACGCTGCCACCCCGGGCGCGCGAGGCGCTCGCGGCCGGGCGGATCAGCGCCGGACACGGGCGGGCGATACTTGCCAAACCGGAAGAAGACCGGGACTGGGCAGTCGAGCGCATCATCGAGAAGTCACTCAGCGTGCGCCAGGCGGAGACGCTCAAGCGGGTGCAACCAAGGCGCATGAACCGCGACGAACGCTACCTGCGTCTTGAGGAAGACCTCACCCGTTTCGCCGGCACCAAGGTGCGGATTTCGGGCGGCAAGCGCGGCAAGCTGGAGCTGCACTTCCATTCCGAGGATGAGCTGGCGCGGCTGCTGGAGCTGCTGGGCTACCAGGCCTGACCGGCCTGCAAGTCCGAATGTTTCACGTGAAACATTCGTGCCCCAGCCCCGTCCAGGACGACGTTAAACGCACTTTTTCTGCAGTTTTGTCCGGTTTCGCGCTGCACCTTCCGGGTCACCTTGCGCTGGCGGAATGTCACAATGTGCACAGCAACCAGAAGTGCCCGGAGGAAAAACAATGAAAACACCAGTGAGAGTAGCCGTAACAGGTGCCGCAGGTCAGATCGGCTACGCACTCCTGTTCCGTATCGCCGCGGGCGACATGCTGGGCAAAGACCAGCCAGTCATCCTGCAGCTGCTGGAGATAACCCCTGCACTTGGCGCCCTGCAAGGCGTCATCATGGAACTCAAGGACTGCGCCTTCCCGCTGCTGGCAGGAGTGAGCGCCAGCGATGACGCACGTACCGCCTTCAAGGATGCCGATGTAGCCCTGCTGGTGGGCTCCAGGCCGCGCGGTCCGGGAATGGAACGCAAGGACCTCCTTGAAGCCAACGGCAAGATATTCACGGAACAGGGCAAGGCGCTCAACGAAGTTGCCAGCCGTGACGTGAAAGTCCTGGTCGTAGGCAACCCGGCCAACACCAACGCCCTTATCGCCATGCGCAACGCCCCGGACCTGCCGCAGGAGAGTTTCTCGGCAATGACCAGGCTGGACCACAACCGCGGACTCAGCCAGCTGGCGGACCGGTTGGGCGTGCCCGTGCCAGAGATACGCCGCTTCACCATCTGGGGCAACCATTCCAGCACCCAGGTTCCGGACATCGAACATTCAACGGCCGCAGGTGCTGCCTCCAGCGACCAGGTCGATGATGATTGGCTCGAGCAGGAGTTCATCCCCACCGTCCAGAAGCGCGGGGCAGCGATCATCGAAGCGCGTGGCGCTTCAAGTGCAGCTTCGGCAGCTTCAGCTGCGATCGATCACGTTCGCGACTGGGTAATGGGTACGCGTGACGATGACTGGGTAAGCATGGCGATCCCGTCTCGAGGCCACTACGGGATCGCAGAGGGTCTGATGTACTCGTTCCCGGTGACGGTATCCGCTGGCCGCGTCACTGTAGTGGAAGGGCTCGAGCCGTCAGTGGCAGTGCAGGCGCGCATGCGGGCCAGCGAAGACGAGCTCCGGGAGGAGCTGGAGGCCGTGAGGCACCTGCTTCCCGCCTGACAGATCAGGTTTCGGAACGGTTCCGGGTTAGTGTTGCCCTGTGCTAACATGAGTGCAGGGCCTGCTCTGGCAGGCGTTTACCATGACCGGATCAGAACCAAAACAACCGCACAGCGAGCACGGACGCGAAGTCAGGGACCTGCTGCACAAGCACGGCCTGCGTTACAGCCGCGCCCGGGAGGCCATACTGCTGGCTTTCAGGCAGCCTGATTCCGGACACCTCTCAGCCGAGCAGCTTCACCAGTCGCTGCGCGCTTCGGGTGAGGACATCTCGCTGTCCACCGTTTACCTGAACCTGACCGTCCTGCGCGACGCGGGTCTGCTGCGCGAGTTCAAGGGGGCGTCCGGCCAGTCCGTGTTCGATGTGAGTGCCCACCCGCATCACCACCTGATCTGCGCCGATACTGGCGAGATACATGACGTTCCCGAGATCGAAGTGAACGGGATGCCCTTGGGCAAGTTCCTGCAGGAAGAAATCCGCCGGCGTACCGGCTGGGAAATCGAAGAACCGGCTATCTCGCTGACCGGCCGCAAGATCTGACCTCACACCCCACAACCTGACATCAACCTGCCCGCGTTCGGGCTCAAACTTTTGGCTGAAGCGCGAATGCCGCTGCCGTTGGACAATGCTGACCTCAGAAGGGGCTGCGAACTGGCCCTCTGTCAACATAAGTAAAGCCGGGTTTATCAATCTGTAAAGCGGGGGTTGACAATCTGACAATCACCACCTAACATGTCTTCAAGGAGGAAGAGCCGTGAACCAGATCAACGAGAACAACCTCAACTTCACGATTGCCGACTTTCATCGCGCAGCCGAAGAACACCGCAAGGCCCGCGACGGCGGTTTCATCCGCAAGAGCGGCGTCCGCTCAGTGACGGCACGGCTGCTTCGCCGCGCCGCAGACCGGATCGAACCGGGCAAGATACAGGACAACCACATTCCGGCAGCCTGATCCGGCTGACTGAAACGCAACAGGAGAAGAGGAACTGAGGATGACTGACAGACAGAGAATCGAAGCGCTCGTTGAAGAAGGTCGCATCACCACCGAACAGGCTGACGTACTCATCCAGGCACTCGGACCTGAACGGGAGCCCGCCCCAGTACCCAACGGCGTAGCAGAGACCCGGCCTGACAGTGTCCCTGCTCAGGCCACCGGCGCCGACCCGACCGTAAAATGGCTCGAGATAAACGCCTTCGGCGGTGACATCAACGTGACCGTCAACGATTCGCTTACCGAACCTGTCAGCGACAGCCTCGAGCCCGTCCGGACCGAAACCGGAGCGCGCATCGCTCTGCCGGAACGCAAAGGCGCAGATGAACAGCGCAGCTTCCTGGACAGGATCGTCGACACTTTCCGCACCTCCAACCTCAAGGTGGAGATTCCCAGCGGCTGGGGCGTGATGCTGGACGTCACGGGCGGCGACATCGACATCACCGGCCCGGTTGCCGGCGTCCGCGGTCGGCTCATGGCCGGCGACCTGACCGTGCTCGACACGACCGCGGCCGAAGTCACCGTCAACGCCGGTGAAGCCGAGATCGGCCTGCGCAGCAACAAGGGGAACCACCGGATAACCGTCAACGTCGGTCAGGCTGACGTGCGCGTCCTGCCCGGCAGCAGACTGGATGTCGAAGCCTCCGTAACCGTAGGCAACGTCAGCGGCGCCGGCCTGAAGATCGACCGGAGCCACATCGGCGGCAGCGGCCGGGGCAACCTGGGCAAAGGCAGCGGGGGCGGCAAGCTCACAGTCACGGTCGCTACTGGAGACATCCGGATTCTCGAGATCGACTGATGCAGGAAGAACGCCGCAGAATCCTCGACATGCTCGCAGAGGACAGGATCTCGGTCGAGCAGGCCGAAGCGCTCCTGCGGGCACTTTCTGGTTCGGACGCGCGCCCGGAAAAGCCCCAGCCACCGGTTCCGCCTCAGGCACCGAAGGTCAGGCACGGGGCCCGCAGCCTGCAGATCCTCGTCTCCAACGAGGCCAGTGGCAAACACGTTAACGTCACCGTTCCCCTGGGGCTGGTCAAGTTCGCCCGCAAGTTCGTGCCGGCCAGTGCTCAGCTGAGCATCGAAGAGAGCGGCATCGACCTGCAGCAGCTGCTCGACTCCATCGATGACCCGGACGGTATCCCGCCAGGAACCACCCTGGCCTCGATCCAGTCCGAGAACGAGGGCAACGGCGGCACTGATTCAGTAGTGATAAAGGCGGTATGAACCGATGAAACCGAAACTCCCAATGCCAGTAAGCTGCCCCGTTACGGGCCGGCCGCTTGAAGTGACCCGGCTCGAGAACCCAGAGAGCGGCATCGTCCTGGAAGGACGGTTCATTCCCAACGAGTTCGCGCTGCTGCCCGAAGACCAACTTGAGTTCATGAGACTTTTCATAAAGGTCCGTGGCAACCTCAAGGAGGTCGAGCGCATGCTGGGGGTCAGCTACCCCACCGTGCGGCTGCGCTTCGAGAACGTCCTGCGCACCCTCGGCTATGAAGTGGCACCCGAGGAACCGGCCCCCGCGCATGCCTCGCAGAGCGACATCCTTGCAGCCCTGGAACGCGGCGAGATCACGCCGGAAGAAGCGACCACCCAGCTGCAGGCGGCCCGCAGACGCGGCTGAAACAGTTAACAGGCTACCTCTCTGGGCGCCAGACCGTGGGATCCGGTCTGGCGCCCCTTTCGTGAAACAAAACGAAAAAGTGAGTCAGTCACACTCACATTGCACGACAACGGCACTGCAAAACAGGTACTATGCTGGTGTCTTATGGCCACGGATCACTACGAAGTACTGGGAGTCAGCAGGACGGCAGGCGGCACAGAGATCAAGTCCGCCTACCGCAAACTGGCAATGAAGTTTCACCCCGACCGCAACCCCGGGGACAGCGAGGCAGAAGAGCGGTTCAAGCAGATCAACGCCGCCTACGCGGTGCTCAGCGACAGCGAGAAGCGCGCCCGCTACGATCAGTACGGTGACGCCGATGCAGGCGCCCAGTTCCATGGCGACATCTTTGACATCTTCCAGTCGGTATTCGGCGGCCGGGCCGGCTTCGGGGGCTTCGGTGGCCAGGCGTCCCGTGGCCAGCAGGGCGAACACATCGAGGCCAGCGTGCGCGTCACCCTCGAACAGGCCCGCACCGGCGCCGAAGTGGAAGTGGACGTCGAGAAGATGGCGGCCTGCGACCGCTGCGACGGCAGCCGGGCCGAACCGGGCACCGCGAAGAGCCAGTGCACCACCTGTAACGGCGTTGGCCAGGTACGGGCCCAGATGCAGTCACTGCTCGGCACCGTCATGACCACGCGCCCCTGCCCCACCTGCCGCGGCAGCGGTCAGAAGATCGATGTCCCCTGCGGCAAGTGCATGGGCAGCGCCCGCATGAAGAGCCGCGAGAAGATCAGCGTCAACGTGCCCCGCGGCGTCGACTCGGGCGTACGCATGCGCGTTCCCCAGCGCGGCAACGCAGGTGTGGACGGCGGACCCAACGGCGACCTTTACCTGTACCTGAGCGTAGAACCGCACGAACTGTTCGAACGCTCTGACGACGACCTCATCTATGAACTCGAAGTTGGCCTGGCGCAGCTGGCCTTGGGCAGCACCTTCGAAGTGCCGACCATGGACGGCCCCGAAGAGGTCGAAGTACGCCCGGGCGCGGCAGCAGGATCAGTTATCCGCCTGCGTGGCAAGGGCATGCCCCGCCTCCAGCAGGCAGGCAGCGGCGACCAGCTCGTACTCATCAAGCTCAACGTTCCCGAGAAGCTCTCCCCCAAAGCCCGCGACCTGCTCCTGGCGTACGCGGCCGAAGTCGGCGAAGAGATCACCGAGCGGGAAACCGTCCTGGGCAAGGTCCGTTCCCTGTTCAGCAGGAACAGGACCGACGAAGCACCTGACGAACGCGAGGCGGCGAAGGCAGACTGAGTCAGGCTGCTTCAAGAAGCCAGTTTTCAATGAAATCCAGGTTGTCGTGGGCGAGCCCCGGCAAACTGCGCGCATCCGGTTCCCGGCGGAACCAGGTGAGCTGCCTCTTGGCGTACTGTGACGTCGCCAGCCGTACCGCTTCCTTCGCTTCAGCCAGGCTGGTTTCACCGCGCAGGTGCGCGACCACTTCCTTGTAACCGATGGCCTGCGTGGCCGTGAGCTGCTCCGGCCAGCGCTCCAGCAGCCCCTGCACCTCATCAACCAGCCCCGCAGCGAACATCTGCTCTGCACGCGCACTTATCCGCGGTGCCAGCTGCGCCGTATCAGGCAGCAGCACGAGCTTGCTGAACCGGAAGCGGGGTTCGCTGCGGCCGAACGACGAAGGTGGCCGGCCGGTGCTGCGCAGTATTTCCAGCGCCCGCACCACCCTGCGCGGGTTCAGTCCGGCCCGCTCGGAATCCACCGGGGCCTGCCCGGCCAGCTCGTTCCGCAGCGCGTCCAGTCCTTCACGTTCCAGCTGTTCCAGAATGGGTTTCTGCAGTTCAGGGTCCGCCGGTGGGACCAGCGGCAGGCCGTGCGCCAGCGAGCGGAGGTAGAACCCGGTCCCGCCCACCACCAGCGGCACGGCACCGCGCGCGATCACTTCTCCGAGTACCTGCTCGGCCTCCGCAACCCAGCGTGCAACGCTGAACGGCTCGGCTGGCGTCACCAGATCCAGCAGGTGATGCGGTACCAGAGCCCGTTCTTCTGGCCCTGGTTTGGCGGTGCCGATGTCCATGCCCAGGTAAACCTGCATCGCGTCAGCCGTGACGATCTCAACGGGCGCGCGCCCGCGCAGCTGCAGGGCCAGCGCGATGGCGGCACTGGTCTTGCCGGAAGCCGTGGGCGCACCGAGCATGGGGACAGAGTTCATGTCCTGCACGCTAGCAAATGCCGGCCGGCCCTGGGCAATTGTCGGCCAGTCCGACACGCATAAAGTGGCATGATTGTAGACTCTCTCCCATGGAACTTGACCGCTCAAGTGCCCTGGACATCCAGGAACTGCTAAGCGTACGCGAACGCATCGATACCCTGCTTGCCAACCAGCACGAAGGAACCCAGCCGCGCGCTGACCTGATCGACGTAGGGGACAGTTACCGGCTGATCATGGAAGTGCCGGGCCTGAGGGAAGAGAACCTGGAGATCGCGCTTGACGACCAGGACCTGCTGGTAGCCGGTGTGCGCGACGATTTCAGCCAGGATGCTGAATACATCATGAACGAACGCCAGTCCGGGCCGTTCCAGCGCAGCTTCCGCCTGCCGGAACCTGTAGACGGCACCGTCACGAGCGCCCACTTGCAGCAGGGACTGCTCGTCGTGGTGATCCCCAAGAGCAGGTAAGTTCAGTCCAGATCAAGCTCGATGGTGCCGCTGACAGCACCCTCGACCACCACGTCATCTGTATCAAGGTAGTACAGCAGCCGGTTGCCGCGGATCTCGTCCTCGCCGTGCACGCTGCGGGCCGGTGAGCCTAGCAGAACCGCCAGGCCAGCTTCCTCATCCAGCACCAGGCTGTCGGCGTAACTAGTCCGTTCCGCGGAGCGCACTATCACGTCATCCGTCAGTGTCGACAGTTCGGTTTCCACGTCGTAGACGAGCGATCCTGACGAGGCCGTGATCTCCGGGCCATCATCCGCCGCCTGACGCAGCAGCCTCACCGGACCGGTCAGGTCGGCAAGGCCTGTTGAATTGTCGTAGACGAGTTCCGTCCCGCTGACCAGCGTCAGCCCCTGCACTATGTACACGTCCTCCGCTCCGGAGCGGGTCGCGTCAGTCGGGCAGAAGCGGTCGTCAACGGCTATGCTGCCGCCGAACATCGTGAGCGTCTCGCCCATAGTTTCATCACCCTCGGGTGAGCGCGCCAGGACGACCTGCGAGATGATGCTGGTGTCAGCCACCTGCGTCACCACGGCGAATGGCTCTGGCGCATAAACGGTGGAGATCCGCAGGTCAGGTTCGCAGTTCGGCACGTTGGTACGGAACTGACCCCCTTCAGCCTGCGGCGCGAACTGCTGAACCAGGATGACCCGCTCCTCGCGCGTAAGGCGGAAGCTGCCCAGCGGGTCGCCGGCAGAAGCGGGATCGAACCAGAGGGGTTCGGGCGCCTGCTGCGCGAGCACGAATGCGGGCAGCAGGCAGGCCAGGCTCAGCAGGACGCGCCGGCTCAGTCCAGCTCACCCTCAGTCACAGCGAACATGCTGAGGTCGAACTCAGACGGCTGCGACGCGTCGATGATCGAGACGACCCCGAGGTCAGTACGGTGCTCAAGCCGGTCACCGGTCAGTTCGACGCCGGCGCCCGCATCAACGGAGCGGGCCGGGCTGCCCAGTACCTCGGCGCGCGAAGCCTCGTCGTCGAAGAACACTTCATCGCCGGTGCTGGTGATGTCGCCGTCCTGGACGGTGACGTTGCCGCGGGCCCAGAGCATCTCGTCGTCAGTAAGAACCCGGACTTCGTCTGCGGTGATGACCAGTTCACTGCCGTCCTCGTCCAGGCGGACGATGCGCACCTGCTCGCCTTCCCCGGAAAGCACGCCCAGGCTGCGCTCCTCGGCATAGACCAGCAGTGCGGCCTGCGCGGTCTGGGTGCCGCTGGCCAGCTGCACGTCGCCGCGGCTGGTGCTCATGTCGGTGTCCACGTCGAACTCGACCTCGCCGGCCGTGATGTTCACTTCTTCCTCGTCGTCAGCGCCGGCAGCTATGAAGATGTCTGCGGGTCCCTGCAGGACACCCAGGCCGGTGGCTTCCGAGTAGGCCAGGCCGGGCCCCGTGGCCTGCAGGCGGCCACGCCGCACCGAAACGCCCCCCTCGAAGCTGGCCTCGCGGCTGCCTTCAGCTTCGGACAGGAACACCTCGTCCTGCAGCTCGGCGGGAACAGCCAGCACTGCGTGTTGCGCCAGGATGGTCAGGTTCGAGACCGTGGCGGTGATGCCCTCCGGGTCGGGGTGTTCGTAGGTGATGGGGCCGTAACGGATGTTGCCGCTGGTGGTGCCATCGGCGAATTCGATGCGGATGATGCGGCTGGGGTCGGCAGCATCCTGGGCAAAGGCCAGACCGGCCATGAGCAGAAGCGGGATCAGTTTTCGCATGCAGTCCTCCTGGGATCGTCCTGGCCGCTGCCGGCCAGGAACTCGTTGACGGTAAGGGTGCCGGGGCCGCCGGCGCTGAACTCTTCCAGGTCGAAGCTCGCTTCGACGCGCTGCCAGCTGTTGTCGCTGCCCCAGGCGGGGCCGGCGATGTGCAGCTGCGGAACGCGGAACAGGCCGCTCCCCTGGTCGATGACGACCTGGTCGGACCCGTCTGCGAGCATGGTCAGGCACTCCCCTGACTGCAGCAGGTTGACCGTCAGCCGTTCGCTGCGCAGGTTCTCGCTGGAGTCGATCAGCAGCTCGTCGGCGGCCAGGGTGAAATCGGTTTCACCGTCCACCATTCGGCGGCCGTCGCTCAGGCTGCGCAGCAGCGACGTGCTGCTGTCAGGCGAGTAATCCACCTGCGGGCTGGCGAACCGCCACACCGCTTCAGCGTCAGCCCGCGGGTAAAGCGCCACGGTGACCTCGTTCAGCAGTACTTCCGCCGGAGGCGGCTCGATCTGTTCACCCGGCTGCAGGGCCAGTACGGTCAGCAGCGCGATGATCGCGGCGAACAGCCACAGGGCACCCTTGAGCATGCACCAATGTAACAGCCGCCCGTGAGAACAGTTCCCCGGGCGGCCTCAAAAACTTTACGTTCTGTTTAGCGGAATTCGACTTCGCTGATCGTGTACGAGTTCGATCCGTGCTCGATGACCTCGCCGACGCGGCGGCCGACCAGCTTGGCGCCGATCGGCGACTCGTCGGAGACCTTGTTGTCAAGGATGTCGGCTTCGTGGGTACCGACCAGGCGCAGGGAGCGGGTGCCGCCCGACTTGTCGGTCAGGGTGACGTGTGCACCCAGGGTGATGATCGCTTCGTCGCCGTCCTTGCGCTCGACCACGGTGGCGCGGGCAACGATCTCCTCGAGGTCGGCGATGCGGGCCTCGTTGGCGCTCTGCTGCTGGCGAGCGTCATCGTAGGCTGCGCTCTCACGGATGTCGCCGTCGGCGATGGCGGAGCCCATGTAATCGCTGATCTCCTGTCGGCGCACGTCCTTCAGGTACTGGAGTTCTTCCTTGATTTTCTCAAGCCCGTCACGGGTCAGATAGATTGGTTCACGTGCCATAAACTTTCACCTCGCTGAATTGATTCCGGTTCGGACCGGCTGCGGGGTGCATACGCGCGGCGGACTGCGCAGAGCCGATCCCGTCGTCAGGTCAGGATTATACGCTTTTCCTCTCCCGGCACATGTACCTGCAGTCGCCTCACCAGCCGCGGAAGATCGGCCAGACATCGACGACGGCGGGGTCTTCGCCCTCGGTGACCAGGTACACCTCGTGCATCGCGGTGGTCGCGCAGGCATGATTGGTCAGGATGCGCACGCGCGTGCCGTAAGGCAGGTCGGGCAGTTCGCTGCCGGCCGGCGCGTCAGGATGCAGTGCCAGGACACCGTGCTCCTGACTGACGGCCTGCACGATCAGATGGGGATAAAGCCGGCCGCGCAGATCGGCGACGAAACCGTAACCGTTGCTGCGTGTGCCCGGGTCTGGCGAAAGCGCCATCCAGCCGGCGTTCGTGAACAGGCGGCCGCGCTCGCGCTGCGCGCCCGTCACGGTCGCAACTACGGACAGGGCCAGGTCGTCGGTGTCTACCGCGCCGATTTCGTTCATGACCAGGTCGCCGAAGGCGAACACGCCCGCCCGCACTTCGGTCACGCCGCTCAGGTTGCGGCTGAACACGGCCGTGGGTGTCGAGCCGACGCTCACGATCGGGCAGGGATGACCCGCAGCCCGCAGTTCCGTGGCAGCGCTCACGGCCGCCAGGCGTTCCTGCTCCGCGTAAGCGGCCAGCTCGTCCGGGCTCCGGCCCGCGTACGAACCACCATGATGCGTGAGGACGCCGCGCAGCACCGCTCCTCCCTGCGCCAGCCGGTCAGCGAGCCGGGCGAGCAGCGGGTCGTCCGGCTGCAGCCCGGCGCGCACGCCGTCGGAGTCGACTTCCAGCAGGACAGTGAACTGCACTGCATGAAGCTCCTGCGCCGCCAGGACGGCGTCAACCTGGGCGACGGAATCCAGGATCACGGTCAGGTCGACGTCCTGGCGCCGCATGGTCGCCACCCGCGCCAGTTTGTCCGGCGCGATGCCGACGGCGTAGATGATGTCGCGGGCGCCAGCCAGGGCGAACTCTTCGGCCTCGCGCATGGTGGACACGGCGACTGGTCCACGCGGTTCCGGCTGAAGGAAGCGCGCGGCGTCAATCGACTTCACGGTCTTCAGGTGTGGCCTGAACTCGGCGCCGAGCGACTCCACGTGAGCGCGGACCCGGGCGGCGTTGTGTGCCAGGCGGCTGCGGTCGACCACCAGCGCCGGCGTCTGAACCTCATTAAGCGACGGGAAATCCTGCATGCATCAGGTTAGCAGTCAGGCTGGCTCGTCAGCCTGAATCCCGTCGGTCGCATGGCGATAAATGAGGGCGCTCGACAGGATGACGAACGGCACGATCCAGATGAGGCCGATGCCGAAGGTCAGCACGCCCACGACACTGAGGCCCACGCCCAGCAGCAGCCAGCCAAGGACCACCGGCAGGTTGGTCGTCACCAGCCTGATGCTCGCGATGATCGCTTCGGGCACGCTGGCATCGCGGTCGACGATGAAGAAAGCGGTGAACGAGAACAGCGCGCTGAGCAGCAGCCAGATCACCTGGTTGAATGCGAACGGCAGCAGGCTCAGCAGCATCGACAGTGCCGTGGTGAACAGCCCGTAAACGAGGAAGTTCGTGGCGAAACGGGTTCCGCTGAAGACCATGCCGCCGACTATCTCCTGGCCGCGCGCCCGCTCGAGTGACATTAGCGCGAAGCCGCCCAGCAGCGGAGCGGTCAGGGCCACGCTGAGGAGGTTGGCCACCAGCGAATCGAGCGCCGAGGGGGTGGTAGACAGCCAGCCCGGTGCTATGAAGCTGGTCAGGAAGAAGGCGACGAAACTGGCTATCAGCAGGGTCACCACTGCCATGAGCAGCGCGGTCTTGCTGCCGTTCAGCAGGCGGTAAGCGTCCGTCAGGACGGCGCCGAGAGAAACTTTGTTGAAGCGGGACACGGGTTGAATCCTAACTGCTCAGTCCTTGTTGAGACGTGGGTCAAGCGCGTCCCGGGCCGCGTCGCCCAGGAGGTTGAAGCCGATGACCGACAGGAAGATCGCCAGGCCCGGCGCGATCGACAACCAGGGTGCGGCGCGGAAACGGTCGAAGCCGTCCGAGATCATCACGCCCCACTCGGCTGCGGGCGGCTGCGCGCCCAGGCCCAGGAAGCCCAGGGCCGCCACGTCCAGGATGGCCGTGCCGATCGACATGGTGACCTGAACAAGCAGCGGTGAGAGGCTGTTCGGGAGGATGTGGCCCAGGACGATCCGGGGTGCGCGCGAGCCCATCGAACGGGCCGCCTGCACGTAGTCACTCTCACGCAGGGACAGGGTGACGGAACGCATGATTCTGATGTAGATGGGGATCTGCGTGATGCTGATGGCTATCAGCGAGTTGGTGAGGCTGGGGCCCAGGACCGCGACGATGGAGATCGCCAGCAGGATGCCCGGGAACGCCAGCAGGATGTCGATGAGCCAGACGATGAACATGTCGATCCTGCCGCCGTAGTAACCGGCGATCAGGCCGAGCAGCGTGCCGATGGTCATCGCGATGGCGACGGCTATCAGGCCGACCCGCAGGCTTATCCGTCCGCCGTACAGCACTCGCTGCAGCAGGTCGCGGCCCTGGGCGTCGGTGCCGAGCGGGTAGGAACCGCGGGTAAGGTCACGCGCCTCGAGGTCGGCCTGGCTCATCAGCAGGGTGGGCGCGATGTTGCGCGCGGACAGGTTGCTGCGCAGCGGGTCGCCCGGCCGCAGCACCGGCGCGAGCAGCGCGCTGAGGATGAACAGCAGGATGATGGCAGCACCCAGCAGGCCGGTCGGGTGGCGCATGAGGCGCCGCAGCGCGTCGCGGCCGAGCGAGGAGCCCCGGGTTACCTGGGAGGCGGAGACGACGTCACTCATGAGTACTGGATCCTGGGGTCGATGAGGCTGTAGGAGAGGTCAACGAGCAGGTTGACGACCACGAACACGAAGGCGACGAACAGCACGCCGCCCTGGATTATGGGGTAGTCGCGGCTGGCGATCGCCTGGTACACCCAGCGGCCTATGCCGGGCCAGGCGAACACCGTTTCGGTGAGGATGGCGCCGGACAGCAGCGCGCCGAAACTCAGGCCGATGACGGTGATGACTGGCAGCAGGGCGTTGCGCAGCGCGTGCTTGCGCGTGACGGTCTTCTGCGGCAGCCCCTTGGCGCGGGCCGTGCGGATGTAATCCTGGCCGAGCACTTCAAGCATCGAGGAGCGGGTCATGCGCACCACTATCGCCAGCGGGATGGTACCTACTGCGATGGCGGGCATTATCAGGTGCTTGATCGCGTCCCACACGAAATCCCATCTGCCCTGCAGCATGCCGTCCAGGACGTAGAGGCCGGTGGTGTTGTTGATCGCCATGGTCACTCCGATGCGCCCGCTCGAAGGCAGCCAGCCCAGGTTAACGGCGAAGATGTAAATGAAGATTATGCCCAGCCAGAACACCGGGAAGGAAACCCCGGCCAGGGCGATGACCGTGACCGTGGTGTCGGCGAGGGTGCCGCGCCGCAGCGCTGCCAGCACCCCGAGCGGGATGCCGACCGACACGGCGAAGATCATGGCGAACACCGACAGTTCGAGTGTGGCCGGGAAGCGTTGCATGAGGCCGTCGCGCACCGGGATGAAACTGGCGATGGAGCGCCCGAAGTCGAGCCGCACGGCCCCGCTCATGAACTTGAAGTACTGCGAATCAAATAAACCGCTGATGCCGTGCTCGTTCATGCCTTCGAAGTTGAAGAAGAGCGGTTCGTTCAGGCCCAGGTCTTCACGCAGGCGCTGACGGTCGACTTCCGAGGAGCGCTCGCCCAGCATGATGGTGGCGGGATCGCCGGGCACCAGGCGCGGGATCATGAAAACGAGAAGGCTGACGCCGAAGAGGACTGGAATCAGACCAAGTATGCGGCGGACTGCATATGCGAACAATTAAATACCCCGAGCTTGTTTCGTGATCTGCGGTGGGAAGCCGGGTTGGCTGCCCACCGCAGGAAAAGCGGCTGTTCTGTGAACTCAGTCCTTGGTGATGGTGTTGAACGGGACCGTGCTGCCGAGGGCGTTCGGGTAGAAGCCCTCTACATTGTTGCGGACACCGTTGAGCGTGCTGGGGTTTACCAGCGGCAGTGCGGGCAGGTCGTCATGGATGGTCTGCGCGATCTGGCGGTACAGGGCTTCGCGCTCCTCGAGGCTGCCGGCCTGCTGTGCATCGGAGATCATCTGGAAGAACTCAGGGTTGTCGTAACCGAAGCCCTGGGCGTTCGCTGCGTTGAAGAACGAGGAGATGAAGTTGTCCGGATCAGCGAAGTCGGCGCTCCAGCCGAGCATGTAGATCGGGTACTTGCCGTCCAGGTAGTTCTCCAGGTAGATGCCCCAGTCCTCGGTGTGCAGTTCGGCGTTGATGCCTACTTCAGCCAGGAAGCTGACGGTGGCCTCAGCGATGTCACGCGGTGCGGGGTAGTAGGGGCGGGATACGGGCATGTACCAGAATTCGGTGTCGAAACCGTCAGGGTAGCCTGCTTCGGCCAGGAGCTCACGGGCGCGCTCGGGATCGTACGGGTACGGATCCTGGTTCAGGCGGCCGGAGAGGCCGGGCGGCACGAACTCGTTGGCAACGCTGCCGAGTTCGCCGTAGAACGCGTCGACGATGGCTTCCTTGTCGATGGCGTAGGCGAACGCCTGGCGCACGCGGATGTCATCGAACGGCTCGTTGGCCTGGTGCAGGCCGAGGTAGCCGAGCACGAGGTCCGACTCGGCCGAAACGGGACGGAATTCGCTGCTCGAGGCGACGACTTCGTAGTTCTCGGGCGAGAGGTTGAGTGCCATGTCGATGCTGCCTGCTTCCAGTTCAGCGAGGCGGGTGGTCGGTGATTCGATGCCGCGGAAGACGATCTGCTCCACGCCGGCTACCTGACCCCAGTAGTCGTCATTGCGGTTCAGGACGACACGGTCGCCGTCGATCCACTCGCTGAAGACGAACGGGCCGGTACCGACTGCACCCACGCTGGGGCTGCCGTACTCGAGGCCGGCTTCGGCGATCGCGGTCGGGCTGTGCAGGCCGAAGTAGGCGCTGGCCAGCTGCTGCGGGAAGTAACCGTACGAACCGGTGAGGGTGAACTCAACGGTCATGTCGTCGATGACGTCGACCGACTCGATCTGGTAGCCCTCTTCGCCGTGGTGGGCGCCGAAGACGTACGTGTAGGAGGTGTAGTTCTTGCCCTGATCCGAGTAGTTGTGCTCGTGGTCAAGGTGGTTCCAGCGGTCGAAGTTGAACTTGACCGCTTCAGCGTCGAACGGCGTGCCGTCGCTGAAGCTGACGCCTTCGCGCAGGTTGAAGGTCCAGACGGTAGCGTCCTCATTGGCTTCCCAGTCGGTGGCGAGCAGCGGCTCGATCTCGGCCGTGCCCTGTCCGAAGCCGACCAGTCGTTCAACGATCTGGATGGCGGGGGTGAGTGAGTTGCCGTCCTGGCTGATGTCCAGCGTGACGGGCAGGCCGGACTGGCCGACGACCAGGGTCTGGGCTGCGCCCACGCTGACACTGGCCACCAGTGCCGCAATTGCCAAGTATTTTTTCATTCATGACCTCCTGAAGGTATACAAGTCCGCAGTAGCTGTGTTTCTTATTCTCTGCGACCAGACTCGTGGCCCTGAATATAGCACGCAGCCTATGCATGCAACCCGGCAATTGCCGCTCCCTACGCGGCCCGCGGCTGCGCAAATGCACTCAACTCTGGTATGATCCTGTTCAAACATTAGGCTGAATAGTTCAGGCAGATCAGCGACAGCTGGTTGTTATGCGTCGCGAGGTGCCGGCAAGGCAGGTACGGATGGTGCAACAAGGTAAGGGTTACAGGCGGTACCCCCTCCCGCCGGAATGGTCAGGTCCGCTTTCGAAGCTGGAACCGGCGGCAGCCTCGCAGGCGGTGCCGGCTGCCCCGAAACTGGCTCCGGCAGTGGACGAGCTCCTGGGACTGCTTAACGAGCGGGAGCGCAGCCTGCTGCACCGCCGCTGGGTTGAAGGCGACACCCTGGAACGCACCGGCGAGTTCCTGGGCGGCATCACCCGGGAGCGCGTCCGGCAGCTCGAGGCGCGGGCCACCAGGCGGTTCAGGGCGAACTACGCGCTCCTGGCCCGCTACGAAGAATGGCTGGCCGGACGTGGCCTGTGCGTCGCTGCCCTGCCCGACTGCAGGTCGCAGATCTGGCCGGAAGCGTCAGGCGACGACCTGTGGCGGTTCATGGTGCGCGCCCTGTCGGCAGTGACGCACCAGAAACTCGAGACGCACGAGCTTGAAGAAGGCGTGTGGGTACTGCGCAGCGACAGCTGCTGCACCGAGCGGCTTGCTGCGCTGTTCGAGCAGGAACCACGCTTCCGGACCGTCGGCGAGGTGGCGCGCAGGATGGGCGTAACCGCGGGCGACCTGAGGCTGGCCGCCGGCTTCGAACCGCAGCTGGTGCATTTCAGGGGCGGCGTGCTGGGCTGGCGCCGCTGGAACAACGCCGACCGGCTCGTGGCCCTGGCCAGGTTCCTCGCCGACAACGGCATCCGCACCTGGCACTTCAGCCAGATGGCGAGTGCACTCATCCGCATCTGGCCCGACCGCTTCGAGGGGATCACAGGGCGTGACGTCCTGGGCATAGTCTCCCGGCCGGGCCTCGACCTGTTCCAGAACGCTGGGCGCAACGGCGTGTGGCAGCTGCGCGAGGTCGGCGACGGCCACCGCAACAACCGTGACGCCGTCCTGGCGCTGCTGGCCGAGACCGATGAACCGCTCGCCCTGGACGAGATAATGGCGCGGCTCACCCGGGTTGCACGCCCGGCCACCATCCAGGCGCTCCTGGCCCGCGACGAGGCGTTCCGGCTCACACCGGCCGGCAAATACACGGTGAGGGCGGCGCCCCAGGCGCTCCGCGGCTGAGTTTCGTAACAACAGCGCTTGTGACGCGGCTCCCGGCGCGTTAGAACCAAGTCAGGACGACGGCCGGGACAGAGAAACATCTGCCGGCCCGGAGAGGAAGGCCATGATTTTCAGGCAGTTCTATGATTCCGACCTGGCGCAGGGCAGTTACCTGATCGGTTGCGAGCAGGCGGGCGAAGCAGTGATTGTCGATCCCCGGCGGGACATTGCCGAGTATGTCGAAGAAGCGCGGAAGCGCAAGCTGAAGATCACCGCCGTAACGGAGACGCACATTCACGCTGATTACCTTTCAGGCGCCCGCGAACTGGCCGAAGCCACCGGTGCCCGGCTGCTGCTCTCGGATGAAGGCGGCCCGGACTGGCTTTACGGTTTCCCGCATGAGGGTCTGAAACATCAGGACGTTATCCGGATCGGCCAGGTCGAACTCACGGTACTGCACACGCCCGGGCACACTCCGGAACACGTGAGCTTCCTGGTCCAGGATCACGCCACGGCACAGGAGCCCGGCTTCCTGCTGACCGGGGACTTCGTGTTCGTCGGCGACGTGGGCCGGCCCGACCTGCTTGACGAGGCCGCCGGTTACGAGGACAGCCGCTTCGAGGGAGCCCGCCAGCTGTTCGCCTCGCTGCGTGACCGCTTCCTGGCGCTGCCCGACTTCGTGCAGGTCTGGCCCGGCCATGGTGCCGGCAGCGCCTGCGGCAAGGCCCTGGGCAGCGTGGCCAGTACTACCGTCGGCTACGAGCGGCGCTTCGCCTGGTGGGCCGGCTACCTGGCGAGTGGCGACGAGGACGGTTTCATAGAAGAGCTGCTGTCCGGCCAGCCTGACGCCCCGCACTACTTCGGCCGCATGAAACGCCTCAACCGCGCAGGACCTGCCCTGCTGGGCGAGCTGCCGCTGCTGCCTGAACTCGCCGCTGCCGACGTTGCTGACGGAGCTTACAGGCTGATCGACACCCGCGCAGCCAGCGCGTTCAATCAGGGCAGCGCCCAGGGCGCGGTTCAGATACCGGCCGGCGGCAAGTTCGTGACGTACGCAAGTTACGTCATCAATCCGGAAACAGATCAGGAACCGCTGGTGCTGCTGGCAGCAGACGCCGAGCACGCCACGCGGCTCAGGGACGGCCTGCTGCGCATAGGCGTTGATGACGTAGCGGGTTTCATCACCAGCCTGGCCGACCTGCCCTCCTCCGAAGCGCCACTGCTCGCGCCTGCGGACCTTGAAGGACTTGCCGACATGAAGGTACTGGACGTCCGCAGCCGCAGCGAGTTCGATGCCGGAAACATCCCCGGGGCGCTGCAGCTGCACGCAGGAAGGGTCATGAGCAACCTGGCCAGCCTGCCTCGGGACCGCACGATCGCCGTCTACTGCCAGAGTGGCGCGCGCGCCACGCTCATCGCCAGTGCCCTGCGGGAACAGGGTTTCGACGCCCGCGAAGTGGACGGCAACTACCCCGGCTGGGCCATGTGGCAGCAGGCACGCCAGCCCGCCTGAGCGGGCGGCCCTGTTAACATCCGGCCAGTGAGCGACGAATTTCAGTCAGAACCGGAACGCGCCGAAGAGTTCCTGGTGGCCTTCAACGCCATCGACCGTGAGCTGCGCAACCGCCTCAACGTCGACCGCAACAACTCGTTCCGGTCGCTCGTTGACCGCTACGCCTCAAGTCACCCGTGGTGGCGCCGTGACGCCGAATCGCTGCGCGCTTTCGCCGAACTGCGCAACGTGATCGTCCATGAGCGTTTCGACCGGTTCCGTTACATATCCATCCCGGCGATCGAGGTCGTACGCGAGATCCAGGCGGTCCGCGACCGGCTGCTGCAACCCCGCACCGTGCAGAACGTCGCTGAACGTGACGTGTTCGTGATCGGCGAACAGAGCAGCCTCAGCGAGATGCTGGAAACCGTGCGCGAGAAACGAATCAACCAGCTGCCGGTATACGCTGGCGACAGCTTCTCCGGGCTCATAACCAGCAAGGGCGTGCTCGCCTGGCTGGCGGTCAACAGCGGTCACAACGGCCCGTCGGTCAACTTCGATGACGTCACCATCAGCCAGCTGCTGAAGTTCCAGAAAGACCGGCAGAACGTCGATTTCGTGCCGCGGAACATGCCGGTGGACGAGGCGGCCTTCCTGTTCGTGAAGAACCCACAGCTCGAGGCGCTGCTCGTGACCGAACACGGCAAGCGCAACCAGGGCCTCATCGGCATCATGACCCAGCGGGATTCGGCGGGACTGTTCGACTAGCCGGCCGGTGACGTGGTCGCACCATCATCATTCTCCAGCTGCTAACCTCGGGGTAATCATCCCGGGAGGGCGGCATGAGGAATGGCCTCATCTGCAGTCTGCTACTGATAGCTTTGCAGCTGACCTCAGCTGCAGCGGCTCAGGTAACCCTGAACGTAGCCACGGGCACCAGCGGCAAGGACCTGGAGGTGCTGCAGGCCGGCGCTGAACGGTTCATGCATGCCAACCCTGACATAACCGTCCGCATACTGCTCATGCCGGACCTCACCGATGACCGGCTTGTGCTGCTGCGCAGCTTCTTCGAGGCGACCACACCCGAGATCGACGTGCTGCAGCTCGACAGCGTCTGGACCCAGGAACTCGCGCCGCACCTGGTCGACTTAAGCGGCCTGCCGGGAGCGGCTCTAACCGATCCGGAGCTGCGCGCTCCTTTGACGGTGGATCGCCGGCTCGTGAGCATGCCCTGGTTCGTCACCCGGGGAGTGCTGTTCTACCGGAAGGACCTGCTGGAACGGCACGGCTTCGCACCACCGGTTACCTGGTCAGAACTCGAACACATGGCCCGCACCATCCAGGCAGCAGAGCGCGCCAGCAACGAGGATTTCTGGGGCTTCCTGTGGCAGGGCGGCAGCTACGAAGGCCTGACCGTCAACGCCATGGAATGGTGGGCTTCCGTGGGTGCCGGCACTCTCATAGACCCGCCCGGCGTAATCACCGTCAACAACCCCGCGGCCGTTCAGATGCTGGAGCGCGCCCGCGACTGGATCGGAGACATAAGCCCGCCAGCGGTGCTGGGCTATGACGAGGGCGACGCGGCCATTGAGTTCATGAACGGTAACGCAGCATTCATGCGCAACTGGCAGAACGTGCTCGCCGACCTGCACGAACAGCCGGGAGCCAGGGACCGCTACGGTGTGACAGCCCTGCCAGGCGCTCGCCCGGCAGGCATGTACGGCGGCTCCGGACTCGCGGTCAGCGCCTACAGCCTGAACCGGGCGGAAGCACTGCGCCTGGTCGAGTTCCTGACAGGTGACGCCGAGCAGATACGGGGCGCCGCTGACGGTGCACGCATCCCCACCCGGCCAGCCCTCTACTCGCATCCGGAAGTCCTTGCTGCACTCCCGTTCCTGCCGGCAATGCGGCCCACAGAGGTCGCCGCAGGACTCAAACGGCCGCTGGGCATAGCCCGGCCACTCTGGGCCAGCCTGTCGCGGGCAACGCACCTTGCCGTGCGCTCCGTCCTGAGCGGTCACGAGCCGGCGGGACCGGCGCTTGCGCAGCTGGCAGACAGGCTGCGCCTCCTGACCGGACTGCCTGCGGGGGCGCCGTGAGGCGCGCGTTGCTCCTCATCCTTGTGGCTGCGACGCCCGTGTTGGCCCAGGTACCACCTGCGTCGCTGCTCCTGTTCGGCGCGTTCACTCACGGCGGCGTGTGGGCCGGCGACGAAGCGGTGATCAGGCTCGAGGCGCTGCTGGGACGCGAGCTGGACATAATCCACTGGTACATGAACTGGGAACACGACTGGGACGCCAGCCTGGTCGCCAGTGTCGCTGCGCAGCGCCGGCTGCCACTCATCACGTGGGAGTCGAACACGGTGTCGCTTGAGCAGATCGCCTCCGGCCAGCAGGACGCGTACATCCGCTCCTGGGCACGCGGTGTGCGCGAGTTCGGCCGCACCGTCTACATTCGTCCCTTCCCGGAGATGAACGGCAACTGGAACAACTGGCACGGCCGGCCGGAGCTGCTGGTGCAGGCCTGGCGGCGCATCGTCAGCGTCTTCCAGGCGGAAGGTGCACTGAACGCCAGGTGGGTCTGGTCCCCGAACGTGACCGACGAGCCGCGAGCCGACTGGAACCGCATGGAGAACTACTTCCCCGGTAACGACTACGTGGACGTGCTCGCACTGGACGGCTTCAACTGGGGCACGACCCGGCCTGACATCGGCTGGCGCAGCGCCGAAGAAGTGTTCCGCGACGGTTACGACCGGATAACTGCAATCTCC
>CALDPK010000011.1 GCA_937911855.1 uncultured Trueperaceae bacterium | reverse complement strand
CAGCTGAAGGCATTCGACAGCGTCAAGCGGACCAAAGTACGGGTTCACGAAACAAGTGCTGTCAGCCCAGCCTTCATGCACAGCTGCCTAAACTCGAGCCACCAACTCATCTGCACCAGCAGATAGCGCATCAGTGACTTCGCCCAGCCTAGGCACACTCTTCGGCACTGAGCTTTCATGTGCCACCATAGTCCCTTCGGACGTAAACACGCCCCGCGGCAAGACCAGAGCATCTCGCCCACCAGAAACTGCCGCGACCGCATGGGCGAGGAGCTGATTTGACAAATGGAGGTGCTCAGCAATCTCCAACGGACACCAGCGTCCCGCGGTCACCGGCAAAAACAGAAGTTCGTCCGGCAAACACGCCAACTCCGAGGAGAAACCTAGGACGACTTCTTTTAATCGGCGCTCCAGACCACCGATATCGGAACCCTCTGCAGTGAGCGCAGACTTCGAAAGATATGGAGGAATCATGGAGCGATAAATATCATGATTCATCCATCCATCTCACACTGCGCTACAGCCAAGGGCTGGCACGCCTACAGGCAGAATGCCTCGCAGCCGGCACATTGATCGCGCTACGGGGCTTCTTGGTAGCAGGAACCGCCCGTTGTCACGACCTCAACTTGGCGACGCACAACCGCAAGCCATTCCAGAACGTACCCGGATACGCCTGCTCCCACCGCCGTAGAATTCTAGAAAGCCGCGCCCGCCCAGCCTGAAAAGTACTGCGTTCGCCGAGATTACTCGAAATCCGTTCAGGCCATTGCAGGCTGACTCAGCTCAGGAAAAGTCTGTTCTGCTACCCTCTAGCATCATGAAGAAGGTTTCCGTTGCCACCCTGCGGCTGGATATTACGAAAATTCTGGCTGAGGTTGAGCAGGGCGAATCGTGCATCATCACGCGCTATAACCGTGAGATTGTCCGGCTGACGCCGCCCGCACACACGGCAGCGGTTACTCCGGATCAATTCCTCGCCTTGCTGCGGGCTACACCATTGCCCAGCGACTGGACAGCGGAACTCAAAGAATCTACTGCTGACCTTGATGGTAAAGACCCCTGGTCAGGAAATTCGTGATTGCGCTACTCATACCGAGGCTCCTTCAGGCCTGTCCGACTACGAGGGTCTCGCGCCCAGCTCACCCAGCTGGCCTGAGCAGATCGAAGATCATCTTGCCTGGCTGCCCGTGGACAGCCAGGCATTACTTAGCCCCTACTGAACGATTGGCTCCAACAGGTCGGACGCGGTCGATTCACGAATGAAAATGACCGCGTCGAAGTCTTCAGAAAGGTTAGTGGGGGCGAAACTGGCGCTGGCCGGCACCGCAAGTGCACCGATGCTGCGGAACAAACGCTCCTCAGCGAGCCACGTCTCAGCCGGCGTGCCTGCAACCTCACGCAGGTCGAGGAAGAGACGCTCAGGACCAACGGAGTTGAACACACCGTCCACACTGCCGTCCAGCGCTGGCTCGGCCGTATTGACCGCGACGGTCCCCGTCTCGGTATTAACTGCACGGTACTCGCCCTCATAGAACGAGAAGGCCACGGAGAAGTAATCGTCCCCGAGAGCATCGTCGAGTTGTCCGCCCATCCAGCCGTCGCTTTCCGCCACGTGACCGTTGTGCGCCCAGATCACCATCTTCTCGCCCGGGTACTGCTCAAGCAGCCACTCCACGTTCTCTGCCATTGCCGCATCCCGGAAGGCCACGTTGCCTCCCATCAACCCGGCAGCCTGAGCTGCGATTCGCGCGAACTGCAGAGCTCGGTCGACGGTTTGATCATCGGCAGTCACCGCATAATGATCTCTCCGCTCAGCCAGCTCCGTGGCGATGTCGGCAACATCCTCGATCTGCTCCGTAGTCAGCGGCTCGGGTACCGAGGTCAGCGAGAACGCCTGCTCCAGCGCGGTGAGCACCGGCTCGATTTCCAACAGGTATTCGGGGTCAGCTTCGGCCAGGAAGCTGCGCAACTCGGCAGTGGCAACGTTCGGGAACTGCATGTCGAAGCCCACGAAGTGGACCGGATTGTCTGCCGTCTGGTTGTAATCGCGCATCCACTCGATCATGTCCAACACTTCCTGCGTGTACCACGTCCAGAAATAAAGGCCCTCGAGCAGTCCCTGGCTGTCTCCTTCGCCTGACTTGATGTAATCGTCAATGAGGAAGGCCTCGGGCAGGTTCGCCTCTATAGCGAAAATCGTGAAGCCCTTCTCCTCCACCAGGTACTCGAGCAGGCGATGTTTCATGGTGAAGAACTCGGCCGTGCCGTGCGTCTGCTCGCCAAGTGCCACGACGCGGGCGTCACCGACCATGGTGCCAAAATCCTCCAGGTCAGCGAAGCCGCTGCCGGCCTCAACGCTGTCGAACGGCACGACGTTGTCCGCCAGCCATTCAAGCGTCTCGGCGCTGACCTCTGCACCTGCTGAAGAGGGTTCCGTCCCGAACAGTGATTCATCGATCTCGGTGGCGAACTCGATGCGCGTCAGTTCGCCGGCCATGAGTTTCATGCCGAAGCCGTACACCTCGTATGCGCTCGGTACGAGGATCCCGTCCACCGTTTCATAATCCGTATAGACAGTCTGAACGGTCCCAAGCTGTGATGATTCATAGCTGTCGCCGACCAGCATGCCGGCTTCGTCCACAAGCAGCACGACAATCCTGCCGTCACGGGTGACCTCGAGTCCGATGCCATCCGCACCGCCGAAACTCATTTCGCCCAGCACGGTCGCGCTGTCCGCGTCGTCCAGACCGGCGATGAGACCGTGGATGCCGGTGCTCAAAGCCAACAGCAGTTCATCGGCTTCGCCAGGCGTGACTGGTAGTTCCCCTGCCATCACGTTCCAGGCGTAACCACCATCTGGCCCTGCCTGCTGAATGAGGAATACTTGCCCATCTTGCAGGATTTCCGAGCGCACACGGCCGTTCTCGTAATCCACGAACGACCGGACGACGCTCTCCTGGGCCACCTCGCCCATGGCGTCGAACGTGAACATCGAGCCTTCATCCTGATAGCCCGCCACCTGCTCGAAGGCTTCTCCGCCGTGAGCGGCGACTGCCTTTTGGAAGAGTTCTGCGGCATCCGCGGATATGTCGCCCGCCTGAACAGGCTGTACTGCGGCGAACGCCGTGAAGAAGGCAAATCCAGCGATATGATTGATTTTCATTGATCCTCCAGTCGGATACGCAGCTGCCTCCGGGGAGGCAGTCTTGAATGGGTCAGACTGGGCATGGGTCGTCAGCTGCTGTGCGGTGTCCCAATCGTTATCCGAAACGCACGGCCAAGGCAAACTGTGAAGCCACTCACGCGACACCGACCACGGGTGAGGTATCCCGCAGCCAGGCGATCCCAGTCTGTTCTACAGCGACGATGACCAGGGCCAGAGTATGGCGAACCGCTGAAACAAACATGGCGCTATTGCAATACGATTCATTCTGGGTCTCCTCTTCTAGCGGCCACTACCCAGCACTGTCAGCAGAGGGTATTTCGCCAACCTGCCGCACCTTAGCACAGTGAAATGAACGGGTTTTTAGTCAACGGACTACTACAAATCCTCCCGCTGGGGTGCGGGAGGATGCTCTTACACTCAGCAGGCTGGCGCTGGTCGCCGGCCGAAATCGGCCGGTAACACCCGGCTGTTACATCCAACGCATTTGTTTCCTTGCTAGGCTTTGCATTATATCAGCATCGCCGTTGATCAATGGGTGCGTCACGCCTTAGTACCGCAGTGCCGGCCCCTCTCGATTCAAGGCCCGATTTGCTCCAGCCAAACTTCTCCTTCAGTCCAGACTGAATCACGGCTGAAAGAACAGCAGGAACGGGTCCGTGTTGGCCGCACCTCGACCGTCGCCATCATTCAGCGCGTGACCGGCCACTATGATGCGGCCGTCCGGAGCGACGACCATTCCGCTTAACGTGGTTCCCCAGGCACTGCCTTGGTACTCCTGGTACCAGTTTTCGTTGAAGTCAGCGCCAGCATGACCGCTTACGAATATGCGTGCCAGCGTCCAACGCATCCCGCCCATGGCATATTCCTGGGAGCCGAGTGGTATCAAATCTCCTGCAACATGGCGGTCCAGGCCAGTCGGGTAATAGTGCCGATCCAGGGAGATGGCACCCGAGTTTGCGTCAAGCCGCCTGACTCTAGTATCGATGTATGTGGGTTCTGCACCGCTGTTGTCGCCACCCAGCCACAGGTAGCGGCCATCTTGTTCAACCACGACTGTTTCAGCACGGTCAGTCTGATGTGTTCCGAACAGGTGCAGGCTCAACTCCGTCCCGGTCGTGCCGTCAAGCGTCTGGATGAAAGCATCCACCGGGCCTGCAAGCTGCCCGAGGTAGCCTTCGTGCATGCCTGTAACCACTACGTCGCCGCTATGATCCAGCGCAAGACCGACTCCCATCGCATTGCGGTTTCCCGAGCCCAATGTCTTATACCAAAGCAGATCACCGGTCGGAGAATGCTTGGACATGAAAGCCACACTGCAACCTTGTGTGCAGTCACGACTCGACTCGTTCAAAGTGCCGGTGGTGTACACATTACCAGCCGAATCCAGCACAACAGCAGCTGCGACGTCACTTCCGGGGGTTCCGAACTGCCGGGTCCAATGCACGTTCCCGTCTGCTGCCACATTGACAATCACGGCGTCGGCGGCGCCGACGTGGGCGTCGCCTCCAATATGGCCTTCGGATCTGCCAACCAGAGTTATGGCACCAGTGACCTGATTCACTGCCAGCGAATTAGCCTGGTCGTTGTTGGCTGTGCCGAATGAACGACGCCACAGTTCGTTGCCCAGCGCGTCCAGTTTGATGAGCAGCATGTCCTCCATTTCGGCGTCGGGAAAACCACTGGCCGGGTCCCCACCACTGACTGTGCCGGTCAGGTAGATGTTGCCAGAAGCATCAACTGCTACATCCTGAATTACCTCGCGGTGTGCGGTGCCCAAACTGATCACCTCTGGCACCGGGCCAGCTGAGGCCACCAGCATGGTGTCCCGCAGGCGCCAATCTTCCGGGCTGCTGCTCACATGCTTACTCTTGGCAGTGATGATCACGTGCCCTCGCCCATGCACCGATATGCGCCCAGCGTCATCCACGCTGACGATTCCGGGATCACTGCTGGACCAGGTGACTTCCTCGGTTGCTCCGCCGATCGTACTCACGTTCGCAGTCAACTGCCTCGTATCATCAGGATCCAGGTACAGCGTCGTCTCAACAATGTCCACCTGAAGTACGGTGGGGACAGCAAGGACGAACGCCGCCGAATCCGACGCACCTTCGTTGTCCCAGACAGTCAACGTAATCTCGTGCGGACCCGGCCCATTGAGGTAGCCCCGATAGTCGCGGCCTTCCAATTCGCTGCCTTCGTACTCCCAGACGTGTCTGCTGATTGAACCACCTGGCTCGTCGAAAGAATCGCTCCACAGCCACACCTCAGACCAGCCGTACTCGTCGGTGTCGCTGGAAAACTCCCGGATGACCGCGGTCGGAGGCAGGTTCACGGGTGCTGCCTGTACTGTTGTGGTCCCGGTGAGTCCGTCGTCACCAGTAACTGTCAGATTGACGGTGAAGGTGCCACTCTGGTTGTAAGTGTGCGTAACCTGCTCGCCCGTCCC
>CALDPK010000010.1 GCA_937911855.1 uncultured Trueperaceae bacterium | reverse complement strand
GCGCATCTCCCAGTGGAGGTGCGGGCCGGTGGAGAGGCCGGTGCTGCCGACCTCCGCGATGATGTCGCCGCGCTGCACGCGCGCGCCCGGCTGGGTGGTGATCAGGCTCAGGTGGTAGTAACGGCTGCTGACGCCGCCGCCGTGGTCGATGACGACTGCGCCGCCCGCCACCGGCAGCGTCTCCGCCAGGACGACCACCCCGGCGTTGGTTGCCGCAACAGGGGTGCCGGTGGGCGCTGCCAGGTCGGCGCCCAGGTGATGGCTGACCTCGCCTTCAGCGAAGTAGCGGCGCGGATCGCCGTAACCGCTCGAACTGAAGCCGGAAGCCGGCATGACGAACGGCTCGGTCCAGGCAGGTTCAGGCAGTGGGTCCGCCATCGCTTCCCTCAGGCGCTCCGCCTGAAGCCGTGAGTTCTCCTCTGACTGCAGTTCGAGCGTTTCCGCGTTCAGCTGCAGCAGCTCTACCGGCCGGTCGATGGGAGCCACCTGGTAGGTGCGGGTGCTGTCCGTGCGCCGGCCGAACTCGTCCGTGACGGCCGCGGTCAGCTCCAGCGTCTGGCCGGCCGCGGTGAACGGCACGGCGAACAGCGCCATCAGGCCGCCTTGGTGCCGCACTGAGGCGAGCGGCTCGCCGTTCAGCAGTATCTGCTCGTCCTGCAGTACGTTGTCGCCGGCCTCGACGCTGAACCAGGCGCCGAGCGCGTCGCCCGCCATCACCTGTCCGGTCGCGTGCAGCGTCAGCCCGGGAGCGGCCACCCCGGTCACGGCGTACGGCTGCTCCACGACGTTGCCCGCACTGTCCACGACCGTCAGCGTGAAAGCGCTGGTGCCGGTTACCGCCGGCAGGTGAACGGTCCAGTCGTCCCCGCTGCTCGTAAGGGTCACGCCGTCCGCTTCGAGGGTCAGGTCCACCTGCTTCGAAGACTGGACGCTGAACTCGAAGAGCTCGCCGGCGGGAACGCGCTCAGCGACCGTCACGGTCAGCTGCGGCGGGCTGCGCCAGATGACGAGCGCCCTGATGCCGTAGCCGAGGCCCACGAGGATGAGGATTGCCAGGATGATGCGACCGGGTTTGAGTTTCATGATGCGTGCGGCCCCTCCCGGCCGTAAGTGCGGGCGGCAGCGTGCCGGCCCGCTGAAATCTGGATCATTCGTCTGCCTGTTGCCTGCCGGACACGTCGGCCCGCAGCACCAGGAGTCCTTCGATGGTCAGGTTGCGTTCGTCAGCGCGGCTGTAAAGGCGCTTGGCCTGGTTGGGCGGGATGAACCGGCAGCCGATGAGCTGGACGAAGTGACCTTGATGCAGCTGGGCCCGGATGAGCCGCTGCAGCCGCTCGAGCGCCTCGCTGTCCAGCGGGACTACTTCGTTGCCGACGCGCATGTTCATCGCCACCGCGATGATTGCCTCGACCCCGCCCCGGCAGATGAGCATCTGCTGCCCGTCCCTGCCGGCCACGACCAGCGAGTAGCGTTGCCGCCGCAGGTCGAAGGGGATCTCGTCAAGGATCTGGGCATCTTCCTGCATGTTCAGATTCGGGTGCTCCTCGACCAGCTGCAGTACTGCCGTGTCGACTGACGTGCGCGAGTCGGTGTTGAGGCGGCTGAGCACCCAGGCGCGCCGCAGCGTATTGAGCGACTTGTTGCCGCCCGCGTCCAGATAATCGACCAGTTCCACGTCGGCATCCGCGAACCGTTCCCGGCGCGCCTCACCCTGGCCCCGCAGCTGCTGCAGCCAACTGGACAGCGATGACAGCGCGCCCCGTTCGCCTTCCGGCCGGACGGCCTTGGGCAGGAACAGTCCCGGAATCAGTTCCGGCAGCAGGTACAGCACGGCAGCCAGCGTCAGCACCGCCAGCTGCCACGGCTGACCATGCGCGTAGCCTGCCCTGAACAGGGCCGCGACCGGTATCAGGAGCAGCAGCCGCGGCATGAACCACTGCGCGCCGAACTGCACCTGCCAGGCGTGCCCGTTGTCCTGGAGCAGGGCGCGGGCGAGCGAACCGAAGTACGTCTGCTCTCCGGTGGCGACGACCACGCCGGTGCCGGTGCCGCTCAGGACGAAGCAGCCGGTCAGGCTGATGTTGGGAAGGCTGAGCGGGTCGAAGCGTTTGCTGCGGACCTTGGCGCCCGGGAGTTCGGGGCTGCCGACGAACTTCCGCACTGGAGTCACCTCTCCGGTGAGTACCGACTGGTCGACGTACAGGTCGTTGGCCTCGATCAGCCGCACGTCCGCTGGCACGCGCATGCCGGCGCCCAGCTGCACGATGTCACCGCTGACCAGCTCGGCTGACGGGATGGTGCGCCACTGCGGTTCGTCGTCGTGTGCATGGCGCCTGAGCACCGATGTGCTCGTCCTGGTCAGCTCATTCAGCGCCAGCACGGTGCGATGGTTCTGCCGGTTGCGTACCAGCGCACCGGCCGCGGTTATCGCGATCAGGAGCACAATAACCATCGCGCCGGGCAGGTTGGCGGGATCGGCGAGTACCGCCACCAGCGTCAGCAGCAGCAGGCTGAGTGACTGCAGGTCACTCAGGGCCGCGCGCAGTACGGTCCTCCTGCGGCGCTGGCTGGGAATGGTCATCCGGTTGGCGCCACGTCTGCTGCGGCGCCGCTTCGCCTGTTCCTCGGTCAGCCCCCGGCTGTCGCTGCGTACGCTCAGCAGCGTGGTGGCCAGGTCGTCCTGCGATTCAAGTGCAGCACGCATCGACAGGCGGCTCGCGGCGTGCCGCGGCAGCTGACCGAACAGTCTCCTTGGACCGGATTTTTCGTTCTGTTTCGGGCCCGCCATGTCCTGCAGTCAACAATACGTGACGGATGGCGCGCAGGCCGTTTTCCCGCCGCTCAAACCGTTTCGGCGGCAGCTGCACTCGCCTTCGCAGCCGGCTTCAGTTCGCCGACGACCATGCCCACTATCACCAGCAGCCCACCCAGCCAGCCGAGCCAGCCCAGTTGTTCGCCAAGCATGATCCAGCCGAACATGCTGGCGAACACCGGTTCCAGCACGAACACCAGCGCAGCCGTGTGCGGCGGCACCACCTTCTGGGCAGTGTTCTGCAGCACCAGCACCAGGGCGGTGGCCACCAGGGCCAGGTAGACGATGGCCAGCCAGACACTGCCAGGGAGTTCCGGGATCAGGTGCACCTGCGGCGCTGCCCACACCCATGAGAAAGCGGCGACCGGCCACAGCTGGGCGGCGGCCAGCTGCAGCGGCGGCTGCTCCGTGAGTGCCCTGTCAATCAGCAGTATGTGTACTGCATAGGCGAAAGCGGTGCCGACGATGATCAGGTCGCCCACGTTCACGCCGGCCACGTCAGTCAGCGTCATCAGCCCCAGGCCGGCCAGGGCCAGCGCGGCAGCGATCCAGATGCGCAAGGGCAGCCACTGGCGCTTGATGATGCCGGTCAGCATCGGCACCAGCACGACGCTCAGCGCGGTGATGAACGCGCCCTTGGACGCGCTCGTGAACAGCAGCCCGACAGTCTGGCTGCCGTAGGACAGGAACATCACCAGGCCCAGGATCAGCCCCCAGCGCAGCAGGCCACGCGTGGGCCTCACCCAGGCGAGCGCCAGGGCCGCGACCGTGAAGCGCAGCGCCAGGAACAGCGAGGGCGGAACGCTTGCGAGCGCGTCCTTGATGACCGCGAACGTCGTGCCCCAGATGAGGGTGACGACCAGGAGCAGCAGGATCCCCAAGTTGCGACTCAAGGAGCCTCCTTCAGACCTGTTCCAGGTACGTGTAGCCGACCAGTTCGTTGTCGTAAAGCGCCAGCATCTCGCTCGCCTCGCTCTCGGTCAGGCGGTTGTCGCCGGTCGCCTCGGCGATGGTTTCCTCGAGCCAGGTGTGCAGCTGGGGCGCTTCGTAGCCCATGTTCTCGATGACCCGGCGGGCCTTCTGGCCGTTCACGAACAGCTCCAGGTTCCAGCCGTCCTCGTCAACCCGCACGTGGGCTTCGTTGACGCGGCCGAACAGGTTGTGCGCCATGCCGAGCGTGTCCTGGTAGGCGCCGGTCAGGAAGATGCCCAGGTAGTACGGGTCGCCCTCGGTAAGGTCGTGCAGCGGCAGGGTGGCCTTGATGTCACGCAGGTCGATGAACTTGTCGATCTTGCCGTCGGAATCGCAGGTGATGTCCACGAGGGTCGTCTGGCGCACCGGCTCTTCGTTCAGGCGGCTCAACGGCGCTATGGGGAACATCGCCTGGATCGCCCAGTTGTCCGGAAGCGTCTGGAACAGGCTGAAGTTGCACACGTAGATGTCGGCCAGCTGCTGCGGAAGCGTCTCGAACTCCTCCGGCACGTAATCGAGGGTGCGGATGACCTTCTCGACGCGCTGCAGGATGAGGTAGTAGGCGTTCTCGATGTGCGCGCGTTCCAGCAGGGTCATGTAACCCAGCTCGAACAGGCTGTGCATCGTCTCCTTGTTGGAGACGGCCTCGTTGTAAACCTCGCGGTACGTCTTGATGTTGATTCCTTCGCGCAGGTTCCACATGTCCTGCACCAGGGTGTGTATCTCGCCCTCGAGGTCGGGCAGGGTGACCTTGTGGCGCATGGGGCCGACCGCGTCGATCACCGGTATGACGGCGATCGAATGGTGCGCCGTCAGCGCCCGGCCGCTCTCGGTGACCAGGATGGGGTGTTCGGCGTCGTTGTCGTCGCACACTTCCTGGACGGTGTAGACGACCGTGTCCGCGTACTCCTGCAGGCCGTAGTTGCCCGAGGCGTAGAAGGTGGTCTTCGAACCGTCGTAATCCACGGCCAGGCCACCGCCCACGTTCAGGTACTTCAGGCCTGCGCCCATGTCCTGCAGGTCCACGTACGCCTGGGTCGCTTCGCGCACGGCGACGCGGATGCGGCGGATGTCGGTCAGCTGGCTGCCCACGTGGCAGTGAAGCATGACGAGCGAATCCGAAAGCCCTTCCTGGCGCAGCTTGAGGCCCACGTCGACCAGTTCCGCTGCGGTCAGGCCGAACTTGGCGTCGTCACCGCCGGATTCTTCCCATTTGCCTGCGCCGCGGGCGTGCAGTTTGAAGCGTGCCCCGATGGCCGGGGTCACGCCCATCTCCTTGCTGACGCGCAGCACGCGCTCGAGTTCGGCGTACTTCTCGAGCGTGATGATCACGTTCTTGCCGATCTTGCGGCCCCACAGCGCCAGGCGCACGAAATCGTCATCCTTGAAGCCGTTGCACTGGATGAGCGCTTCGGGGTGGGTGTCCTGCACGAGGATCAGGGCCAGTTCGGCCTTGGAACCCGCCTCGAGCCCGGTGCGGTAACGCGCGCCGTATTCCGCGATGGTTTCAACTACCATGCGGCGCTGGTTGACCTTGATGGGGTAAACCCCCTGGTAGGTGTTCCTGTAACCGGCTTCCTTGATGGCGTTATGGAACACGCCGTTAAGGCGATCCAGACGATCTTCTATTATCTGCGGGAAACGCAGAAGCAGCGGGGCGTTGTGGCCCCTGGCGATCAGGTCGTCGACTATTTCAGTGAGCGGTACGCTGCCCGAGCCGAGCGTGACTTCCAGGTTGCCGTCCTCGGCGGCCCGGAAGAATCCTGCGCTCCAGTTGCTGATGCCGTAAATCTCATCCGCGTCAGCGGAAGTGAACGATACATTTGGTTTTCTTGCTGACAACCTGGGGCCGCCTTCCCCGTCCGGCTGATGCGGACGGCACCACATGAGCAACTCCTGCCCACAAACGTTTCTGTCTGGCTGCAACCCGCTTCACGTAAAGGCGGATCACCCCAGACAAACTGCGTCAATGTAGCATAGAACGATGCCGCCACAGCGGCCGGAACGCGACTTACAGGCGCGAGCAGGAGGCTGCCTTGAACAGTAACGGACAAACACCAGCAAGCCTGGGATTCAGAATGCCCGCAGAGTGGACGCCCCATGCGGCAACGTGGACGTCATGGCCGTTTGATGATGAGCTCTGGGAAGGTCAGCTGGAGGTTGCGCGGCAGGACCTGGCCGGCATGATCGCGGTCATCGCGCGCTTCGAGCCGGTCGTCCTGAACGTCCGCGACGAGGACACCGAGGCTGACGCCCGCAGCAGGCTCGAGGCGGCAGGGGCCGACCTCTCCCGCATCACCTTCAACCGCCTGCCGCTGAACGACATCTGGTTCCGGGACAACGGGCCGCTGTTCGTGCAGGATGAAAACGGCAAGGTAGCCATGACCGACTGGGTGTTCAACGCCTGGGGCGGCAAGTACGCTCCCTGGAACCTTGATGACGAAGCGCCGCAGCGGCTCGCCGGCCAGCTGGGCATGAAGCGCTTCCCCGTCCCGGCAGTCATGGAGGGCGGCGCGCTGGAGATCAACGGTGAAGGCGTGTGCCTGACCACCCGCTCGTGCCTGCTGAGCCAGGAACGCAACCCGGAGCTTGACGAGGCAGACATCGAGAAGCTTCTGCATGATTACCTGGGCGTGCGCAACACCGTCTGGCTCGAGTCGGGCCTTGAAGGTGACCACACGGACGGCCACATCGACACGATCACCCGCTGGGCTGATGACCACACGATCGTCACCAGCGTCGAGGACGACGAGGACGACCCCAACCACCAGACCATGAAGCTCAACCTGGAGCGGCTGGAATCACTCCGCGATCACGACGGCAACCCGTACAGGATAGTGGAGCTGCCGCTGCCCGAGCGGCGCATGGAGCTTTCCGGCGTGCGGCTGCCACTGACGTACGCGAACTTCTACATCGGCAACGGCTTCGTGATCGTGCCGACCTATCAGGATGCAAACGACGCGCAGGCACTCGAGATTCTGCGCGGCCTCTTTCCCGGCCGTGAGGTGGTGGGCAGCAACGCCACCGGCCTGATCACCGGCGGCGGCGCGTTCCACTGCGTGACGCAGCAGCAGCCGGCCGGAACCATCTGGAAGGAACACGAATGAACAGCCTTGGAACCACCCTGGGCGTCGTGCAGATGCACTGCACCGACGACCTGCACGACAACATCGAACGCGCCGAGCGCCTGGTCCGCGAAGCAGCCGGCCAGGGCGCGAAAGTCATCCTGCTGCCCGAACTGTTCGAGAGCCTCTACTTCCCGCAGCTGGAGCGTGAGGAACTGTTCGCACTGGCGCACGAGGTCGACGACCACCCGTTCCTGGACCGCTTCCAGTCGCTGGCAGCCGAACTCGACGTGGTACTGCCCGTGTCGTTCTTCGAGCGCTCGGGTCAGGCGTACTTCAACAGCCTCATGATGTTCGACGCCGGCGGCAAGAGCCTGGGCGTTTACCGCAAGAGCCACATCCCTGACGGCCCCACCTACGAGGAGAAGTACTACTTCAACTACGGCGACACGGGCTTCTCAACCTGGACGACGAAGCACGGCAACATCGGCGTGGCCATCTGCTGGGACCAGTGGTTCCCGGAGGCGGCCCGCATCATGGCCCTCAAGGGCGCCGACCTCCTGCTGTACCCAACCGCCATTGGCTCGGAACCCGCCGAAGCGGGAGCACTGGACACCCAGGCCATGTGGCGCAAGGCGATGGTCGGTCACGCCGTGTCCAACATCGTCTACGTGGGCGCCTCGAACCGCTACGGACCCGAGGGCGAGATGAACTTCTACGGCAGTTCGTTCATCTCCAACCCGAAGGGCGAGATGATAGCCGACGCCGGCCGCAACGGTGAAGTGGTCCTGACCGCCGAACTTGATTTCGCGTGGGCCAGGCAGTTCCGGGCCGGCTGGGGTTTCTTCCGTGACCGGCGTCCGGACCTGTACGGGGCGCTCCTCACCCTGGACGGCAAGGAAAAGGGTTAAGTCCTGGGCTGGGTCCGGTTCTGCTCGAACTCCGAGGCCCGGTCAGCGAAGTCGCGCGCGAAGATCTTCATCTCGCCCATGAGCGCCTGGTTGTTCGTGGCCTTGCCGTAAGTGTCGGCCAGTGACACGAGCGTCTGGAAGACGAAGTCGTTCATGTCGTCGATGCTCATGTCGTGGGTCCACAGGTCGATTCGCAGCGAGCTCCTGGCGACGTGATCCCACAGCGCCAGGATCATCGCCCGCGCTTCGTTCTGGCCCGGTTCCGGTGCCTGGTCTGCTTCCCAGCGGATGCGCTGCACGGTGTCGTCGGACTGGTCCACAAACAGGCGGATCTGAGACGTGTTCATGGCTACATAGTAGCCACTGGACGCGCGCTTTCTGCCTGGTACAGCTGACTTGATTTGGTCGCCTCTTACAGTAAAGCGCGGCCAGCGCGGGCATGATTCGCTCTATGGAAAGGGGAGGATCATGCTAGAAACCATTGCAATTATCCTGTTGGTTCTATGGTTGCTCGGGCTTATTACCGGTACCACCCTGGGCGGTTTCATTTACGCGCTTCTCGTGGTGGCAATCGTACTGTTCATCATTCGCCTGATGCGCCGCAGCGTCTGACTAAGCCCTTGTACAGTGCATCATCAACTGCGGAGTCCGGCAAGCACCGGACTCCGTTCCTTTTGCTGCCCGGTCATTCCGGACGATTCGCGCTGCTGCCGGCATGCGCTACACTGACGGCATGAGCGAGCTTGACCTGGTCCAACTGGCCGAAAACCCGGATCCCCGGGCCCCCTGCCTGCTCCTGCTCGACACCTCCGCGTCGATGGGTGGCGAGCCCATGCAGGCGCTCAACGAGGGCCTGCGGGTGTTCAAGCAGGATCTTATGACCGACGAACTGGCCCGGCGCCGCGTGGAAATCGCAGTGCTGACCTTCGGTGCCGGCGGCGTGCAGGAAGTGCAGGACTTCGTCACCGCCGACCAGTGGCAGCCACCCGAACTGACGGCCGGCGGTTCCACCCCGATGGGCGAGGCCATCCGCCGCGGCCTGGAACTGTTGCGTGAACGCAAGAACATGTACCGCGAGGCCGGGCTGCAGTACTTCCGTCCCTGGGTGTTCCTGATCAGCGACGGGGAACCGACCGACCAGTTCGACGAAGCAGCCCGCATGGCCCGCCAGGAAGACGCCGGGCACGGCCTGTCGTTCTTCGTGGTCGGCGTAGAGCGCGCCAACCTGGACAAGCTGGCCGAGATCGCCCCACCCGGCCGTCCGCCACTCAAGCTCAAGGGCCTGCAGTTCGCGGAACTGTTCCTGTGGCTGTCGCAGAGCCAGCAGCGGGTATCGCACTCGCGGGTCGGTGACCAGCTGGCACTGCCGCCCGTGGGCTGGTCCGAAGTGGCAAGCTGAACATCACTCAGGACGGGGGCAGCAACTGGCGCCTGCTGGGCAGCACCGTTACCGGCCAGGCCCACCTGGCCCGGGGCGTCGGAAACCAGGATGCCCTGGCCGCCGCCACCGCAGCCGATGGCAGCCTGCTGCTCGCCGTTGCCGACGGTGCCGGTTCCGCCAGCCAGTCCGCGACCGGCGCACGCCTCGCAACGGAAACAGCGGTGGCAGTCCTTGCCGCAGCGAAGCGCAACGACCCGGAAGCAGCCCTGTTCAGCGCACTCGACAAGTCAGTACAGGCAGTCACCAGCTTCGCGCGCCGCTCCGGCTCGCAGCAGCGTGACTTCGCCTCGACGCTGCTGCTGTGCATCGTCACCGGAGATGAGGTTTCCTGCCTGCAGCTTGGTGACGGCGCGATAGTCGCCAGCACGGGCGACGCCGTCCAGCGCCTCACCAGGGCGTGGCAGTCCCCTTACGCCGGCGAGACCGTCTTCCTGACTTCCCCGGGCGCCCGCGACCTGGCCACGGTCACCCGGCGGTCCGCAGCAGACCTGACCGGCGTCGCGCTGCTCAGCGACGGCCTGGAACCTGTCGCCACCGACCTGACCAGCGGCGAACCTTTCGCACCTTTCTTCCTTCCGCTCTTCCGCTTCACCGGCCAGTCGGAACCTGACCTTCACAACCGCGAGCTCGAGGCGCTGCTCGCCTCGGAGCGCGTACGCAGCCGCACCCACGACGACACGACCCTTCTCATCGCCGCGCGGGAGCTTCACTGATGAAACGCGGGCAGCTGATCCTGGAACGGCTCGGCAGCCGGGCGCCGCTCAGCCTGGGCGCGCAGCTGGGCCAGGGTGGCGAGGCCACGGTCCACGAGGTCGCCGGCGAACCGGCGCTGGCTGCCAAGCTGTGGAAGGAACCCAGCCCGGCGCAGCGCGCCAAGCTGCTGGCCATGCTGCGAACCGTCCCCGATGACCCGGGCCTGACCGGCGGGCACGTCTCGTTGGCCTGGCCGCTCGGCTCCATCACCGACCAGACGGGCCAGGCAGTCGGTTTCGTCATGCCGCGCCTGAACACCGGAGACGTGCGGCCGCTGCACCAGATCTATCACCCAGGCAGCAGGCGTGCCAGGGCGCCCGGCATCGGCTGGCATTACCTGGTGCGGGTGGCCCGCAACCTCAGCTCCACCCTGGCGGCGCTCCACGCGGTCGGTTACGTCCTCGGCGACCTGAACGAAAGCAACGTACTTGTGACCGACCGGGCGCTGGTCAGCCTCATCGACCTGGACTCGATCCAGGTGCGCGACGGAAACACGGTCTGGCGCTGCCCCGTGGGCAAGCTCGAGTACACCGCTCCGGAACTCATCGGCAAATCGTTCCGCGAGGTGGACCGCAAACCGTCGCACGACGTGTTCGCGCTGAGCGTGCTCATCTTCCAGCTGCTCATGGAAGGTTTCCACCCGTTCTCGGGCGTATGGCAGGGCACTGGCGACCCGCCCGGACTGGAGCGCAACATCGCGGCGCGCCGGTCCCCGTGGCTGGGCAGCCGCCAGCTCAAGGTCCCGCCGGCAGCTCCACCCGCCAGGATCCTGGGCCCGCGCCTGCGGCGCATGCTCGCCCGCAGCCTGCAGGCGCCGGCCTTCGCCAGGCCCAAAGTGCGCGACTGGCAGCAGGAACTGGACCGCTTCGAAACCAGCCTGATACAGTGCACGGTCAACAGCCTGCACCATTACTCGGGACACCTGCCGGTGTGCCCCTGGTGCCAGCGCCGGCTGGACCTCGGTATCGACCCGTTTCCGCCGTCGTGAACAATCCTCAAGGCCACAGCCGGACTACAATCAGGGCCATGACAAACGCGAGAGTTCCAGCATGAAGGGCCTCATCCTGGCTGCAGGTCTGGGTACCAGACTGCGCCCCCTCACCAGCCTCAGACCCAAACCCACGATCGCGGTGGCCAACAAGCCACTGATCCATTTCGCGGTCCAGAACCTGGTCGACTCCGGCATCAGCGAGATAGGTGTCGTCGTCAGCCACGACACCATCCAGCACCTGCAGGTCAGCCTGCAGGACTTTCCCGGCGCGGAGTTCACCTTCATAATCCAGAACCCGCCCCGCGGCCTGGCGCACGCGGTGAAGGTCTCCCGCGAGTTCCTGGGTGACGACGACTTCATGATGTACCTGGGCGACAACCTGTTCGAGCACGGCATCAGCCACTTCCGAAGCGCCTTCGAAGCCGAGGAGAGCGTGAACGCGGTCCTTGCCCTCGTTCCGGTCGAGGACCCGCGCCAGCTGGGCGTCGCCGTGGTCAAGAACGGCCGCATCACCGAACTTGTCGAGAAACCGGAAGTCCCACCCAGCAACCTGGCCGTGGCCGGCGTTTACGTCTTCGACAAGACGATCCATCCGATCATCGACAACCTGGAGCCGGGCGCCAAGAACGAGTACCAGATAACCGACGCGATCTTCCAGCTGATCCAGCAGGGCGGCCTCGTCAAGCCCGTCGAGGTCGAAGGCTGGTGGAAGGACACCGGCAAGGCCGAAGACATCCTGGACGCCAACCGGCTCCTGCTCATGAAGATCGGCCGCAGCCTTGAAGGAACCGTCGAGGATTCCGAACTGGTCGGCGACGTCATAGTCGAGGCAGGCGCAACCGTCCGCAACTCGACCATCTTCGGCCCGGCCATAATCGGCGCGGGCTCCAGGGTCGAGAACGCCTACGTGGGACCGTTCACCACCATCGGCTTCGACTGCGAACTCGACGACTGCGAACTCGAATACTCGGTCGTGGGCGACCGCACCCGGGTGAGCGGCATCAGGAAACGCATCCGCGAAAGCCTTATCGGCGAGAGCGTGACCATGTCCGGCGCGCACGGCCGCCCAGGCTCACACCGGCTGATCCTGGGTGACCGTTCGGAACTGCTGCTGACCGACAGCTGAGCAGCGGCACAATGTGACGCAGCACAGGATGTGCCGTGTCCATCGTGACTCAGGCCAAAGTCTCCCCCCGCGAGCCGCACTATTCTCGACGGTACCTGACCAGTTCTTGTCAAGGCAATTGGACAAAAAGTCCGGCCGAACTGGAATCAAAGGGGGAGGCACATGAACAGAACGCTGAGCAAGACCCTGCGCAAACTGCTGATGGCGCTTATGGCAATCGGACTGCTGGGCCTGCCGGTACTGGCACAGGACGACGCGGAAGAACCCGAATCACCTGTTGAAGTTCCGGCACCGGCACCCGAAGATCCCGCCGAAGAAGAACCCGCGCAGGAAGAACCCGCCGAGGGGGAAGACCCCGCTGCGGACGAACCCGCCGACGTTGATCAGGACGCCATGGACAACCTGGACGACCAGGACGACCCGGGCGCACAGGACAACCAGACGCAGGACGCTGCAAGCGCCCTGCCCGCCCCGGCAGTCGGCACCTCACGCGTGGTTGACGTTCCCGTCGAAGCCGGCATGCGTGACTTCAGCGAATCCGCCTGGGTTCGCGTGATCAACCTGTCGCCCAACGTCGGATCCGTCAACTTCAACCTGGTCCCCACCAACGTGGACGCCGAGCAGCCCGCCGCTCCTGACTTCATGCAGAACGTCGAGTACCAGGGCCACGGCACCTAC
>CALDPK010000009.1 GCA_937911855.1 uncultured Trueperaceae bacterium | reverse complement strand
TGCCCGTTGTCCGCGGCGGTCTGGGACTCGCAATCATCAGCACCTCACAGGGCCTTATGCCCGACCGTGAAGCCCGCCGCAAAAAAGTCGGCGGAGAGATCGTCTGCGAGGTCTGGTAATGTCCCGCATCGGTCGTTCACCCGTCACCGTTCCCGGCAACGTCAAGCTTGACATCAAGCCTGGCCTCGTCAAGGTCGAGGGCCCCAAGGGCAAACTCGAAGTCGTCATCTCGGAGCGCATGGAAGTGACGCTTGAAGACGGCACCCTGAATGTCGCCCGCCCGACCGACCACCGCGACGACCGTTCGCAGCATGGCCTCGCGCGCACGCTCATCAACAACGCCATCCTCGGCGTAACCGAAGGGTTCACGCGCAACCTCGAGATCCATGGCGTCGGTTTCCGTGCCGCAATGAAAGGGAACACCCTTGAGATGCAGCTCGGCTACTCGCACCCGGTCGTAATCGAGCCGCCCGAAGGCATCACCATCACCGCCCCGGAGCCGACCAGACTTTCGGTGTCCGGCATCGACAAGCACATGGTCGGCCAGGTTGCCGCCAACATCCGCGCAAGCCGCAAGCCTGACAGCTACCACGGCAAGGGTGTCCGCTACGCCGGTGAAGTCGTAAGGCTCAAGGCCGGCAAGGCAGCAGCGCGCTAAGCCGCGGAAGGGAATCTGAATGAAGCACCACACCACTACACGCCAGCGGCGTGCTTTCCGCGCGCGCAAGAGCATCCGTCGCCAGGTCGAAACCGGCCGGCTGCGGCTCAGCGTCTACCGCTCGGACAAGCACATCTACGCTCAGATAATCGACGACAACACCGGTACCACTCTGGCCAGTGCGAACAGCATGGCCCTGAAGCTCTCCGGCAACAAGATCGAGCAGGCAACGGCTGTCGGCAAGGCACTTGCCGAAGCTGCTACCGAAAAGGGAATCAAGCGGATCGTTTTCGACCGCGGACCCTACCGGTACCACGGCCGCATCAAAGCGCTGGCTGACAGCGCCCGCGAGGGAGGGCTGGAATTCTGATGGCTGACCAAGATTTCGAAGATAAGGTAATTTTCATCCGACGCACCGCCAAGGCTTACAAGGGTGGCCGCCGTTTCCGCTTCGGCGCAATGGTAGTCATCGGTGACCGCAAGGGCAACGTCGGCGTCGGCCTCGGCAAGGCGAAGGAAGTTCCGGTCGCCGTGCAGAAGGGTCAGTACGTCGCAAGGCGCAACCTGATCAACGTGCCCATCCTTGAAGGCGGCACCATCCCGCACGAAGTGCTGGGTGCCCACAGCACCAGCCGCGTCATGCTCAAGCCCGCAGCCCCCGGTACCGGCGTCATCGCCGGATCCGTGCCGCGCGCGATCGTCGAGCTGGCCGGCTACGAGAACCTCCTCACCAAGGAACTTGGCTCCCGTAACCAGGCGAACGTTGCCTACGCCGTCATCGACGGACTCAAGCAGCTTCGCACCTACGAGGAAGCAGTCCGCGCGAGGGAGCAGGCTGAATGAAGATCACCCTGAAACGCAGTCTGATCGGAACACGCGAGGACCAGCGCGCCACGGTTCGCGCCCTGGGCCTGCGCAAGACCGGCGACTCCCGCATCGTCAAGGACACCCATGACGTTCGCGGCATGGTGAACAAGGTCGCCTTCCTGCTTGAGATCGAAGAGGGAGAACAGAATGAAACTGAATGACCTGAAGCCCGCGCCGGGCAGCAAGAAAGTCCGGCGCCGGGTCGGGCGCGGCATCGGCAGCGGACGCGGCAAGACCAGCGGACGCGGCCAGAAGGGCCAGGCCGCACGCTCCGGCTTCAGCCAGAGCCCCGGCTGGGAAGGCGGCCGTTCCTCGCTGATCATGCGCCTGCCCAAGCGTGGCTTCAACCGCGCCGGCCTGCAGGTGGACTACCAGCTGGTCAACTTAGAGGACCTCAACGTCCTGGAAGCCAACACGGTCGTCGACAGCATCTCGCTGTACGAGCACGGCCTGATCCGTCACATTGACCGCCCCGTCAAACTCCTTGGCCGTGGCGAACTCGAAGTGAAGGGCCTGTCGGTCGACGTTGACCGCATCAGCAAGAGCGCTGCAGCGGCCATCACCGGCCTCGGCGGCAAAGTCGTCCGGCCCGTCCCCGACGAGGCTGACGCAGAGACCGCCTCGGCGGCAGCTGACGAAGCGGACGAGTCCGCAACCGAAGCCGCCGGTGAGGCATCAGAGGAGTCCGCAACCGACACGGGTAACGCGGAGCAGGCCTGATGCTGACAGCATTTCGCAACGCACTGGTCATTCCTGACCTGCGTGCGAAGCTGCTGGTCACCATCGGACTCCTGACCGTCTACCGCCTGCTGTCGTTCATTCCGAACCCCGGAATCGACGTCGGCCTCCTGCGTGCCCAGCAGTTCGGCCAGGGTGACATCTTCACCATGCTGAACTTCGTCTCGGGCGGCAACTTCGAGGTCTTCTCGATCGCTGCGCTCGGCGTGATCCCCTACATCACCTCGAGCATCATCATGCAGCTGCTGCAGTCGACGTACGAGCCGCTCCAGAAACTGGCCCGTGAGGGCGAGGAAGGCCGCAAGCGGATCACCCAGATCACGCGTTACGGCGCCCTCGGCCTCGCCGCGGTCCAGGCGCTGTTCCTGGCGATCGCGCTGCTCGGCAACTCGGGTGCGCTCAAGGTCGGCTGGACCAACGGACCGTTCTTCTGGTTCGTCGTCGTGGTCACCCAGGTCGCCGGCTCGGCCCTGGTCATGTGGCTCGGTGAGAAGATCACCGAGTTCGGTCTCGGCAACGGCATCTCGTTGATCATCTACGCCGGCATCGTCGCGATGTTCCCTGGTGCGTTCGCGCAGCAGTTCGCGCTGATCAGCCAGGGTGAGGGCAACCTGTTCGGCCTGATCTTCTTCCTCGGTCTGCTCATAGTGGCGATCGCGGGGATGGTGATGGTACAGCAGGCAGAACGGCGCATCCCGGTGCAGTACGCCAGGAAGGTCGTCGGCCGCAAGGTGATGGGTGGCCAGTCCACCTACATCCCGCTGCGGCTGAACTCCGCCGGCGTAATCCCGATCATCTTTGCAGTCTCGATCCTGATCCTGCCGGCCACCTTAATCGGTGCGTTCCCGGAGATCGGCTGGCTGCAGGTCGTCGGCAACTGGTTCAACTCCGCCCGCTGGGAAGGCCTCATCACGAGCACCCTGCTCATCGTGGGCTTCACTTACTTCTACACGCAGATTTCGTTCGATCCCAGACGGATCAGTGAGAACCTGCGCGAATACGGCGGCTTCGTCCCGGGCGTCCGTCCCGGTCAGCCGACCACCGACTACCTGTCCAGGATCGCCGGGCGCATCACCCTGTGGGGCGCACTGTTCCTGGGTACCGTGAACGCGCTGCCGCAGGTGCTCTCCTGGATCACCGGCACCGAGCAGCTGTCGTTCGCCTTCTCGGGCACGAGCCTGCTGATCATGGTCGGTGTGTCACTCGACACGCTGCGCCAGCTGGAGTCGCAGCTCATGATGCGCCACTACGAGGGCTTCGTCAGCAAGGGCCGCATCCGCGGTCGCGGGAGACGCTTCTAGATGGCTTCTGAAGTAGTCCTGCTGATGGGTCCTCCCGGAGCCGGCAAAGGCACCCAGGCTGCGCGCCTGGCTGCCAGTCGGAACCTGAAGCAGCTCTCGACCGGCGACATCCTGCGGTCGAACGTTGCGGAAGGAACCGAACTGGGCGTCAAGGCCAAAGGCTTCATGGACGCCGGCGAACTCGTGCCTGATGACCTGATCATCGACATGGTCCGCTCGGAACTCAACGGTCTGCAGGACGTCCGCGTCCTGTTCGACGGCTACCCGCGCAACCCGGCCCAGGCCGGTCAGCTCGACCGGCTGCTCAGCGAGCTCGACGCGGAACTCACCGCCGCCATCGCCCTGGACGTGGACTTCGATGAAGTCGTCCGCCGCCTCCTGCAGCGTGCAGAGGAACAGGGCCGCAGCGATGACAACGAAGAGACCGTCCGCCATCGGCTGAAGGTCTTCGAAGAGCAGACCCAGCCTCTGCTTGATTACTACGCGAAGGCCGGCAAGCTCCGGCGCGTCGACGGACTCGGTTCCATCGATGAGGTCGAAGCAAGGATCGCAGGGGAACTGTCTTGATTCTCAAGCGTCCGTCAGAGCTCGAGGTAATGGCCGAGGCTGGTCGCGTCAACCGCGCTGCACTCGAGAAGGTGGCTGCGGCCATCCGACCCGGTGTGTCAACTGCGGAGCTCGATTCCATCGCCGAGGATGCTATACTTTCGGCTGGCGGGCGCCCTGCATTCAAGGGCTACCGGGGTTTCCCGGGCACGCTGAACACTTCCGTCAATGACGTTGTTGTGCACGGAATTCCGGGCAAGCAGGTCGTGAAGGAAGGCGATATTCTTTCTGTCGACATCGGCACCGTCTACAAGGGTTATGTGGCCGATCAGGCCAACACTTTCCCGGTGGGCAAAGTGTCCGATGAAGCCAGTGCCCTGCTGCGCGCAACCGAGGCCTCCTTCTGGGCCGGCCTTGAGAAATGCGTGGTGGGCAACCGCCTTGGTGATGTTTCCGCGGCCATTCAGGGCGTCATCGAGGCAGCAGGATACTGGGTTGTGAGGGAATTCGTCGGTCACGGCATCGGCCGGGACATGCACGAGCCCCCCGAACTTCCCAACTTTGGACGCGCGGGCACAGGTCCGTTGCTGCGGCCAGGACTCGTTCTGGCAATCGAACCCATGGTCACGCTCCGGCGGACCAGGGTACGCGTGCTGGACGATGGCTGGACTGCGGTAACCGCCGATGGCAGTCTTGCCGCACATTACGAGCACACGGTGGCGATCACCACCGAAGGCCCCCGGGTGCTCACCGCTTCAGACCAGTCGCCTCATGGTCGGAGCGCAGCAGGAGAGGCAGGCATTGGAGGAATGCATGGCGCGTAGGAGGAATTCGGGACCGCCCCGTCAACGAGAACGGGCAGAAGAGACGACCCAGGACACGATCCGCACCGAAGGCGTGGTGCTGGAAGCCAGACCCAACACGACGTTCCTGATACAGCTCGATGCGGGACCGGAAATCCTGGCCCATGTGGGTGGCAAGATGAGGCGCCACTACATCCGCATTCTTCCAGGCGACCGCGTGGTCGTTGAAATCAGCACGTACGATCCTGAAAAGGGTCGCATCGTATACCGAAAGTAGGATCAGTCATGAAGGTCAGGGCATCAGTCAAAAAAATATGCGCGAACTGCAGGGTAGTCAAGCGCGTAGGCGTGGTCTACGTGATCTGCCCCACGAACAAGAAGCACAAGCAAAGGCAGGGTTGATAGATGGCACGTATAGCCGGAGTTGATCTTCCGCGCGACAAGCGTATCGAGTACGCTCTGCCGTACATTTACGGCATCGGACTCACGAGCTCGAAGGCGATCCTCGCCAAGGCTGAAGTCAGCCCGGACACCCGGGTCAAGGACCTCGCCGAGACCGAGATCACCCGCCTCCGCAGCGTGGTCGAGCAGGAATTCAAGGTCGAGGGTGACCTGCGCCGCGAGGTGCAGCTCAACATCAAGCGCCTCATGGACATCGGTTGCTACCGTGGCCTCCGCCACCGTCGTGGCCTGCCCGTCCGTGGCCAGGCTACGAAGACGAACGCACGTACCCGCAAGGGACCGCGCCGTACCGTCGCTGGCAAGAAGAAAGCGCCCCGCAAGTAATTTTCTTTGAGCAATGCGCGCTGGCCGATAAGGCTGGCGCCACTCCCGGGAGTCTGCAAATGGCACCGGAGAATGGATCAGGAGTTTAAGAGTGGCTAACCCCAGAACGAAGAGAAGGGTGAAGCGCAGCCTGATAGAAGGCAAGGCATTCATCCACGCCAGTTACAACAACACGATCGTGACCATCACCGACATGGACGGCGGCACCATCGTGTGGTCCTCGGCAGGCAGCATTGGATACAAGGGCTCGAAGAAGGGCACTCCGTACGCAGCGCAGCTCGCAGCGGCAGACGCAACCCGCAAGGCCCAGAACATGGGTCTCAGCCAGCTGGACATCGTCATCCGTGGAACCGGATCCGGCCGCGAACAGGCCATCAGGTCCATCCAGGCCACGGGAGTCAACGTGCGCAGCATCGTTGATGACACCCCGACGCCCCACAACGGTTGCCGTCCCCGCAAGCGGAAGCGGATGTAATTCAGGCACCTCGCCTGAGTTTTTAAGGAGTATTCAATGGGTCAATACAGAGGACCAGCAGTAAAAATCAGCCGCCGTGAAGGTGTCAACCTCACGGAATCCCCCAAAGTACAGAAGTACATGGAGCGCCGTCCCTACCCTCCCGGCCAGCACGGTCAGCGTCGCCGCCGGAAGATCAGTGACTACGGCGTACGTCTCCGTGAGAAGCAGAAGCTGCGTTTCTTCTACAACATGAGCGAGAAGCAGTTCAGCAACCTGTTCGAGGAAGCCAACCGCCGTGAAGGTTCAACCGGAACGGTGTTCCTCCAGCTTCTGGAAAGCCGCCTGGACAATGTCGTCTACCGTCTCGGTCTCGGCAATACCCGCCGGCAGTCACGCCAGTTCGTCGCCCATGGACACATCATGGTCAACGGCAAGCGCGTCGACATTCCCAGCTACCGCCTGAAGCCCGGTGACGAAGTCAGTGTCGCTCCGCGCTCACGCAAGAACCAGCACATCCAGGACAACCTTGAAGCGCGCAAGCGCGGCAAGACCCTCCCGTGGCTCGAGTTCGACGCTGAGAAGCTCTCCGGCGTTTTCAAGCACTTGCCGAACCGCGAAGACATCGTGGTTCCCGTCAACGAACTGCAAGTCATCGAGTACTACTCGCGCTGATAGGGGGACCATTTAGTGTCTATCGTTTCTGAGTTCAAAGCCAAAGTGGACGGCGCCTACGGTGAATTCATCGTGGAACCGCTCGTCCGCGGTTATGGCGTAACCCTGGGCAACCCGCTGCGGCGCATCCTGCTGTCCAGCATCCCGGGCACTGCCGTGACCAGCGTTTACATCGAGGACGTGCTGCACGAGTTCAGCACGATCGACGGTGTGAGCGAGGATGTCATGCAGATCATCCTCAACCTGAAGGACCTCGTCGTGAAGATTCACGACAACGAGGCCGTCACCCTGACCCTGCGCGCCGAGAAGGCCGGCAAGGTCACCGCCGGTGACTTCGACGTCCCCATGGGCGCAGAAGTCATCAACCCTGACCTGCACATCGCCACGCTCAACGGCGAAGGCAAACTGGTCATGGAAGTCCGGGTCGAACCGGGCGTCGGTTACGTGCCCGCTGACGTACACGGCACCAAGGACCGCATCAACAGCATCCCTGTCGACGCAGTGTTCACGCCCGTGCGCCGCGTGGCGTATCACATCGAAGACACCCGCGTCGGTCAGAACACCGACCTGGACCGCCTGGTCCTGCGCGTGTGGACTGACGGCAGCATCGAGCCGGCAGCTGCCCTGGACCATGCCGTTGAGATCCTGAAGCATCAGCTCAGCGTCTTCGGCGACGAAGGCACTGTCGACATGGATGAAGCAGCCCCGATGATCGTGATGCCGCAGCGTGCAGCTGAGGAACCCGCGCAGAATCAGGGCGTGCAGATGAGCCTGGAGAGCCTCTCGCTGTCCAGCCGTGTCCTGCACTCGCTGCAGGAAGAAGGCATCGATTCCGTCGATGCACTGCTGGCCCTGTCCGAACGCGACCTCAAGAAGGTCGGCGGCGTGGGCGAGAAGTCGCTGGAAGAAATCAAGGAAAGGCTGGAAGCCGCAGGCCTCCAGCTGAAGGAGTAACCACGTGCGCCACCTCTCAAGCGGTCGCAAACTTAACCGCAACAGCAGCCACCGGATCGCACTTGCAAGGGCCCAGGCCACTGCACTGTTCCGCCACGGCCGCATCAAGACCACTCTCGCCAAGGCCAAGAACCTTCAGCCCTACGCAGAGAAACTCATCAGCACCGCGCGCGGTGGAGACCTGCACGCTCGCCGCATGATCGGCCGCGAGATCCAGGACAATGACATCGCCCGCAAGCTCATCGACGAGATCGGACCTGCCTTCAGCAGCCGTCCGGGCGGTTACACCCGCATCCTGAAGATGAACAGCCGTCGTGGTGACGGTGCGCAGGAAGCACTCATTGAACTGGTCACCTTCGAGCTCGACGACTGAGTCGTCAACTGACTGACTGACCTTTGAGAAGGGCCGCCACTAAAGTGGCGGCCCTTCTTCGTTTTGACCTCAGGCGCTCAACGTGGCTGCTTCTTGAGTGTGCGCGCGAAGCTCTCGCCGTTCCCGTCCCAGTCCACATCCAGCAGCTCTGCAACGGTAGCTCCCACGTCCGCGAAGCTTCGCCGCGTCCCCAGGTTGCTGCCTTCCTGCCCGGGCCGGTACGCCAGCAGCATGCCGTATTCCCGGGTGTGATCAGTGCCAGGCCAGGTGGGATCGTTGCCATGGTCGCTAACGATGATCAGCGTGTCGTCCTCACCGACTGCTCCCAGGATCTCCGGCAGCCGCCGGTCGAAGTCCTTCAGCGCCTGCGCGTAGCCTTCTGCGTCGCGCCTGTGCCCATAAAGCGAATCGAACTCGACCAGATTCGCGAACACGAGCCCGTCGGTGCGTGCTTCCATCGCCTGCACCGTGCGCGTGACACCGTCCATATTGTCGTTCGACGGAACCTTCTTCGTGAAACCGCGGTGGTTGTAGATGTCGGGAATCTTGCCGATGCCCAGAACCTCGCGGCCTGCCGCTTTCAGCACGTCCAGCACGGTGGTGGCTGGCGGTGCCACAGAATAGTCCTTGCGGTCGGCACCCAGGCGGCTGAAGTTCCCCGGTTCGCCGCTGAACGGCCTGGCAATGACCCGGGCGACCGAATGCTCACCCGTAAGGATGTTCCTGGCTGCCTCACACCATTCGTACAGCTGCTCAAGCGGCACGACTTCAGTGTGGGTGGCGATCTGGAAGACACTGTCGGCACTCGTATAGATGATCGGCATGCCGGTCTTCAGGTGTTCTTCGCCCAGGTCACGGATGATGTCCGTGCCGGACGCCGGGTAATTGCCCAGGTGACCCCGCCCCGTGATGGCGTCGAACGCTTCCATCACCTCAAGCGGGAACTTCTCGAAAGTCCGGAACGGATGCTCGAGGACGATGCCCATGAACTCCCAGTGGCCCGTCGTGGTGTCCTTGCCCGGTGACCTTTCCTCCATACGGCCATAGCTCGCAAGCGGCTCCTCAGCTGGTTCGATGGATGAGACTCCAGCGATGTTGCCCAGGCCCAGCCGCGCGAGTTCAGGCAGCTGTACCCTGGTCGCTTCAAGCGTGTGATCAAGCGTGTGCGAGCCCGCGTCACCGAAGCGGTCCGCGTCAGGTAGGGCACCCACACCGACTGAGTCAAGGACGATGATCGTTACTGTTGGCATGGGGCATTATAGTTTGCCGGCCTGATCAGCACCTGTCGGACTGACCGTAAAAACCTCCAGGAATCTACATCGATGTGGATTCCTTGGCACGCCGTCAACGGCCTGCAACGTATCATTGCTGGAACTGGGTGATACCCGTCTTGGAGGAATCATGTTCAGAAGAGCTTCGCTTTTGCTCAGCCTGCTATGTCTGCCCGCGGTCCTGACTGCCTGCGGATTGTTCGGGGGTGCCGGCACGCAGCTGAGTGCGAGTCTCAACCCTACGCAGATCGGTTTTGAGGTCAGCACCTCAGGCGAGATCGAGATCATTTCGAACAATGTCACCTTCCGCAACCCTCCTGGCGCCGCGGAAGCGACTGTCACCGGTTACGAGATCCAGGTGTACGACGAGGCTGGCAGCGAGTTCCTGGGCATCGGCAGCGAACTGTTCAACCATCATCTGGCTATCCCGGTTCCCGCCGGCTACGTCTGCGCCGACAGTGAAGTACAGAACTGCTCTCTCGGAACACGGACGCCTCAGGCCACGAATTCCGAACCTGTTCCGTTCGTGTTCCTGGACGGACCAACCGCGATCGTGCTTCTGGATTCCGGTCTGAACCGGGCCCGAGCAGAAGTCACCTTCTATGCACATCGGGGTGGAAGTGCGTTCCAGTGGACCGAGTCCGTCACCGTCACCTACCCGGTAGGAGACGAGTAAGTTGAACCAGAAACTCAAGACCATCCAGTTCGGCGGCCTGCTGGCCGCACTGCTCGTGTTGCTCGCTGCCTGTTCCACCGATTCTGGCAGCCAGGCGGGCCCACAACCTGAGATTCAGCTGTACCTGGTGACAGAAGGTTCGCCTGTGCGGATTACTTCCGGAGCACTGGTCGGCAGTTCACCTGTATTCGAATTGCGAATCGTCGATCGCGAAGAAGTTGAAACTGCCCGTTACCGGGTCGATGGCGGAAGCTGGCATGATCTCGCTGGCTACGGGTTCCACAGGACTCGGTTCATCCCGAGTGCACCGTTCACCGGCACTGGTGCCAGCCTCGAGGTGGAAGCGACGAACCGCAGCGGCCGCACTGCCAGCTACACGGCAGCGTTGCGAGTGGACAGCATCCATCCGGAGATCACCAACCTTGCATACCCCGTAATCCCGTACACGGACGTCGATGGAGTTGATCACAGGCGCGTTGAGATCTCCGCTCAGGCGACTGACCAGGGTGCTGCTTCAGGGCGGCTTGAGGTGCACCTCGAACTGAATGGCGAAATCGTCCACAGCACTGCCGGTGGGCTGTTCAACTACACGGTGGAAGCTTCCCAGTTGCCCGAGGGAATGTACGTGTATCTGCTGTCAGCCGTCGACGGCGCTGGCAATCGGAGCGAGGTCGAAGTGATACCCGTACGGGGTGGAATGTACTGAACCGGTATCCGCCGGAAGCCAGCCAATGCTGTTCCGCTTACGGTCACCTCTATAGCGGTCGGCATTACACTGAACGCACATGCCGATTCCAGACATAGCCAAGAAGCTGCAGGAGCTTGCCACCCCGGGTGGCAAGCTCCTGCTTGCGGTATCAGGCGGAGCAGACTCGATGGCGCTGCTCCGCCTGGTTCACGACCTGGGCTGGCCTGCAGAAGTGGCTACTGTCGATCATGGCCTGAGATCCGAGGCAGAGGAAGAAGTCGACTTCGTCCGCCAGGCCGCGGCAAGTCTCGGGCTGCAGTTCCACTCCGCCAGCTTCGATACCGCTGCAGTCGCACGGCACCGCGGCATCGACGCCGCAGGTGTGGATGACCTCGCGGTTGCGGAAGAAGGGCTCGACCTGATCGAGGCCAGGATCAAGGGGTCGGGCGCGGGAATGGAGCCGCCGCCGGATGCGGTCCTGAAGGATGGTTGGTACATCTATCGGCCGGACGTGCCGCTGCTGGCCGCGTTGCGCCTCGCGGTGTCGGGCGCCACTGGCGAAGGCTGGCGATTTTGCGTCCACGGCGATTGCACGGTG
>CALDPK010000008.1 GCA_937911855.1 uncultured Trueperaceae bacterium | reverse complement strand
AGGCGCGTTACAGCCAGACGATCCTCGGCATTCTGTGGATTATCCTGCTGCCCCTGTCGATGGCGCTGGCCATCGCCTCGGGCGCGGGGGCGGGTTTTACGACCGGTTTTTGGCACAATGTCGGCCCGAAACCCTAAAAATCGGGCTGTCCTTTTTTAAAGCAGAAGAAAAACTGGAAGGGGTTTTTGACACCGATGTGCAGTTAGATTATTGCGTGACGCCCGAACAGGTTTATTTTTTTCAGTCTAAATAACCCTTTCGGAGTTTCAACTCCCCAAAGGCTTGGGAAGTACTAAAAGGCTTAACTATCTTTGCAGAAAAGAAACAACCAATTTCCATGAAGCATTTGAAAATTTCGGAAATATTAAAGAGTGAAGGTTTTTTAAAAGAAGTCCAGGTCCAAGGCTGGGTCCGCGCCTTTCGCAGCAAGCGTTTTATCGCGTTGAACGACGGTTCTTCCCTGCAAAACCTGCAATGTGTGGTGGATTTTGAAAACACACCGGAAGAAATCCTGGAAAACATCAATGTAGCGGCGGCCATTTCCGTGAAAGGGATTTTAAAGGAAAGCCAAGGCCAAGGCCAAAACCAAAGCCAAAACCAAAACCAAGGCCAAGGCCAAGGCCAAGGCCAAGGCCAAGGCCAAGGCCAAGGCCAAGGCAACCAGGGCCGCCGCGCCGAATGCACGCCTCGCGCGCAGTTCAAGCCGCAGGGCGGCAGCGGGTCGCACCCGTGCCGGCGCCGGGCGCAGCCGTTCGACCCGCTCCCGCCGCAAATGAAAAAGGCCCGCTTGAAGCGGGCCTTTTCACATCAACCGTGCTGGCGTCAGTTGCCGGCGGCAGCCTTGGCGCGCGCCGCCAGGCGGCTGCGATCAGCGCCGGGTCCGCGATCAGCACGAAACACAAAGTGGTCAGGGCATACACCCCTGCGGCAACGCGAAAGCGCCCGTACCGCGGGTCATGGAACAAGAGCACGCGCACGCGTGCAGCCCAGTTCATGGCGCCCCACGCTAGCTCATCCACCAAAGTCAGAAAGCCTTAACCGCGCCTCAACCGCGGCGGCGTTGCCGTCGTGTGGCGTTGGCGCTACTAAACTTGGCACCCATGCCGCCCCATCCGTCCAACGCGCCGAGCTTCGTCGTCCCATTGCGGGATCTCGACGATGGCCCGAAAAAACTCATCGGCGAAATTTCCCAAGAATGGCTGCGCGAAGCCCTCGCCGCGGAGCAGGTCGAGGAACACCAGCGCGTGCCGGCGGGCCATGTCGGCATCCGTTTCACCTTCGGCTGGTGAGTAGCCGAAGTAGCGCCAGCCGTCGATCACCTGTTCCGGGGAGCCGCGACTGATGCCCAGCTGCAGGCGTTCGCCGGCGATCAGGTCCGCCGCACCCGCGTCCTCGAACATGTAGAACGGGTTCTCGTAACGCATGTCGATGACGCCGGTGCCGATCTCGATGCGCTCTGTCCTGGCACCTATGGCTGCCAGCAGCGGGAAAGGCGAAGCATGCTGGCGCGCGAAGTGGTGCACGCGGAAGTAGGCGCCGTCGGCGCCCAGCTGTTCGGCTGCCACGGCCAGGTCGATGGCCTGCAGGAGCGAATCAGAGGCCGTGCGGGTCGCAGATTGCTGGCCCGGCGACCAGTGGCCGAACGAAAGGAAACCGATGCTCTTGGTCATTCCCAAGTTTCGCACGGGCAGTCCGCGAGCCCGGTCGGCTGAAGTCAGGCGTAACGCCCGCATGCACCGCATGAAATTCACACGAACGCGGCGCATCATTGGCTTCCAAAGGGGGCAAGTATGAGGGAAATTTCATATATCAAGAGGCTTGCAGACACGACCTCCTTCCGGCTGTTCGCCGTGACGGCGCTCGCCGTGCTCGTCCTGAGTGCCTGCGGCGGCGCAGCCAATGGCGATGGCTCAGGCAGCGGCTGGGGCGGCTTGCCGGTGAATCCGCCCGGCGGCGAGAGGCCCGTTCCGGACGATTCGCCCACCTGTCAGGTAGCGGACAGGACGTTCGACGACGACGTCACCATTCCAGAAGGCCTGAGCTGCACTTTCAGCAACGTAACCATCGAAGGCAACCTGGCCATCAGCCCGGGTGCGTCCGTGACAGCCACCGGCGGTCACATCGATGGCAACGTACTCGTCTTCCCGCGTGCGACGTGGAACGGCACAGGTACGACGACCGGCGGCAATGTGCAGGCCGAGGGCGCTGCAAGGGTCAGCCTCACGGAAATGCGCGTTGACGGTGACGTGCAGACCGAACGCGCAGACAGCCTGACGGTGAGCGGCGGTTCGGTGGATGGCAACATCCAGCCTGAAGATGGCGGTTCGGTGCTGATTCAGGACGTGACTGTGAACGGAGATGTTCAGGCGTACGACAACAACGGAGGTGTTCAGATCCGGGACAACGTGATAGACGGCAATCTGCAGTGCGGTGGCAATAACCCGGCACCGACCGGCGGGGGCAATGTTGTCAACGGCGACGCCGAAGGCCAGTGTTCTGGGCTCGCCAGCTGAACCCGATGTGAGGCACTGACTCTCGAGGCGGGCGGCCAGGCAGTTCTGGCTGCCCGCCTGTGCGTGAAGGGCCGTTCATTACAGCGGAATGCTGCTCATCCGCCTGCGCACCACAATCTAATGACAGGAGGGCACGTCATGAAAAACGTTTCCGAAAGTTCTGCAATTGTTATGGGAATCAGCCGCATACGTACCGCGCTGCTGGCCGCCATCACACTGACAATCGCACTGCTTGCCGGCCTCAGTCAGGCGAGTGACGGACCCAGCGTCCCGAACCAGCCGCCACGGGGACTTGATCCCAGTTCCGGGGGAATCTGCCAGGTCAGCGACCGGTCGTTCGACAGTACGGTCACGGTGCCAGCGGGAACCGATTGCGTCTTCACCAACGTCCGCATCGACGGTGACCTCGTCATCAGCCCCGGCGCCTCGCTGGAGATGACCGGCGGAGAAGTCGACGGCGACGTCCTCGTATACACCGGTGCGGTATTCATCGCCCACGGAACGGCCATCGACGAGGACGTAGAGGCTGACGGAGCGATCCGTATCGAACTCCGTGACGCCGAAGTCGACGGTGATGTCGACGTCATCCGTACCGAACTGCTCGTGATCGAAGGCGGAACCATCGACGGTGACGTCGAAGCTGTCAGCGGCGGCGCGGTTTACATACAGGGCGTGCAGATCGATGATGGCGTCGAAGTCAACGGCAACAGTGGTGAGGTGGTCATCAGCAACAACGTGCTGGACGATGACCTCGAATGCTCTGGTAATGCAGTCGCCCCGACCGGTGCGAACAACCGGATCGACGGCGATGCCGAAGGTCAGTGCCGCGGCCTCGGCCGCTGAAGATGAGTTCAAAGCCGGCCTGACACAGCCCGTACTTAGATGCCCGACAATGGGGCATGGCGACCACGAGGGCACATGGCAGCTTCCTTGAAGTTCTCGCCGTATTCACCAGACTCGGGCTCACCTCATTCGGTGGGCCCGTCGCACATCTCGGCTATTTCCATGACGAGCTGATCAAACGCCGCAAATGGCTGGACGAGGAAAGCTACGCGGATCTGGTGGCGCTCTGCCAGTTCCTGCCTGGACCCGCCAGCTCCCAGGTGGGCATCGGGCTGGGCATGAGCCGGGCCGGCGTGGCTGGCGGGTTCGCTGCCTGGCTGGGTTTCACGCTTCCATCGGCCATCGCACTGGTGGCTTTCGCGTTCGGGGTTACGGGCCTGGGTGAAGTAAGCGATGCCGGCTGGCTGAACGGACTCAAGATCGTCGCGGTTGCCGTAGTCGCCCACGCCGTCTGGGGCATGGCCATGAAACTCACGCCGGACAGGCCGCGCGTCACCATGGCCCTCGCTGCGGCGGCTGCCGTTCTCCTCTGGCCGGGCAGCCTGGTTCAGATCGTGGTGATCGCACTCGGCGGCATCATCGGCTGGCGCCTGCTTCCGGGGACGTCACCCGCCCGCGGGCAGACCCGCAACTACGGCCTGAGCAGGCGTGCAGGCGCCATGCTGCTCGCCGTCTTCGCCCTGCTGCTGGTTCTCCTGCCGCTCGCCCGAGAGGCCACAGGCAGCTTCGGTGTCGCGGTCGCAGATTCTTTCTACCGCGCAGGATCGCTGGTGTTCGGCGGTGGACACGTGGTGCTCCCATTGCTGCAGGCTGAAGTCGTCCCCCCGGGCTGGGTGAGTGGCGAGGCGTTCACGGCCGGCTACGGCGCGGCGCAGGCCGTACCCGGACCCCTGTTCACCTTCGCTGCTTACCTCGGTGCCGCAATGCAGCCGGGCGCGGCCGGCCTCGCCACTGCCGCCATAGCGCTGGCAGCCATCTTCCTGCCGTCGTTCCTGCTGCTGATGGGTGTCCTGCCGTTCTGGGACACGCTGAGGGCGCTGGCGCCGGTGCAGTCAGCCCTGCGGGGGGTGAACGCAGTCGTCGTCGGAATACTGATCGCAGCCCTGTACGACCCCGTCTGGACCAGCGCGATCTTCAGCGGAGCGGACCTGGCGCTGGCCCTGGGAGCCTTCCTGCTGCTGTCCGTCTGGAAGTGGCCGGCGTGGCTGGTCGTCATCGCTACCGTCGTGGCTGCCGCCGGAATGCAGGCCTGGCTGTAGGACAGGTCGTCAGAAGCGAATGTGTACTGCGATAGGTAAGGCACTCACCGTGCCGTGCGAAACTCCGTATGGAGGTAGCGATGTACCGCAAACCATTCAGATTGATAGCCGCCCTGGCGCTGACCATGGGCCTGGCAGTGAACGCACAGGAAACAGAAATCCCCGCCGGACAGAACCCGTTCCCCGACGAGGGCGAATGCGTCGTGATTGACGAGACGTTCGCCGGTGACGTAGCACTCGCCGAGAACCAGTCATGCGTGTTCGAGAACGTCACCATAGACGGCAACCTGATCCTGGCACCCGGCTCGAGCCTCGTGGCTGACGGCGGAAGCGTGGACGGTAACGTGCTCGTGTTCCTCAGCGCGATCCTGGAAGCCAACGGCCTGGAAGTGACCGGCAACGTGCAGGCCGAGAGCGCCGAGATCGTGCGGCTGTTCGAAACGACTGTCGGTGGCAATGTGCAGTCTTCGGACGCCAACCTGCTGGTCGTGCAGGCCGGCACCGTGGACGGCGACGTCCAGCCCGCTGACGGCGGCTCGGTTGAAGTGAGCGGCGTGACCGTGACCGGCAACGTTCAGGTCAGCGGCAACATCGGCATCATCAAGGTCAACAACAACCTCGTGGACGGCGACATCCAGGTGAGCGGCACCACCGGCAACACCTCGCTTTCCGGCAATGACGTTGAAGGCAACCTGCAGTGCGAGAGCAACTTCCCCGCACCGGTCGGCAACAGCAACGCCGTGCAGGGCGAAGCCGAAGGGCAGTGCAGCGGACTGACTGACTGAGCCGACGGCGCCAGAGAATACGCATGTTCCCTCCGTGCTAAACTGACCCCCTAACATAGTTTGGCTTGCGAGTAATCGCGGATTGTGGAGGAAGAGATGCGTAGATTGGTCATCCTGCTCGTACCAATGGCTCTCGCGTTGTCTGCCGTGGCGCAGACGATCACCATCGAAAGCTGGCGGAACGACGATCTTGCCATCTGGAATGAACTGATCATTCCCGCTTTCAACGAGCACCACCCGGACATCGAGGTCATATTCGCTCCGGCCGCGCCGACCGAATACAACGCGGTCCTTGCGTCCAAACTCCAGGCTGGGACGGCGGGCGACCTGATCACCTGCCGTCCCTTCGACGTCTCACTCGAGCTGTACCAGGATGGCTACCTGGCCAACCTGAACGACCTGCCCGGGCTGGACGCCTTCAGTGATGTCGCCCGCAGCGCCTGGGTGACGGATGACGGGGCCGACACCTTCTGCGTGCCGATGGCCTCGGTGATCCACGGTTTCATCTACAACAAGGATGCTTTTGAAGAAGTCGGCGTTGAAGTTCCCACCACCAACGAAGAGTTCTACGAGGTCCTTGATGCGATCAAGGAGGACGGCTTCTACACGCCGATAGTGATGGGCACGACCGACCAGTGGGAAGCCGCGACCATGGGCTACCAGAACATCGGTCCCAACTTCTGGCGCGGTGAAGAGGGACGTCTTGGCCTGATCGAAGGCACGATCGGTTACGACGAAGGCGGTTTCCTCCAGGCGTTCGAGGAACTGGCCCGCTGGGCTCCGTACCTGCCGGACGGTTACCAGGCCACCTCGTACCCTGACGCGCAGAACCTGTTCACCCTCGGAATGGGCGCCATCTTCCCGTCCGGATCCTGGGAGATCAGCGTGTTCCGGCCACTGGTCGATTTTGAGATGGGCGCGTTCAGGCCACCTCCACCTGCCGGCCAGGACACGTGCTACATAAGCGACCACACGGACATCGGCATCGGCCTCAACGCTGCCAGCCCCAACCTGGAAGCGGCCCGCACGTTCCTGGAGTGGACCACCAGTGCCGAATTCGCGGAGATTTACAGCAACGCACTCCCCGGCTTCTTCTCGCTCTCCGATCACGACATCGAGCTTGAGGATGAGCTGGCCCAGGAGTTCGTCAGCTGGCGCAGCGACTGCGAATCGACCATCAGGTCTTCCTATCAGATCCTCTCGCGGGGCACGCCCAACAACGAGAACGACCTGTGGAACGCCACTGCCCAGGTGCTGAACGGAACGCAGACGCCACTCGAAGCCGCGACCGCCGTGCAGCAGGGACTCGAGTCCTGGTACGAGCCTCAACAGAACCGCTGAGCCAAGACACCATAGTCTGATACCGGGTGGGCTGGCAGTAACTGATGCCAGCCCACCCCTGAACCAGGGGTTCGATGCGCAGTCGCAAGCAGTTCCCGTTCCACATAATCGTCTTCCTTGCCCCCGCCGTGCTCATCTACAGCGTGTTCATGGTTTATCCGCTGCTCGACACGCTCGGCCTGTCACTGCGCTCATCAGCCAGGACAGGCAACATGTTCGTCGGCCTCGAGAACTACCGGCTGCTCCTCACTGATCCGCAATGGAGCGAGCGCCTGTGGAACGCAGTCGGCAACAACTTCCTGTTCTTCGCTGTCCACATGCTCGTCCAGAACCCGATCGGGCTGCTGCTGGCCGCCCTGCTGTCCTCGCGCGTCGTCAGGTTCAAGGCGTTCTTCCGGACCGCCCTGTTCCTGCCGACGATCCTGTCGATAGTGCTGGTCGGCTTCATCTGGAGGCTGATCCTCTCGCCACTGTGGGGCATCTCCGCTGATGCCCTCGACCTGGTCGGGCTGGGTTCGCTGAACCGGCCTTGGCTCGGGCTTGAGGGGACGGCGCTGGTGACGCTGTCACTCGTGTCGGTGTGGCAGTACATCGGCATCCCGATGCTGCTGTTCCTTGCCGCCCTGCTGGGGATACCCGAGGAGCTGGACGAGGCAGCCCGCGTCGACGGCGCAACTGCCTGGCAGACGTTCTGGCGCATACGGTTTCCGTTGGTCCTGCCGACCGTCGGCGTGGTTGGCGTGCTGACCTTCGTCGCGAACTTCAACGCCTTCGACCTCATCTACACGACCCAGCGCGCACTGGCCGGCCCGAACTTCTCGACTGACATCCTGGGGACGTTCTTCTTCAGGACGTTCTTCGGCGTGCAGCTGCAGACGGGCGACCCGGTGATGGGCGCAACGGTTGCTGGAGTGATGTTCCTGATAATCCTGCTGGGCGTCCTGATCTATTTCTTCGGTTTTGCACGGCGCGTGCGGTCGTTTGAACTGTGAACGCCGGCTTCACAGGCAAACTGCGGGTGTTCGGCATTCACGGCCTGCTGCTCCTCTTTACGGCCTCTGCGCTGTTCCCGATCTTTCTGGTCATCAACAACAGCTTCAAGAGTCGCCGCGCCATCTTCAGTGACCCGTACTCGCTGCCCAACACGGAAACCTGGGACCTGATCGGCTACCAGACGGTCCTGGCCGGCGCCAACTTCGGCCTGTACTTCAGGAACAGCCTGACGGTGACCATCGTCTCGCTGTTACTGATCCTGGTGACCAGCGCGATGGCGGCCTTCGCCCTGTCCGAGTACCGTTTCCGCGGCAATGCGCTGCTGGGCCTGTTCCTGGCGGTCGGGATCATGATTCCCATCCGCCTGGGCACCGTCAGCATCATCGAGCTGATGGTGACCCTGGGCCTGAACGACACGTTGTGGGCGCTGATCCTCGTCTACACCGCGACCGGCATACCGCTCGCGGTGTTCATACTGTCAGTGTTCCTGCGGGCCGTGCCGGGTGAGCTCAAAGATGCCGCGCGCATCGACGGTGCTTCTGAGTACCGCGTGTTCCGTATGATCCTGCCACTGGTCAGGCCGGCGCTGGGAACGGTCGCGGTGTTCAACATGATTCCCATCT
>CALDPK010000007.1 GCA_937911855.1 uncultured Trueperaceae bacterium | reverse complement strand
AGGGCAGCAGCGAGACCGTACCGTTCTCCTCGCTCACGTCGTCGAGCGGGATCCACGCGTTGACGTAGGGCTTGTGCTCCCCGTCGACGTAGCCGGAGTCCTGGTGCCACGTGAACTCCGCTCCCTTCTTGTCCGTCCCCTTCACGACGAACTGCTCCCAGAAGAGGTACGCCGTGTCCCCGATGGTGGCGCGGCAGACCTCCGTAGCGCGCGCCCCATGGTCGGTGCGGATCACGGGGGTGGATCTGGATCCTGACGCACTGAGCCGGGCGCGGCGCGGCGAGTACGGCACGAACGCCTTTCGACGCCTCCAGGATCCGGAGCGCGGCCGCTATTTCGACAGCACCGGACCCGACCGCTGGACCGTAAAGCCAGCGATCCGCGCCATGGTGGACTTCGCGCCGGGAAATCTCGTCCAGTCGGATTGGTGGAAGCCACTTGCGCGGCAGGACGCCATCTTCTGCCGGAACGTGCTGATCTACTTCGATGACGCCAGCATCGCGCGCGCAATCGAGGGGCTGTATCAGGCGCTGATTCCCGGGGGCTACCTCTTCCTCGGACATGCCGAAAGTCTGAGCCGCGTTCCGACCCGATTCGTACCCGTGCGCAAGCCCGGGGTGATCTACTATCGCCGCCCGGTGGATGACTGACGTAATTCGAGTCCTGTTGATCGACGACTCTACCTTCGTACGACAGGCGGTGCAGCGGATGCTGGCCGAGCTGCCGAACGTGCAGGTGGTCGGCGCCGCCGGTAATGGAGCGGAGGGGCTCGCGCTCGCCCGCACCCTCAGACCCGATGTCGTCGTGCTCGACGGTTCCGGCGAACCGGCCGTAGGTGCTGTCGAACTTGAGCAGGTGCGCAAGCGTGGCACTGTCGGTCAGGTCGTTCAGCACCTTCACCTGGGTGTGAATGCCGCGCTCGTGCATGATGCGGAAGATCTGGCGGCCGATGCGGCCGAATCCGTTGATACCGATGCTCATTGCAAGCCTCCTTGAGACGGGCGCCGCTTCTCAGGCGGCGCTCTCATGTCTCATAGTACCGTGGGCCCAGCCGGCGGACCGGGTGCTCAGGCGGTCTTCGAAAGCCTGATCGTCAGCGCGTGGCCGTCGACTTCCTGGCTCTCTTCGAAGCTGCCCTCACCGCTTGCTTCCAGGCTGGTTGCCAGCACTTCACCCTTGATCACGTCACCGAAGTCGCGTACTGCCGGCTCCAGTTCGGGCGCCACTTCCAGGACCAGGCGTATGCGGTCGGAAACCTCGAGGCCGGCGTTCTTCCGGGCGTTCTGGATCAGGCGGATGATGTCACGAGCGTGCCCTTCGCTGATGAGTTCCGGGGTGAGGCGCGTGTCAAGCGCGGCCAGGTAACCGGCGTTCTCGGCGGCCGAGTAGCCTTCGGGGCTCACTGCGTCCAGCAGGAACGCTTCGGGTTCGAACGCGAACTCTTCGCCGCCGAGCGTGATGACCGTGTCCGTGCCTTCGCGGATGTTGCGGGCGATGTCGCGACCGTCAGTCTGGGCCAGCCACTTGCGCAGTTCGGGGATGTGCCTGCCGACGCGCTTGCCGACGAGCGGCAGGTTGGGCCGCACCGTGTAGTCGACGAAGTCGGCCGTCACGTCCAGGTAGGTGACTTTCTTGATGTTCAGCTCGTCGCGGAGTTCGTCTTCAAGCGCCTTGATGCCTGCCAGCTCGGCGTCGCTCCGCACCCGCACCAACAGTTCCGGCAGCGGCTGACGGGTTTTCACTCCCGACTCTGCGCGCGCGGACCTGCCCAGTTCCACCACGCGCTGCAGCACCTTGACGCTGTGCAGCAGCCCGTCGTCGATCAGTTCCTCGCGGTACTCAGGCCAGGCGGCCAGGTGCACGCTCTCGGGCGCACCTTCATCCAGGTTCAGCACCAGGTTGGAGTAGAGTTCCTCGCTCACGAACGGCGCGTAAGGCGCGATGAGCTTCGCGACCGTCACGAGCGCTTCGTGCAGCGTGGCGTACGCGGACGCCTTGTCATCACCCTGGCCGCCCTTCCAGAAGCGGCGCCGGTTGCGGCGCACGTACCAGTTGGAGAGGTCGTCCACCACGAAGTCGCGGATGGCTCTGCTCGAGGACGTAGCGTCGTAGTTCTCCAGGCTGTACGTCACCGAGCGGATCAGGTCGTGCACGCGGGCAAGCAGCCAGCGGTCAGCCTGCGGGCGGTCAGCAGCTGCGGGGGCAGCCTGCAGGTCGGGCTGGTCCAGGTTGGCGTAAAGCACGAAGAAGTAGTACGTGCTCCACAGGGTGTTGAAGAAATCCCGCTGCGTTTCCTCGACCAGGTTGACGCCGAATCGCTTGCTGGTCTCGGGCGGGCTGGAGCTGTAGATGTACCAGCGCAGCGCGTCTGCTCCCTGGCGGTCCAGGACCTCCCAGGGGTCGACGACGTTGCCCTTGGACTTGCTCATCTTCTCGCCCTTTTCGTCCAGGATGTGGCCCAGCACGATGACGTTCTTGAAGGCGGAGGTGTCGGCTGCCACGTGCGCCACTGGGCCGGGTTCGCGTTCGCCGTCACCGCTGTCCGAGAGCAGGGTGGCGAGCGCGTGCAGGCTGTAGAACCAGCCGCGCGTCTGGTCGATTGCTTCCGAGATGTAGTCAGCGGGGAAGCTCTCCTCGAAGGCCTTCTTCACCGGTTCAGGGCTGCGCTCCCCCTGGTAGCCCCACTGGGCGTAGGGCATGGCACCGGATTCGAACCAGACGTCGACCACGAAAGGCACGCGCCGGTACGTCTCGCCCTCGTGCCCGAAGGTGATCTCGTCGACGTAGGGCCGGTGCAGGTCCAGGTCACTCAGGTCGCGGCCGACGTACTCCTCGAGTTCGGCGACGGAGCCGACGCAGATGCGTTTGCCCGACGGCGATTCCCAGATGGGCATGGTGGTGCCCCAGAACCGCTCGCGGCTGAGTGCCCAGTCGACGTTGTTCTCAAGCCAGCGTCCGAAGCGGCCCGTGCCGATCGATTCGGGGTGCCAGTTGATGTCTGCGTTCGCCTCGAGCAGCTTGTCCTTCAGCAGCGTCGTCTTGATGTACCAGCTCTTCTTCGCCACGTTCATGAGCGGCTTGCCGTCACGCCAGTTGAACGGGTAGGAGTGCAGTATCGTGCCGCTCCGGAACATGAGGCCGCGCTCGTGCAGGTTGGCGGTCAACAGGTTGTCGGCGTCCTTGAACCACAGGCCGGTCCACGGTCGTTCAGCACCCTCACCACCGGGAACGGCGACGTCGGGGAAGACCAGCCCGTCGAGTCCGACGGAGAAGATCGTCGGCAGCCCGTGCTTGCGGCCCTGGTCCAGGTCGCCGTAAGCGGGTGCGGTGTGAACGATGCCGGTGCCGTCGTCAAGTGTCACGAAATCATCCAGCACTACCCGCCAGGCCTTGCCCAGGTCGGCGCCTTCGTCAGCGCGACCTTCGAACAGAGGTGCGTAACGCACGCCTTCCAGGCGGGCGGCCGGGACGGTTGCCACCGTAGTGAAGCCGTCCTCACCGAACACCTTCTCGGCCAGGGCCGCCGCCACTACGTACAGCTCGTTGCGGTCTTCCGAACCATGCTCACGACCGGCTGCGACCAGCACGTAATCAGCATCCGGGTTCAGGGCCAGGCCGGAGTTCGCTGGCAGCGTCCACGGGGTGGTGGTCCAGGCGAGGAAGTGGACGGGCCTGGTCTCGGACTGCTCCACGATGCCGCGTTCTTTCAGCCCGGCGCTGTCCGCCAGGAACTTGGGGAACACCGACGGGTCTTTGACGTTGTCGCGGTAATCAAGCGCGACCTCGTGCGAAGCGAGCGTGGTGTTGGAGCTGGGGCTGTGCCAGGTTGTCTTGTAATCCTCGGCCAGCAGTCCGCGGTCCCACAGTTCCTTCATGACCCACCAGCACGACTCCATGTAACTGCGGTTGAAGGTGACGTAGGCGTCGTCCAGGTCGACCCAGTAGCCGACGCGCTCCGTCATCCTGTTCCAGTCGTTTATGTTCTCGAACACGTACTCGCGGCACAGTTCGTTGAACTTCGCGATTCCGTACTCCTCGATCTGCGCCTTGCTTTCGAAGCCCAGGCGTTTCTCGATGGCGATCTCGACGGGGAGTCCGTGAGTGTCCCAGCCGCCCTTGCGTGGCACCTCGAAGCCCTGCATGGTGCGGAAGCGGGGGAAGATGTCCTTGTAGGCACGGCTTGACACGTGGTGAACGCCGGGTTTGCCGTTCGCGGTGGGCGGGCCTTCGTAGAAGACGAAGCGGCCGCGCGGGGCCTCCTTCTCGACTGACCTGCGGAACACGTCCCGCTCGCGCCAGAACCTGACGATGCTTTCTTCCAGCTCAACAAAATTGACCGACGGTCCGACTTCCTTGAATCGTGCTGGCACGATTTCTCCTTCCGGGCTTGCCCTGCAAGCCCCGCAGGAACGAAAAACGCCCCTGACGCCTGAATTCCTGGCGTTGGGGCGCAATGAAAGCGACTGCGCGGTACCACCCAACTTCACGGACCGGACCGCTCTGGTCCGGGTTCCGCCTCAACCCACCGCCTTCTCAGGCAGCAGTCGGCGCTGTCATCGGGCGCCACCCGTCTCCGTCTACTGGCCGGGCCTCACGGCAACCGGGGTTCGGGGAGCGGCTCAGGGATGATATTCACGGTTTCCTGCCTGGCGGGCTCGCACCATCCCCGCTTCGCTTCAAGTGGTAAAACCGTTACTCGTTCCCGTCACAGCCTTGTCCGGACTTATCATCCGGCGTTGCGGTAAGCCTTTACATACTGGCTTGCTGCCGCATATACTCAAAGCTAGCAGCATGCTGACCACCAGTCAATACGCAGCTGCGCCTCCGCTACAATCCTGCTGCAGCCCGTAATGCCCGGATTCACCCGGCACTGTCAGTCACAGTTGAAGAACAGGACGCGGAAGCGAAGCCCAACCAGTACAGGCAGCGTGTCATGGCAGCAAAGGCCGCCAGCAGGTTCTGCCGCCCGGCAACCGCAGTACTGGGCGAGAATTACAGCCCACCCGGAATGGATGACAATTTATAGTATGAACAGAACAAGCAATCTGTCTTTTTCAGAGATCAACCAGGCTAATGCCGGCACACAGGCCGCATTGCAGGTGGAGGTACCGCAGTGAGCGCACGTCCCCGTAAAGCCGACGCAGAAGAAGTACTCGAAGCTGCTGCGGCGCCCCTTGAAACGGAAACGCCCAAGCGCAAGCGTGGTCGTCCCCGCAAGACAGCCGAAACGGAAGAGAACTCCGTAGCAGCTGAAGCCGAGACGGCGACTCCGGAAGAACCTGCTCCCGAGAAGCCCACGCGCACCCGCCGCAAGACCCCGGCCAGGACCAAAGCCAAAGAAGCAGAAGAAGAACAGCCCGAAGCCGAAGCCCAGGCCGATGATTCCAGCGATGAAACGGTTGACGCAGACTCGGCGTCAGACGGCGACAACGACAATGACGACGGTTCCACTGACGGTTCGCAAGACAAGCGCGGAGCCGGCAAACGGGGCCGCCGCAACCGGCAGCCCAGCCGCAAGCAGGGACACAACTTCCGTGACCTGCAGCAGAAGATAATCCCCGAATTGCAGCTCATCGCCAAGGAAGTCGGGCTCGAGGAGTACCGCCAGATGGAGAAGGACGAACTTGCCGTCGCCATCCTCGAGCGCTCCTCCGAAGGCGAAGGCCTCAAGCTGGTCCAGGGCTACCTGGAGATCTCCAGTGACGGTTACGGCTTCCTGCAGGAATCACTCCTCCAGAACAACACCCGCTCGGTCATCGTCTCCGCCGGTCTCATCAAGCAGTTCCGCCTGCGTACGGGCGACCTCATCCTCGGTAAGGCGCGCCGGCCGCGCGACAACGAGCGCTACGGCACGCTCATACGCGTAGAGG
>CALDPK010000006.1 GCA_937911855.1 uncultured Trueperaceae bacterium | reverse complement strand
AGCTTGGCGCCGGTGGCCATCGCGCGCGCCATCTCGGTGCGGCGCCGGTTGGCGTAACTGAGTACCAGCACCGGCTGGTGCAGCCGGTACGACATGAGACGCGGCCCGAAGAACGCGAGTTTCTCGAGCGCATACTCGTGTGCGGCGCGTTCCTGGCGCAGGTAACCGGGCGTGCGCAGGACGGCCGACAGCCAGTTGCTGCGCAGCTTGTGGTGCTGCGGGATAAGGACGTTCTCGAGCACCGTCAGGTTGGTGAACAGCCGCAGGTTCTGGAACGTCCTTGCTATGCCAGCCTTGACTATCTGGTGTGGTTTCAGGCCGACTATCGACTTGCCTTCGAAGCGGATGTCGCCCTCGTCAGGCCGGTAGACGCCGGTGATCTGATTGAACAGGGTGGTCTTGCCGGCACCGTTGGGGCCGATCACGGACACGATCTCGCCTTCACCGACGCTGAAACTCAGGTCGGTGGTCGCCTGCAGTCCGCCGAAGGACTTGCTCAGGTTGCTGATCTCGAGCATCACTCCTCCTCCCCGGCTTGCGCGTTCCGCCTCAGGCGGTCAGCCAGTTCGGGGTTGGTCAGCCAGGCGTCCTGGCCGCGTTCGTCGTCACTGGGGCGGTCCTTGCGGTCACCGAACAGGACCGCCCAGCTGAATTCGTTGCGTCCCATGAGCCCTTCGGGACGGAAGATCATGATGATCACCAGCAGCACGCTGAGCAGGATGGCGCGCAGGCCGAAGCCGCGAAAGCTGCCTTCCAGCACTCCGAAGTTGGGTGCCAGCCACGCGAACACGAGGACCAGGACGCCGAGTGCTGCAGTGACCCACGCGGACGGGTGCAGCCTGGGCCTGAGCCGCCTGACCGACCGGTAGATCAGCACGCCGACGCCGCCGGCGATCAGGATGTAGCCGCCGGCACTTAGCCACTGGGTCAGCGCGTACGTCTGCTCGAGCGGGTCGCCGTACTGGCGGATGAACACCACGATGGCGGTGCCCAGCAGCACGCCGGTGATCGAACCCGTCCCGCCGACGGACACGGCGACGAGCAGGAAGAACATGAGCGTGAACAGGAACTGGTCGACGCGCGCCGTGCCGATCCACGACACCCACAGGCCGCCCGCCACCCCCGCGAAGAAGGCCGTCAGCACGAACGCCAGCACCTTGCTGTACGCCAGGTTGACGCCCATCGCCCCCGCGGCGATCTCGTCCTCGCGGATGCCCTGCAGGATGCGCCCGTAGCTCGAGTACTTGAGCCGGGCCATGACGAACACGGTCAGGCCAAGGATGCCGGTGGTCCACCAGACGCTGGTGCCGAACTGCTGCGGCACGCCGGCGAAACCTAGCGCGCCGTTGGTGTAGGGCGAGAACATGCTGGTCGCCGCCAGCAGGCGGATTATCTCCCCGAAGCCCAGCGTGACCACCGCCAGGTAGTCGCCGCGTAGGCGCAGACTGGGGATGCCGACCAGCAGGCCCATTACGGCAGCCACCAGGCCACCGATGAACAGCGCGATGATGAACTGCAGCCACAGGAACTCGGGACCGGCCAGGGCGTCCAGGCCGATGCCGCTCAGCGTGTTCGCGATGCTCAGGCTCAAGGTATCTTCCGTCATCGAGCTGCGGCCCGAGTTCAGGATGTTCTGGCGGCTCGAAACGGGCAGCACCAGCAGCGCC
>CALDPK010000005.1 GCA_937911855.1 uncultured Trueperaceae bacterium | reverse complement strand
GAAGCCACCAAGTTCACCGCGGTCGGTTACGTCGGCCGTGACGTCGACAGCATCGCGCGCGATCTTGTCCAGGCCAGTTACAAGATGGTCGAGGACGAGAAGAAACTCGCCGTGGTCGAAGAAGCAGCGCGCGGCGCCAAGGAGAAACTGCTCGACGCCCTGCTGCCCGGGGGGTCCGAAGAAGGCCGGGAGCGCATGCGCAGTCTGCTCGACTCGGGCCAGCTCGAGGACCGCCAGGTCGAGATCGAGGTCAACGACGAACGGCCGGCCATGGGCATGATGCCCGGCATGGAAGAGATGGGCGTGAACCTGCAGGACATGTTCGCAGGCGTCATGCCACGCAAACGCCGCCGCCGCAAGCTGACCGTCGGTGAAGCCCGGCGCGTCCTGGCCAACGAAGAGGCCGACAAGCTGATCGATCACGACGCCATCGGGCGTGAAGCCATACGCCGCGCCGAGAACTCGGGCATCGTGTTCATAGACGAGCTCGACAAGGTCGCTTCGGACGACAACACCGGCGGAGGCGACGTCAGCGGCGAAGGCGTCCAGCGTGACCTGCTGCCCATCGTCGAAGGCACCCAGGTCAACACCCGGCACGGACCGGTCCGCACCGATCACGTTCTGTTCATCGCAGCCGGTGCGTTCACCGTGTCGAAACCATCCGACCTGATTCCGGAACTGCAGGGACGCTTCCCCATCCGCGTCGAACTCGATGAGCTGACTGCCGCGGATTTCCAGCGCATCCTCACCCAGCCGCACCATTCGCTGACGATGCAGTATCAGGCGCTGCTGGAAGTGGACGGAACCCAGCTCGAGTTCGCTGAATCAGGCGTCGAGATGATCGCCAGTTACGCCGAGACGGTGAACCGCGAGGTCGAAGACATCGGTGCCCGCCGGCTGCACACCATCCTGGAGACCGTCCTCGAAGACATCTCCTTCGGGCACGACCTTGGCAAGGTCACCATCGACGCTGCGTTCGTGGAGAAGAAACTCGAGGACATCGTCGGGGACGAAGACCTCTCACGCTACATCCTCTGAGGGATCCCTGGAAAGAAGGCTTACCGCGCAGGCTGCCAGCCCGAATTTTCCGTCCGGGAGCAGCCTGACGCCGTTCGGGCCGGCGCTGCTCCACAGTGGCGTGAAGCCTTCGGGTGCAGTGAGCTCGCTGACTTCATCTCCGTGGATGACCAGGAACAGGTCGCGCCTTCCGGCCGCGCTGTCCGAGTCGGGGAAGCCGGCCAGCAGGCAGCACAGCACGAATCTGTCGCCCGCTTCCCAGTCGCCGTTATGCAGTTCCCTGCCGCTGCGGTTGAACCAGACGGCCTCGCGCCGGCCCGCCTGGTCGGGTTCGCCTGACAGCCAGTTCCCGCGTCTGAGCTGAGGGTACTCGCGCCGCAGCGCCGTCAGTTCCCGGGTCCAGGCCAGCAGATCCTGTTGCCTGTCAGAGAGGTTCCAGTCGAACCACGATATCTCGTTGTCCTGGCAGTAGGCGTTGTTGTTGCCCTGCTGGGTGCGGCCGATCTCGTCACCACCAAGCAGCATCGGGGTTCCCTGCGACAGCAAAAGCAGCGCCAGCAGACCACGCCGCACCTGTTCGCGCTGCGCCAGTATCACCGGGTCTTCGGTCGGGCCTTCGACGCCGTGGTTACGGGAGTTCTCGAAGTCGTTGCCGTCCCTGCCGTTCTCGCCGTTGGCCTCGTTGTGCTTGTGCGCGTACGACAGCAGGTCGTTCAGTGTGAAACCGTCGTGGGCCGTCACGTAGTTGACCGAGTGGTACGGCTTGCGGCCGCTGCCTGCGAACTCACTGCTGCTGCCCAGCAGGCGGGTGGCCAGTTCGCTGCGGGGCACCCCGTGCCCGTGCCACTGGGACCGGGCTGCGTCGCGGAAGCGGTCGTTCCATTCGCTGAACCGCCACGGGAAATTGCCCAGCTGATAGCCGCCGCGGCCCACGTCCCATGGTTCGGCTATGAGTACCGCGTCTTTCAGGACCGGGTCCTGCAGCATCGCCTGGAACAGCGGAGCCCGCTCGCTGAAAGCAGTGCCTGAGCGTCCTAAGGTGGTAGCCAGGTCGAAGCGGAAGCCGTCGACGCCCATCTCATTTACCCAGTAGCGCAGGCTGTCCATGGTCAGGCTCAGCGCGGCGGGTTTGCTGAGATCCAGGCTGTTGCCGGTACCCGTCACGTCCGGGTAACTGCCGGAGCCAGGTTTGAGCCGGTAGTAAGCGGCGTTGTCGAAGCCGCGCAGGTTCAGGGTCGGCCCGTGCTCGTTTCCTTCGCCGGTGTGGTTGTAGACCACGTCCAGGAACACTTCCAGGCCGGCCCTGTCCAGCTCACGGACCATCGTCCTGAACTCCCGGACCGCTGTGATCCCTTGGCCGTCGCTGGCATAACCGGGTTCCGGCGCCATGAACGACAGCGTGTTGTAACCCCAGTAGTTGCGGAGTCCCATCCGGTACAGCCGCTCGTCCTGCACTATGGCGTGCACCGGCAGCAGCTGCACGCTGGTGACGCCCAGCGCCTTGAAGTGAGCGATCATCGCCGGGTGGCACAGCCCCAGGTAACTGCCGCGCAGTTCCTGCGGCACGTCCGGGTGCAGCATCGTGATTCCCTTGACGTGCGTCTCGTAGATCAGCCTGTCAGTCGGCATCACGCGCGGCGCCGCCACTCCCTGCCAGTCGAAAGCATCATCGGTGACCACGCCCAGTGGCGCGCTCGCGGCTGTATCGCGAGGGTCAGGCTCATGCACCCCGCCGCCGAGCGGATCCGTCTCGCCCGGCGCCAGCTGCTCCTGCCAGGCAGGCAGGCGGCCCACGGCCCGGGCGTACGGGTCCAGCAGAACCTTGGCCGGGTTGAAGCGGTGGCCGGCTGCGGGCTCGAACGGCCCGTGCACCCTGTACGCGTAAAGCTGGCCCGCGCCCACCCCGGGGACGGACACTCCCCAGAGCGGCCCTTCCAGGTGGTCAAGTTCGATGGTCCGCGCAGGACCGGCAGCAGCCGCGTCGTCGTAAAGCAGCAGTTCGACGCGGCTGGCAGTCTGGCTGCGGACCACGAAGTCCGTGCCTTCTTCATGAAGTGTTGCGCCTGGTCGGCGCAGCGTCACATGTCTCAAACCGTGACTCAGATGTGCAGCGCCCGGCCGTGAACGGCAAGGGCGGCTTCGCGTACGGCTTCCGACAGCGTCGGGTGGGCGTGAACCGTCAGGGCGATGTCCTCGGCCGAGGCACCGAACGCCATGGCGGCAACAGCTTCAGCGATCAGGTCGCCGGCGTGAGCGCCGATGATGTGAACGCCCAGGATGCGGTCGGTTTCCGCGTGGGCCAGCATCTTCACCTTGCCTTCGGTGGCGCCTGAGGTGCGTGCGCGGCCGTTGGCGGAGAACGGGAAGCTGCCCTTGCGGTACGGAACGCCCTGGTCTTTCAACTGCTCTTCAGTGGCGCCGACGCTCGCTACTTCGGGGGCGGTGTAGACGATTGCGGGCACGAGGCCGTAATCGACGTGCGGCTGCTGGCCAGCCAGGAACTCGACAGCCGCGACGCCGTCTTCCTCTGCCTTGTGCGCCAGCATCGGTCCGGCTATCACGTCGCCGATGGCCAGGATGCCGGGGACATTCGTCTGGAAGCGGTCGTCCACCTGGATGCGGCCCTGCGCGTCCAGTTCAACGCCCAGTTCCTCGAGCCCCAGGCCTTCGGTGTTCGGCCTGCGGCCCACGGCCACGAGCAGCCGGTCGCAGACCAGGTCGTCCTGACCTTCCATGCTGACCGTGACCTGACCGTCCGCTACGCTGGCGCCGGTGACTGCGGTTGACAGCCGGAACTCAAGGCCCTGGCGGCTCAATATCTTCTGCGCCTCGCGGGCAATCTCCAGGTCAGTGCCGGGCAGGATGCGGTCCAGGTACTCGATCACGGTGACCTTCGCGCCCAGCCTCGACCAGACCGAGCCGAGCTCGAGGCCGATGGCGCCTGCGCCGACCACGACGAGGTGTTCCGGTACGGTGTCGTACTCGAGGGCTTCAGTGGAGCTGCCGATGCGGTCGCCGTCGAACTCCACGCCGCGCAGTGCAGCCACGCTGCTGCCGGTTGCGATCATGATCCGGGCAGCCCTGACTTCCTGCACTTCGCCGTCTGCGCTCACCTCGACCACTCCGGGTTCACGGATGCGGCCGCTGCCGGTGAAGCGGGTGATGCGGTTCTTCCTGAACAGGTAATCGACGCCGTCGGTGTTGCTCTTGACGATGCCGTGCTTGCGTTCCTGCATGCGGGCCAGGTCCAGGCTCACACTGTCGATTGCTACGCCGTGCTCAGCCAGGCCGGAGCCCGCTTCGGCGAAGCGGTGGCTCGATTCAAGCAGGGCCTTGCTGGGTATGCAGCCGACGCGCACGCAGGTGCCGCCCAGGGTGTTCTCGCGTTCGATGACGGCTACATTCATGCCCAGCTGGGCTGCACGGATGGCTGCCACGTAACCGCCGGGGCCAGCGCCGATGATGGCCAGATCGAAGTCCTGTGCCACCATCACACCTCCAGCAGGATGCGGGTCGGGTTCTCGACGGTTTCCTTCACGCGTTTCAGGAACGTGACGGCTTCACGTCCGTCGACGATGCGGTGGTCGTAACTGAGCGCCAGGTACATCATCGGGCGGATGACTACCTCGCCGTTCACTGCGACCGGGCGTTCCTGGATGCTGTGCATCCCCAGTACCCCGCTTTGCGGCGGGTTGATGATGGGGGTGGACAGCAGGCTGCCGAACACGCCGCCGTTGCTGATCGTGAAGGTGCCGCCCTGGAGCTCGTCGGGCAACAGCTTGTTGTTGGCCGCGCGGCTGCCGAAGTCGCCGATGATGCGCTCGACCTCGGCGAACGAGAGGCGCTCGGCGTCGCGGATGACCGGAACGACCAGCCCCTTCTTGGCTGAGACGGCGACGCCGATGTCGTAGTAGTTCTTGTAGATGATGTCCGTCCCGCGGATCTCGGCGT
>CALDPK010000004.1 GCA_937911855.1 uncultured Trueperaceae bacterium | reverse complement strand
GACGATGCTGTCAGCCGGGACCACGCCCCTTATGTTCGCGCCGTTGTAGATAACGGTCCTGGCGCCCACGACCGTGCCGGGCGCCAGGACTGCGTTGCAGCCGATCGACACTTCGTCGCCGATGAGGGCTCCGGCCTTGCGGAGGATGAGCCCGTTTCCTTCAGCCACTTTCACGCCGGTTCCGAACGCGCTGAAGTTGGCGACTTTTACGCCCGCTCCCAGGTTGACGTTCCTGCCCACCACGCTGTCGCCAACGTAATTGAAGTGTGGCAGTTTGGCATCAGGGAAAAGCAGCGACCGTTTCACTTCGGAGCTGTGGCCCACCTTGCTGCCGGCTGCCATCACGACGCCGCCGCGCACGTAGGCAGCGTGCCCGATCCGGGCACCCGGTCCGATCCACGCCGGACCTTCCACGAGTGCACCCGGGCCGATGCTGGCGGTTTCATGCAGGTAGACGTTGCCCTCGACGACGGCGCTGGGGTGGATGTTTCCGTGGCGCCCGTCGGTAATCGTGGCTGTGAAAGCGTCAAGTTTTTCGAGAAGTTCCCATGGCACCCCGGAATCAAGAAGTTCCTGCAGGAAGTCCGGCAGGCCCTCGCGGGACCACAGTTGAGCTGTACTGATCACGACCGCATTGTATCTGCTGCAGACGGCCCGATTGTTGCCCTGCCTCCAGGGGGCGCCTGAGTGCATTATCTGGTTTACAACCACCTTGCCGGCCGCGGCCGCCTCCCGCACGCTCTGCAGCAGGTGCAGGCGTTCTTCGACCTGCATGACCTGCCGCTGACGGTGTTGCCTGCAGCCAGCGGTGACAGCCTTACCGGCCTGCTCCGTGAACTGCCCGCAGACGCGAAGCTGCTGAGCCTGGGCGGCGACGGCACACTGAATGGCCTGCTGGGCGCTGCAGTGGGCTCTGAGCGCACGGTGGGCATACTGCCTGCCGGATCGGCCGATGACTTTGCAACCGCGCTGGCTCTGCCACGTGACACGCTTGAACCTGCCCTTGAGGTGATCCGGCAGGCCCGTACCCGGACAGTGGATACCGCAGAGGCGATGCTTACCTTCGCGGACGGTGGCAAGAAGCACGTCCGTTTCGTCAATGCGCTGGGCACCGGCTTCGATGCAGAGGTGGCGGAAGTGCGTGAGACGCGCTTCGACCGGATGAAAGGTTCGAGCGGCTATTACCTGGCTCTCGGTGTCGGCTGGGTGCGGATGCGCCGCGAGACCGTGCAGGCCACAGTGGATGGCCGGGAGTTTTACTCCGGCAGGTCACTGCTCGTCTCCTGTCAGAACAGCGCGCGGACCGGTGGCAGTTTCTTCTTCGCTCCCGGAGCACTGATCGATGACGGCCGGTTCGAGCTGGTGGTGGCGGGTGACGTGTCGAGAAGCAGGATCCTCAAGTTGCTGCCGCACGTCGTGAAGGAAGAGCCCTGGGATGACCCGGCTGTGAAACGCATGGGCGGTGAGCGGTTCTCGGTCACATGGGCGGTCCCCCGGATAGTCCACATGGACGGCGAGCTTCAGCCACCGGCGAAGAGCATCGATATCCGGGTGGTGCCGGCGTCGTTGCGGGTGTTCGCGCCAGGCTGAGTCCCTTCCGGCTCTGGCGACGGCTTTTACTGGGTGTGCAGATCCCTGCGCGGCTGGTACTGACGTTGTGATTACGACGTAAGTACCTCGAGCAGCTCGAACCGTTCACAGACGAGCCGCATGTCCGGGCTGAACTGCCCGTTGCGTCTGAAGAACGCTTCGTGTTCGGCCCGCCAGTGCTCGAGACTTCGGTCTCCCTCGCCTTCCGCTGCCGCGAACTCGGTGTCCACCTCATCGAAACGCCGGACCTCGACGCTGGTAACGCGGATGAGGGCACGGGGCCGGGCCTGTCCGTCAAGAATCACTTCGATCGTCCCTGCCTGTGCCACAGGTTCCTCCGGGCCGTACGCATCCAGCGCCGAGCAGGTTGCGGTCTTTATGCCCTGGAGAACGAGTTCCAGCAGTTCATCGGCCTGCTCCGCTGAATCGCCGAATGCCCAGGCGGGGACGTCACGGTAGTCGCCGGTGATGACGGGGTAGCCCGG
>CALDPK010000003.1 GCA_937911855.1 uncultured Trueperaceae bacterium | reverse complement strand
GCGCCGCAAACCGCGCCGGCTGCGAATGCCGGTATGCCTCAGCCGGCCGATCCGGCCGAGCTGGACGCCCTTGCCGCTTTCGCGCTGCGGGGGATACGCACACCGGTCGCAGCCTCTCAGGCGTTCGATGCCCTCGCCCGCGGAAGGGACATATTCATCCGCCAGGGGTGCAGTTCCTGTCACTTCGGACCGGCGTGGACCGGCAGTGAACAGACCGGAGCACCCGGCTCGCTGGATCCCGGGTCAACGGGCGTGGTGACCAGTCTGCTGCATGACGTGGATACTTACGATGCTGAAAGAGTCGGTACGGGAGTGCACGGCTTCGGGGTGCCGACGCTGCTGGGGCTGAGCCTGAGCGCACCTTATTTCCATGACGGCAGGGCCGCCACCCTGTCCGAAGTCCTGGGTCACGAGCCTCATTCAGGTCCGGCGCTTGCTGCCAGGGATCAGGCCGATCTGATCAGCTTCCTGCTGAGTATCGATGCATCAGTCGAGCCGTTCGCCGAACCCTGAGGTCAGCTGACTGCTTTCCGCAACAGCTCGGCTATCTTCTGCTCGTTCTCCGGGTTGAGTTCAGTTATGGCGAATGACGTCGGCCACATGGTGCCGTCATCCAGGCGTGCCGGATCCTCGAATACCAGCGCGGAGTAACGGGTGTCCCACTTGGATGACGCCTGAAAGAACAGCACTGTCTTGCCGTCCTTGTTGGCGTAGGCAGGCATGCCGTACATGGTTTTCGGGGTTAGTTCCGGGGCGATCGCGCTGACCATTCCGTGCACGTGCTCTGCGATGACCCGGTCGCTGTCCGGCATCTCCGCGATCTTGTCGAACAGTTCCTTCTCCATGCGGGCTTTGCCTCTCAGCTTGCCCTGGCTGGCTTCCAGTTCGAGTTCCCGCGCCCGTTCCTGCATGGCTTTCTTCTCTGCTTCCGAGAAGCCTGAGTAGCCTTTATCTTCCTTGCTCATGGCCTGTCCTCTCCCGGCCAGCCGTGGCTGCCGTCCTCTTTGCGAACTGCCACGATTGTAGTGGACTGTTGCCGCAGCCGTGAGCGGCATGAGCTGCAGCGGGCCAAAAAAATCGCGCCCATCTGGACGCGTTCAATAACTATTAAGATACCCCGTTATGCGTTATTCGTCAAGAGCATGCGCTCAGACCCGCCACTTCTTCACTTAGCCAGTCTTCTGACAGACGGAACGTGCGGGTTGGAGGCAGGAATGTACCCTCCGCTGATGTACCTTTTGCCCGGCTACCGCCACACTGTGGCTTGGAGGTAACAGCATGAGCGATGACCGACAGGTACCGGGCCTGCCAGAAGAAGACGCACGTGAACGCCGTCCCAACCAGCCCATTGATTCCGGGCTGCCGGGTGAGGACCGCAGCAGGGACCTTCCGGATGACTTCAATGATGTTCCTGAGCCCATGCAGGACGAGGATTCGGATTCAGGCATGGGCGGTACTACTGACCCTGAAGCAAGCAGGAACCGGCGCGAGGGGCTCAGGAAAGACGGTGAACTGCCGGCTGACGAGGACTGACCTGATCAGCGGTATTTCCTTTACTGCCAGCCTGGTACTGACCCGGCCTGGGTGATCCAGTTGCGCATCTCATCCGTGTCCACTTCTTCTACCGAGTGAACCTTGACGTAGCGGGAGCGCCCGCTGTCCCCGAGTGGTGGTGCTGACTCGAAATCGGCACCACCATGAAAGACGGCGTTGACGGACACGTCGTAAGCGACGAGTTCGATGATCCAGCCGTTATCGGGCAGGCCGTAGAACGCCTTCTTCCACTTGAGCGCGTAGTGCGCATCCGGGTGGGCTTCACGGATGAGTTCGTCGAGCCTGGCCACAACCGGTTGCAGGTCGGGCATCACCCGCTCCATCCAGTCGCGTATCTGCCCGTGGTCGTCAGTCGGCTCCGGGGGTTTCCTCGATGAGACACCTTTGATCGTTTTCGCCACCTGTAGACCTCCTGTTCAGCACTATGCTTCCGCAAGTTAGCAGATGTCAGGGGCGCAGGTGGTGGAAACGACTATTTCCGCCGGCGGACTTGACCTTGTCGCGCACATGCGCGGCGAGGG
>CALDPK010000002.1 GCA_937911855.1 uncultured Trueperaceae bacterium | reverse complement strand
GCACGCTGGTGGTCGTCGACCGCAACGCCAGCCTGACCTACCTGGACGAGCTGACGAGCGATGAGTTCGACGAGCGCGTGTTCAGCAACTCCGGAGTGGAGCTCGTCCTGATGGACGGCGCCAAGCTGCGTTACGTGAACCTGCAGAACTGGGGCCGCAACGTTACGCACGTCAACCGCGTCCGCGCCCACCTGGGCAAGGACAGCCGCCTGGAGAGCCTGACAGTCAGCCTCGGGGCCGATGCCTCGCGCACCGAAGTCGAGTGCCGCCTGGACGGTCCTGGCAGCGAGAGCGAGATGCTCGGCCTCTACTTCGCCGACGAAGGTCAGCACTACAACCAATACACGCTGCAGCACCACGTTGCGCCGCACGCGTTCAGCGACCTGCTGTTCAAGGGTGCACTTCGTGATGCGAGTACCGCGGTTTACTCCGGCATCATCCGCGTGGGCGAGGAAGCGCAGAAGACCGACGCGTACCAGACCAACCGCAACCTGCTCCTTGACGACGCTTCGGACGTCGTGTCGATCCCCCAGCTCGAGATCGGCGCCAACGACGTAGCCTGCTCGCACGGCAGCACGACCGGTCCGGTGCCCGAAGACCAGCGCTTCTACCTGATGAGCCGTGGCCTCAAGCCCGAGGTCGCGGAACACGTACTGGTGACCGGCTTCCTTCACGAGGTCATGAGCCGCGTGACCCTGCCCAAGGTGGCCGAGTACGTCGAACGCGTCGTGCAGGCCAAGCTGGGCGTGCCCGGCGTCAGGGAGAAGCTCTGAATGACTGAGTCCCGTGCCCTGGCCGGGGCGCTGACTGACTTTCCGGAGGGTTCCATCACGGCCGTGAAGCTTCACGGCCAGGAACTCGTGATCGTCAACAGGGAGGGTGAATACTTCGCCCTCCCTGACCGGTGCACCCACCAGCGTTTCCCGCTGCACGACGGTGAGCTGGACGGCGACAGGATACGCTGCATCAGGCATGGCGCCACCTTCAACCTGCGGACCGGCAAAGCCACCCTGCCCGCGATCAAACCGATCCGGCTTTTCGGCACTGAAGTTGAAGACGACCAGCTATACGTCAAGATGCAGCAGGTTCCGTAACTTCCGACACAGTTAACTAAACACGTGCGAAATTTCGCACCCGGCCCGACTTCACAGAATTCTCATCCGTAAAGCCGTTGCCTTCGCAAAGGCATGTCAGATTCGGCACATTCAAGAACGTTCCCTATCTCACGGTCATCTCAGATGGAATCATTAGGGTAGTATCTAGACGTTCGGCGTGCGTCCATACCAACCAGGCGCCGACTACGTTTTTGGAGGTTTCATGAAACGCGTAATTACGATTTTTGCGGCACTGACTTTGGGCACAGCTGCAGTCCAGGCACAGTCCTATCCGGACGTGGCTGCTGACCACTGGGCCGCCGATGCTGTTGAGCGCATCAGCGATCTCGGTATCGTCCAGGGCTTCCCGGACGGCACCTATCGCGGTAACGAAGCATTTACCCGTTACCAGGCTGCTCTCGTCATCGAACGGCTCCTGCAGGTGCTGACTGAGAACACTCAGGCCGCACTCGCCCTCACCCAGGAAGACGTAGCTGCGCTGCGCGCTGCCGTTGACCAGCTTCAGGCTGATGTCGACGCGCTGGCTGCACGTGCAGACGCTTCCGAGCAGAACACCGCGTTCGAGCTCGACCAGCTCCGTGCGCAGGTTGCTGCCCTTCAGTCCGAACTTGATGGCCTCCGTGCCGATCTCGACTCCGGCGCCTTCACCGGCCCCGTGGGCCCTCCTGGCCCGCAAGGCCCCCAGGGTGAGCCCGGCCCCGTCGGTCCCCAGGGTCCTGAAGGCCCCCGCGGTCCTGCTGGCGACGCTGGCGTCCCCGGTGACGTCGTAGTCGTCGAGCCCGAGACCCCCGAAGTTGCGCTGCCTCCGGTTGACGAGGACGAGGACATCACTCCTGCCGTCGTCACCCCGGCTGCACCGGCCAACAACTTCTACGTCGGCCTCGCTGGCTTCAACGAACTCAACGACCGTGTCGGCATCCGTGCCACCTTCGGCGTTGACAACCTGTGGGGCGGCCTCGGCGCACGCTTCACCGCGGACTACGGCCGTCAGGCCCCCGCCTTCGAAGCACCCGTCCTGGCCCTCGCCGGTCACGTGACCTACCGCTTCGCATTCGATCCGCTCAGCGCCTACGTCGGTGCCGGTGCCGGTTACCAGCTCAACCTGAGCGACTGGGAGCAGGCCCACGAAGGTCTGTTCGCCGGTGCACTCGTCGGTGTCGAGTACCACATCACCCCGACCATCGGTCTCTTCCTTGAGGCCACGGGTGACTACTACTTCGGTCAGCTCAGCACCTACGACAACCCCGACGGCACTGCCGCCTACGAGTACGGCGCGTTCTACCCGACCGTCGCCCTCGGCGCCAACTTCCGCTTCTAAGTTCCTGAAGGCGTCCTGAAGGCGCACTCAAGAACCAAAGAAATCCCCTCCACCCGTCAAAAGGTGGAGGGGATTTTTCATTGCTGCCGCGGCCTGAGTCCGCGTCCGCTCAGCCCGTAGCCTGCAGGAGGACCGTGACGCGCGCCTGGATGTGATCAGGCGCCAGCCCCTCGCTGGTCTTGAACGTGACGCCCACAGCCGAGGTGGGGAGCTCCAGCAGGTCACGTACCCGCTCCTGGATGCGCTCGCGCCACACGCCCAGCTTCGGGGCGTCCAGCGTCACCACGGCCGCCACGTTGACGATGTGCCAGCGCCCCCTGGTGTTCTGCGCCAGCAGCCCGAGCACGCGCTCCACGATCACGCTGCTGTCCAGGTCGCGCGTAGCGGGATCGCCGGGCGGGAACAGCTTGCCGATGTCACCCAGCGCCCATGCGGACAGCAGGGCATCGGCGAGGGCATGCAGCAGGACGTCGCCATCTGAATGGGCTACGCTGCCGCGTTCACTGTCGATCTCCACGCCCCCCAGAACAAGCGGTCTGCCCGCCTGCAGGGCGTGGGAATCCTCGCCGAAGCCGATGCGCAGCAAGTCAGGTGCCCTTGTTGCCCAGGAGGGCGTCCACCACGCTGCGGTCCTCGAGCGTGCTCGTATCGCCGGTCGTGTCCTCGCCGGCAGCGATGTTGCGCAGCAGTCGCCGCATTATCTTGCCCGAGCGGGTTTTCGGCAGTCCGGCGGTGAACCGGATCTCGTCGGGTTTGGCGATGGCGCCGATCTCCTTTGCCACGTGGTCCCGCAGTTCCTTGAGCAGTTCGTCGCTGCCCTCGCGGCTTCCTTCCAGGGTGACGAAAACGACGATTGCCTGGCCCTTCAGTTCGTCCGGCCTGCCCACGGCAGCAGCTTCAGCCACCAGCGGGTGCGAGACGAGTGCAGACTCGATCTCCATGGTGCCCAGACGGTGTCCGGAGACGTTGACCACGTCGTCGACGCGGCCCATGATCCAGAAGTAGCCGTCTTTGTCACGCCGGGCGCCGTCGCCCGCGAAGTAAGTGCCGGGGATCTCGTCCCAGTACTGCGCGCGGTACCGGTCGTCGTCGCCCCAGATGGTGCGGAGCATGCCGGGCCACGGTTTGCGGACGATCAGGAAGCCGCCATCATCACCGGTCTGGGTGTTGCCGTCTGCGTCGACGATGTCAGGATCCACGCCGTAGAGCGGCAGTCCTGCTGCACCGGGCTTGGCGGGCATGGCGCCCGGCAGGGTCGTGAGCATGATGCCGCCCGTTTCCGTCTGCCACCACGTGTCCACGACAGGGGTGCGGTCGCCGCCGATGACGCGGCGGTACCACATCCACGCTTCCGGGTTGATCGGCTCGCCGACAGAGCCGATGAGCCGCAGGCTGCTCAGGTCGTACTTCGCCGGGTGTTCCTCGCCGAGTTTCATGAATGCGCGGATGGCGGTGGGGGCGGTGTAGTAGATGGTCACGCCGTAACGTTCGATCATCTCCCACATACGGCCGGGGTGCGGTTCGGTGGGTACGCCCTCGTAGATGACCTGGGTTGCGCCGTTGGCCATCGGTCCGTAAACCGTGTAGCTGTGACCGGTGACCCAGCCGATGTCGGCGGT
>CALDPK010000001.1 GCA_937911855.1 uncultured Trueperaceae bacterium | reverse complement strand
TCTACATCATGCAAGGCGAGCTGTACACCATCGAACGCTTCGGCTCGAAGGGCGAACTCAGCTTCGACATCGAGAAGATGATGGACGAACGCGCAGAATGGCTCTTCTTCAACGGCGCAACTGACGCCCTCACCCACCAGTACCCGATGAACGTCAACGTCGGCGAAACCGTCCGCCTCTACTTCGGCGTCGGCGGCCCCAACTACACCAGCAGCTTCCACATCATCGGGGAGATCATGGACCGCGTCTACGTCGAAGGCGGCAGCCTCATCAACCACAACGTCCAGACCACGATGGTCCCCGCCGGCGGAGCAACGATAGTCGAGTTCCAGGTCGACGTACCGGGAACACTCACGCTGGTCGACCACTCACTCTCCCGCCTGGAACGCGGCCTGGTCGGACACATCCACGTCCACGGCGAAGAGCAGCCCGACCTGTTCCGCACGAACAGCGAGCCGGTCCCGCAGGACCACTCCCAGCACTGACCCCATACCGGAATGAAGACTGCGCCCACCCTGAGAAGGATGGGCGCAGTTTCTTATGATTCAGGCTACAGGCAGTTCGACCGAAGGCCCGACCGGCGTTGCGGGTTCGTCGGCCAGATCGGACAGGATGATCTCACTGAACGCAGTCCGGACGGCTGAGGTAGCCCGGAACCAGGCGCCCTTGATGCAGCAGTGGCCCTTGCGCTGCTGCGTCGCGCAGAACTCCCGCGTCTGACAGTTGTCAGCGATCAGGCGTCCCGAGACGGCTTCGATCACGTCCAGCATCGAGATCTGCTTGAGGTCAACGAGCAGCGTGACTCCACCGTTGCGGCCCATGCGACTCTCGATGAAGCCGGCTTTGACCAGCTTGCGTAATACTTTTGCAAGGAAGGCAGGTGGGATCTGCAGGTGGGATGCGATGACCGCGGCATTGGTCCCCGGGTTCTCGTAGATGTTGACCAGCGCGTGGATGGAGTAGCTCTCTTCACGCTTCAAGAGGGTCCTTACCGTGGCATCTTCAACGAATGGCATTGCAGCCCTCCCCTAGCCCCCGCAGAGCGGGCATTTACTGAAGGCTACCAGACCAGATAGTGGCTCAGCGCACAGAAAGCTACAGACTGAATAACTCATCAAAAGTACTGGCAAGACCAAGCTGATCAAACGGAACCGTACGGCCTTCTTCCTGTGGGCGACGCTGCCAGCGGCCGTCAGGTTCGCGCCTGTACCACGCGATAACCGTGACCATGCCGCTGCCGGCTGGCTTCAGCTGAGCGCGGATGGTGGTGCCGGTACTGGTCGTCCGCTGCACCACCCGTTCGTTACTGAACAGGGGCAGCTGGTGACTCAGGGGTGGTGGTGTGTTTCTGCTCATCATGTGGCCTGTGCTGCAGCCTCTTCCTTCGGTCCGTCGCCCGTGGCTGCGTCCTCGTCGAGTGCCAGCGAGTACTCACGGGTGAACGCGGTGCCGAGCAGGAAGATCTGCATTGAGTAGTATACGAACAGCAGCAGCGCTACGATCCGACGGTTGTCGTCCCGTCCCAAGGAGGCTTCGAACGCCTCGACGAGTTCTTCAAGAGCGCGGAACAGCGTATCGAGGGCGATCTCGCCAGAGAGATGTTGAATCTCGTGAAGCAGGAGTACGAAGTG